>NZ_JANLIZ010000005.1:0-228736 GCF_024702055.1 Enterobacter sp. HG048
GGGGTCTATCTGCTGGTGACGCTGCTGTCGCTGGGCGTGGTGGCGCGGCCTGAGCTGGCTGAAATGCGTAACCCGTCAATGGCAGGCCTGATGGTGAAAATGCTCGGCCCCTGGGGCGACGTGGTGAAAGCGCTGGCGGAAAGTCCGTGGGGTGTCTTCACCGTCTGCTCAACCGTGCCGATTGCGTTGTTCATGGGTATCTACATGCGCTTCCTGAGACCGGGACGCGTAGGTGAAGTGTCGGTGATTGGTATCGTGCTGCTGGTGGCCTCCATCTACTTCGGCGGCGTGATTGCGCACGACCCGTACTGGGGCCCGGCGCTGACCTTCAAGGACACCACCATTACCTTCGCGCTGATTGGCTATGCGTTTATCTCCGCGCTGCTGCCGGTCTGGCTGATTCTGGCCCCGCGTGACTACCTCGCGACTTTCCTGAAAATCGGCGTTATCGTCGGTCTGGCGATCGGCATCCTGGTGATTAACCCGGACCTGAAAATGCCTGCGGTAACCCAGTACATCGACGGAACCGGCCCGCTGTGGAAAGGCGCCCTGTTCCCGTTCCTGTTTATCACCATCGCCTGCGGTGCGGTCTCCGGCTTCCACGCCCTGATTGCGTCCGGTACCACGCCTAAGCTGCTGGCGAACGAGAAAGACGCGCGTCTGATCGGCTACGGCGCGATGCTGATGGAGTCCTTCGTGGCGATCATGGCGCTGGTTGCAGCCTCCATTATCGAACCGGGTCTCTACTTCGCGATGAACACCCCGCCTGCAGGCCTCGGCATCACCATGCCAAACCTGCACGAGATGGGCGGCGACAACGCGGCGCTGATTATGGCGCAGCTGAAGGACGCCAGCGCACACGCGGCGGCGACCGTCAGCTCCTGGGGCTTCGTGATTTCGCCAGAGCAGATTATGCAGACGGCGAAGGACATCGGCGAACCGTCCGTGCTGAACCGCGCCGGTGGTGCACCGACGCTGGCCGTGGGTATCGCACACGTATTCCACAAGGTGCTGCCGTGGGCGGACATGGGCTTCTGGTACCACTTCGGTATTCTGTTCGAAGCGCTGTTCATCCTGACCGCGCTGGACGCCGGTACCCGTGCGGGCCGCTTCATGCTGCAGGACCTGCTCGGTAACTTCGTGCCGTTCCTGAAGAAAACCGACTCTCTGGTAGCGGGCATTCTGGGTACGGCGGGCTGCGTAGGCCTGTGGGGCTACCTGCTGTATCAGGGCGTTGTCGACCCGCTCGGCGGCGTGAAGAGCCTGTGGCCGCTGTTCGGTATCTCTAACCAGATGCTCGCAGCCGTTGCTCTGGTGCTCGGTACCGTGGTCCTCGTGAAGATGAAGCGCACCAAATACATCTGGGTAACCGTTGTTCCTGCGCTGTGGCTGCTGCTCTGCACCACCTGGGCCCTTGGCCTGAAGCTGTTCAGCGCCAACCCGCAGTTGGAAGGCTTCTTCTTCATGGCTAACCAGTACAAAGAGAAGATTGCCGCAGGCGGCGCGGATCTTACCGCGCAGCAGATTGCCAACATGAACCATATCGTGGTGAACAACTACACCAACGCGGGTCTGAGCATTCTGTTCCTGGTGGTGGTGTACAGCATCATCTTCTACGGCATCAAAACCTGGCTGAACGTGCGCAACGCCGACGGCCGTACGGATAAAGAAACCCCGTACGTGCCGGTGCCGGAAGGCGGCGTGAAGACCTCTTCACACCATTAATCCAGCCTGTAACCGTAGGCCCGGTATGCGTAGCGCCACCGGGCTTTTTCTTATCAGGACACCTTATGTTTGGTAACTTAGGCGAAGCCAAAAAATACCTCGGTCAGGCGGCGAAAATGCTGATTGGCATTCCGGACTATGACAACTACGTTGAGCATATGAAGACCAACCATCCGGATAAGCCGTACATGACCTACACCGAATTCTTCCGCGAGCGGCAGGAAGCGCGCTACGGCGGAAGTGGAGAAGGCGGCGTCCGCTGCTGCTAAAGGAGAGACCATGACCCCGATTGCCGTTACCCTGCTGACCGGTTTCCTCGGCGCCGGTAAAACCACCCTGCTGCGCCACATCCTGAACGAACAGCACGGCTTCAAAATCGCCGTCATCGAAAACGAATTTGGCGAAGTCTCCGTAGACGATCAGCTGATCGGCGATCGCGCCACCCAGATCAAAACCCTGACCAACGGCTGCATCTGCTGCACCCGCTCTAACGAGCTGGAAGATGCCCTGCTGGACCTGCTCGACAGCCGCGACCGTGGCGAGATCGACTTCGACCGTCTGGTGATCGAGTGCACCGGCATGGCCGACCCCGGCCCGATTATTCAGACCTTTTTCTCTCACGAGATCCTCTGCCAGCGCTACCTGCTGGACGGCGTGATTGCCCTGGTGGATGCGGTCCACGCCGACGAACAGATGAACCAGTTCACCATCGCCCAGTCTCAGGTGGGCTACGCTGATCGCATTCTGCTGACCAAAACCGACGTGGCGGGCGAAAGCGAAAAACTGCGCGAGCGCCTGACGCGCATCAACTCCCGCGCGCCGGTTTACACGGTGACGCATGGCGACATCGATCTGTCCCAGCTGTTCAACACCAACGGCTTTATGCTGGAGGAGACCGTTACCGCGAAACCGCGCTTCCACTTTATGGGAGACAAGCAAAACGACGTGGCGTCGATAGTGGTGGAGCTGGACTACCCGGTGGACATCAGCGACGTGTCCCGCGTCATGGAGAACCTTCTGCTGTCGTTTGCCGACAAGCTGCTGCGCTACAAAGGGATGCTGTGGATTGACGGCGAGCCGAACCGCCTGCTGTTCCAGGGCGTGCAGCGCCTGTACAGCGCCGACTGGGACAGACCCTGGGGCTATGAAGCGCCGCGCAGCGTGATGGTGTTTATCGGTATCCAGCTGCCGGAAGAAGAAATACGGGCGGCGTTTGCAGGGCTGAAGAAATAACCGCACCGAACATCCCCTCTCCCCTATGGGGAGAGGGCTAGGGTGAGGGGTAAGCCCTGGTATTATTTCACCGCCTCCGGCACCGTCACAATCCACAGCTCGCTGTCCGACTCCGGCTTCTTCAGCGGCTTCACGCTGAGCGTGGTTTCCACCGGCTTATCATCCAGCGTCAGCTTGCCTTCCGCGTTCACCCGATAATCCTTGAGCTTCTTGCCCTCGACCGGGTTTTGCATCGCCACCTTCACGCCAAAGTCATTATCGTTCGCCACCGCAAACGTTTTGCTGTCGATCAGCGCCAGCCCTTCGGCCTTCTCCTGCTGCCAGCCCAGCGCGCGCAGGTCGACAACCTGCGTTTTTGCAGCAAGCGTTATGCCCCGCTGCGCCAGGGTTTTCTCATCATCAAACTCCGGGTATTCGCCCGGCTTGTCGAAGGCGGTCAGGTCGCTCGCCTTGCTGAGATCCACCTTGTAAATCAGGTTACGCATGCCGTCGTTTTTATCGCTTCCCTGCTCAATCAGCAGGATGTGCTGGTCATCGAGCGCCACGATGTCGCCGATTTTGGCGTCGCTGTTTTTGCTGTAGGCCGCGCTGTCGATGGGGTAACCGTACATCGCCGTTTTGCCGGTCGCCGGGTCGAAGCTCACCAGACGGGTAAACAGCGCCTGCTTTTTGCTCTTACCGTCGATATCCAGCGTGCTTTGCACGGCGGCGATAATCCGCCCGTCCGGCATGCGGGTCAGGCCTTCAAAGCCCCGATTCGCCTGGCGCCATTTGATAATGTTTGGCAGACCGCCCGCGATGGATTTCTCCCCTTCCGCGGCCTGCGGCCCGTGGATCGCCAGGATCTTCCCTTTGCTGTCGACGTTAATCAGGAACGGGCCATACTCGTCGCACAGCCAGTAGCCGCCTTTGCCGTCCGGGGTGATGCCTTCTGTGTCCAGGCCACGGTTGTCACCCTTCAGGATCTTGAGGGTGTCGCTGAACGCCACTTCATTGGTGGAACCAATCACGCCGCTTTGCAGCGGCAGACCGTTGATCTCGCCTTTATCATCATGCAGCGGGCGGGCATCGACAGCCTCCGCTTTGCCGTTCTGAACGCGGATGGTCATCAGCAGCGGCGCGAAATCTGGCGTGACAAATATTTTGGCTTCGTTTTTACCCATTTTTGGCGCATCGGCGTTTGGACCGCGATCGGTCACGGTCGCAAAGATCAGGGCGTCGCCCTGCTTGCCGGTAAACAGCAGGCCGGAGCCAATGCCCACGGGGAGTCCGTTCGGAAAGGCGCTGGCAAACGCGCCGCTGTAGCTCACGTGGGAGCCTTCAGGGAAGCTGACGACATAGCGCTCAGCAGTAGGCTGCGCCGCCAGGCCAGAGAAAGAGAGCGCACAGCCGATTAGCACAGGAATAATTTTTCTTTTCATATTGTTAGCATCCAGTTAGTGAAGCCAACAACGTAAAGAATAAACGTGTCAGAAAAATGACATGGAAGGGACACTGACCAACGCAGCAGCACGTATATCCCTCTTCAGAAATGTAAACTTACGTCTTTATCTATGACAACTGAAACATTTTTGGAAATTATTAGAAACTTAATTAATTCATCTCAAAGGGCTTTTTTCCCCTCGTTCAAACCTCGTTTAGCAAACTCTTTAAACTTTTACTAAACGCGAATTTAATTGCTATTGACGGTTCGCCAAACAAACAATTCAGTAACAGATAAAAACTAAATAACTAACAAAATCAGCATAAAACCACGACATGCATCACATTTGCAGTCATAAACATCACTTGTTAAGGTGCCCTCAGATTAATTTAATGACGAGGAAAAACTCATGAAAAAGCTTAACGTTCTCATCCTTTCCGCTCTGACCGCTGTCTCTGGCTCCGCACTGGCGATGGGTGGCAGCATTGAGCAGGGTAAAAACTTTACCAACCTGAATGTGGAAATGGGTAAATCGACCTCCGGTCTTTACACCGAAGGTAACTGGCTTAAAAACACCGATGACGGAACCCAGACCGGCGGCGTGGGCGCAGGCTACAACCTGGAAGTGGGCCCGGTCATGCTGAATGCAGGTGCGAAAGCGATCTACATCGGCCCGAAAAAAGGCGATAACGGCGTGGCGTTCCCAATCGGCGGCGGCGTGAACGTGGCACTGACCGACAGCATCAACGTCTTCGGTGAAGGTTACGTTGCGCCAGACGGCCTGAACAACAGCGTGAAAAACTACGTGGAAGCTAATGGCGGCGTAAGCTGGACCCCAATCAAACCGGTTACGCTGAAAGTGGGTTACCGCCACGTGAGCGTTGACGGCAAAGACGGTCGTCCAAACCACACGCTGATCGACGGCGCATACGTGGGCGGCGGCGTGAGCTTCTAAGCCGACGAACAAACAAAAAAACCTGCCAGATGGCAGGTTTTTTTGTCTCGGGTATTACTTGTGTACCACCACCAGCTTCTGGTTCACAAACTCTTTGATCCCCAGGTCCGACAGCTCGCGTCCGTAGCCCGATCGCTTCACGCCGCCGAACGGCAGCTCTGGTGCGGTATCGGTAAGCCAGTTGATATACACCATCCCGGTTTCAATCCGTGACGCCATTTTCTTCGCGCGCTCGATATTCTGACTAAATACCGCGCCGCCCAGGCCGTAGTGGGAGTCGTTCGCCAGCGCGACCGCCTCGTCGTCGCTTTTCACCACGTACATCTGCGCCACAGGGCCGAAAAACTCCTCGAAGTACGCCGGGTTATCGCGCGAGATATTCGTCAGGATCGTTGGTTCGAAGAAGCTCCCGTCGCGCTGAACCGGTTTGCCGCCATAGTGCAGCGTGGCACCGTTTTTCACCGCCTCGTTAACCTGTTTGGTTAGCGTTTCCAGAGCATCTTTAGACGACAAAGGCCCCAGCGTGGTGCTTTCCTCCAGCGGATCGCCAATCTTCACCTGCTTAAATGCCTCGGTGAATTTGCTCAGGAAGGCATCCGCAATCTTTTCATGCAGGATAAAGCGCTTCGCCGCGGTGCAGACCTGCCCGGCGTTGTTGAGCCGCGCGTTAACGCCAATTTTCACGGCCTTCTCAAGGTCTGCGTCATCCAGCACCACGAAGACGTCGTTACCGCCCAGCTCCAGCGTAGATTTCTTGATGTGCTTCGCCGCCTGCGCGGCCACCACGCTGCCCGCCTTTTCGGAGCCGGTTAATGCGGCGCCCTGCACGCGATCGTCGGCAATGATGTTCGCCACCTGCTCGGACGAAATAAACAGGTTGGTCCACGCCCCTTCCGGCGCGCCCGCCTCGCGCACCAGATGGGCAAAGGTCTCGGCGCAGTGCGGCACGATGCTGGCATGCTTGGCGATGACAGGGTTACCCGCCGCCAGGTTCGGCGCCAGAACGCGCATCAGCTGGTAATACGGGAAGTTCCACGGCTCGACGGCCATCAGCACGCCGATGGGGTGATGCTCAACCCACGCTTCCCCAAGCTCCGAGTCGTACTTCACCGGGGCCAGGAACCGCTTCGCGTTATCGGCGTAGTAGCGGGCTATTTGTGCGCACAGCTTCACCTCGCCGCGGCTCTGTTCGATGAGCTTACCCATCTCCTGGCTGGCGATTTTAGCCAGATCCTCCACGCGCTCGTCGATCAGATCGGCAAGCTTATGGAGCACCGGCAGGCGCTGGCTGATATCGCCTTTCGCCCACTCCGAATGGTAAAGCGCATCGGCCGCCCTGAGCGCCGCTTCGATATCCGCGTCGGTATGTGAGGGGTATTCTTTGATGAGCTGGTTAGTGGCAGGATTTACTGTCTGATAAGCCATGTCGAATCTCCTTGTTTTACCGCTTAGGGTATTAAGGGTAGTCAACATGACTGACCGTGGGCGTAAAGTTGGGTATATCCGGAAGGTTCTTAATGAAGCGCTGCCGGACGGTTCGCTGACGTGGTATAAAAAACCTTCAGAAGGAGCGCCCATGACCGATACCCGACACGTCCGTCAGACATTTCACCGCGCCTCAGGCCTTGAGCTGCGCAGTACCTGGCAGAGTACGCAGGCGTACAAACGCCATAGTCACCCTCAGCTTTCCATCGGCGCGATTGTGGAGGGCCAGACCTGCTGCGTGTGTCACGACAGAGATTACATCCTTAACCCCGGGGACCTCATCGTGATCCCGGCCTGCGCGCCGCACAGCTGTAACCCCGTCGCCGGGCAACCGCGCAGCTACCATATGCTCTACATCGACACCGGGCTTCCGCTGGCGCTACAGGTGATTCGTAGCCCAACCCTTTTTGCCCATTACCTGGACGTTGTCGAGAGCCTGTCTCAGGCATCACTGGAAACGCTGCTTTCTGCCCTTCCCCGCGCCGCGGATAACGCTGACGCGCTTCGCGCAACCAGCCAGCAGATTCAGCAGGCGTTTCTTTCCGATATCACCTGCCCGCCTTCCCTCGACGAGCTTGCTCAACGCTTCTCGCTGCGCAAGGAGACGCTGATTCGCACCTTCCGGCAGGACACCGGCCTGACGCCGGGCAGCTTTCTCAACATCTCCCGCGTGGAGTTCGCCAAAGCGCGGCTGCGCGCCGGGGATGATATTGCCGACGTTGGCTACCAGAGCGGCTTTGCCGACCAGAGCCATTTTCATAAGACCTTCGTCAGCTATACCGCCGCCACGCCGCGCCAGTACGCCACCGGCCGATCAATATCTGACAATAAATAGGTTCTGCAGCGCTGTAGCCTGACCTCGGATTATTAACCGAGGTCGCTATGGAACTGTTATTCCCTTCCGCTTTTCTCGCGCTGGCGCTGGCGCATTTTGTCGCCCTGTTAAGCCCGGGCCCGGATTTCTTCCTGCTGGTGGGCTACGCCGCGCGCTACCGACTGCGGGGTAGCGCCGGATTGTGCGTCGGCATCGCCGCGGGCAACGGGCTGTATATCTTACTGGTGATTATCGGCTGGAGCGCGCTGCGCCAGTTTACGTGGCTGTTTACGCTTATCGAGCTTTGCGGAGCGCTGTACCTGCTGTGGATCGGCTCACATCTGATTCGCAGCCGCCAGCAGGCGCTGGCGCTGAATGAAACCCACCAGCGCTGCCCTTCGCTGCGCAGACAGATCCTGCTGGGGCTCGGTTCGGCGCTGTTAAACCCGAAGAACGCGCTGTTCTATCTGGCGCTGATGACTGCGCTACTGGGGCCGGACGTCACGCTGCTTCAGCAGGCGACCTGCGGCGTCTGGATGGTGATGGTGGTGCTGGCGTGGGATTTAGCGCTGGTGTCGCTGTTGGGGCTGCCCGTGGTTCAAAAGAAGCTCAGCCGTTCGCTGTGGTGGATTGAGCGCACGGCGGGAGTGGTGCTGATGGGGTTTGGCGGGTGGGTGCTGTGTCGGTTTTTGCACTTTCCCCCCGCTTGCCTCTATCCTTAACCCATGGAAAAAATAGCTGAACTCAAACGCGCCAAGATGCTGGCGCTGTCGCTGCTGCTGGTTGCCGCCGCGGCCTTTATCACCACCCTGTTCCTGCCGCAGACCTTCTGGGTGCGCGGCGTAGAGGCCATTGCCGAGGCGGCGATGGTCGGCGCGCTGGCAGACTGGTTTGCCGTGGTTGCGCTTTTCCGCCGGGTGCCCATTCCGTTTATCTCGCGCCATACGGCGATTATCCCGCGCAATAAAGACAGAATTGGCGACAATCTCGGCCAGTTTGTGCAGGAGAAGTTTCTGGATACCCAGTCGCTGGTTGCATTGATTCGCCGCTATGAACCTGCGCAGATGATCGGCGCCTGGTTCAGCAAGCCCGACAACGCCCAGCGCGTCGGGCTGCACTTGATGCAGGTGATGAGCGGTTTTCTCGAACTCACCGACGACGGACGCATTCAGCGCCTGCTCAAACGGGCGGTGCATAAGGCCATCGACAAGGTCGATTTCACCGAAACCAGCGCCGTGATGCTGGAGAGCATGACCAAAAACAACCGCCACCAGGTGCTGCTGGATGCCATCATCAACCGCCTGATTACCCTGATTCAGCGGGAAAGCACGCGGGACTTTATTGCCGATCAGATTGTCCACTGGCTGAAGACCGAGCATCCGCGCAAGGCGATGGTGCTGCCCACCGAGTGGCTGGGCGATCAAAGCGCGGAGATGGTATCGAACGCGGTGAACACGCTGCTGGACGATATCAGCCACGACCGCACGCACCAGATCCGCCAGGCGTTTGACCGCGCCACGCTGAAGCTTATCGACAACCTGAAAAACGATCCGGAGATGGCGGCAAAAGCCGACAACATCAAGCACTACCTGAAAAACGACGAGGCGTTTAACCGCTATCTGGGCGAGATGTGGGCCGACCTGCGCCAGTGGCTGAAGGCGGATATGCAAAGCGAGGACTCGCGCGTGAAGCAGCGCATCGCCAACGCCGGGCTGTGGTTTGGCGAAACGCTGTCTAACGACGCCAGCCTGCGGGCGTCGCTGAACGAGCATCTGGAGCAGGCCGCGCACCGCCTCGCGCCGGATTTCGCCGCGTTCCTGACCCGCCACATCAGCGACACGGTCAAAAGCTGGGATGCCAAAGACATGTCCCGCCAGATTGAGCTGAATATCGGTAAAGATCTGCAGTTCATCCGCGTCAACGGCACGCTGGTGGGCGGAACGATTGGCCTGATTCTGTTTTTACTCTCGCAGCTGCCTGCCGTGCTGGGGCATTAATCCGCCCTGGGCGGCGCGATGACGTAGCGCGTCGCCTCGAAGCGGTTGAGGATCAGGTGCACCAGAAAGACCATCGTCAGCGTCGCCACCAGCGAAAAGGTGACGGAGGTGATGCGATAGAGATCGCTGAACACCAGGTCAGTGTCCGGGTGCATGTTCTGCCCGAACATAATGCCGATGGTGGTGATACTGGAGAACCCTACGCCCGCCCCCACCTTTTCCATCACGTGGAGTCGTGCGCCAAACGCCAGCCCGAGGCCGATCAGCGGCATCATCAGCAGCATATGGCTGCTGTGATCGTAGAGGATCAGCTGCACCACCAGAATGTAGAGACAGCCCAGCACCACGCCGACCACGCGCCAGATCGAGCTCATCACCGAACCGCGATAGTGCATGGGGAACAGGATCAAAATCCCCGCCATTAGCGCCGAAAGCGAATCGCTTAGGTCGCTAATCTGAAACACCACGAATATCAGCGTCGCGACGGTGCCGGAGAGCAGCGACTCGTGGCGCACCCGGGCATCGTCTTTCTCGATCAGCGGCGGCGGCCTGCGGGGCTCCACGTCCGGCAGGAGATAGTTCATCAGCGCGCTCAGGCACACCGCCATCACGCTCGCTTCGATGTTGGAAAACAGCAGCGTGTGCCAGTTGGTCGTGGGGTAGCTCATAAAGTTGAGCATCACGCTCTGGCACACCACGCCCATTGAGCCAAACAGGAACAGCGGCCCTTTGCTCATAAAGCGAAAGCGCATCACGTACAGGGCAAACACCACCAGCGTCATGATGACCGGCCATTGCGACAGATAGCCGATGATGAAGATCATTTCGACACAGTTTAACGCGGCGCTGAAGATAAACTGCTTCGCCACGTGGCGGTTAAACACCGGTACCAGCGACAGCAGCATGATCGGATAGACCACAAAAAACACGCCGTAGCTGGTGTTGTAAAAGCTGGAGATGCTCAGCGCAATCATCCCGGCAAAGACGATGCGCAGGGTCTGGCGAAAGTCGTTTGCCGTATAGACGATGTTGCCGTGCGGGGTAAACACCCGCGCCAGGGTGCTAATAGACATAGTGAAGCAGGCTCACCAGGTGGATCTGCATCCCCGAGAAGAAGCGCGCAAACGGCCCTTCGCTGTTGTAGAGCTGCACGGTAGCGCGCGCGCCGGTCGGCAGATGCTTCGGCAGCGGCTCATCCAGCGTCACGTGAATGCGCATGCGCTGGGCGTCACGCACCCAGCGGTTGGAGGTTTCCGGCTCGGACAGTTGACCGTTAACGGCCTCCTGACCCGCCAGTATCCCCGCGTCGCTGCTGGTCACGTGGGCGCGGAAAACGTGCCCCGGGAAGGCGTCAAACACCACGGCCGCATCGGTGCCCTGATGGGTATGGCGCAGGCTTTTTTCGCGAAAATCGGCCACGATATCGGTCTGGTTGTTCACCAGCGCCAGCGCGGCGGAACCGGAAGAAGCGTAGAAGCCGGGGCTCAACTGCAGGTTGCTGACCGTGCCGTCCGCCTGGGCGTAAACCTTCGTCCAGCCAAGGTTAAGCTCTGCCTCATCCAGCGCGTTGCGGTATTTTTGCAGCGTCACGTTGCGGTGCTCGTCCCGCTCGCCGCGCTGGATGTGCAGGTTCTGGATGTTGGCCTGAATTGAGCTGACGGACTGTTCACTGCTCTGCCAGGTCGTGCGCACCTTATCCAGATCGGCCTGCGAGACGTTCTGCAGCGTGCTCAGCTTCTGGTAGCGGTCAAAGGTCACTTTGTCGTTACGCGCGGTCAGCACGGCGGTTTTCAGGCTGGCCTGCGCGGCGGCGATCTGCGCGTCCAGCTGTTCATTGGACAAGCGTGCCTGCTCGAGCGCGATTTGCGCCGCTTCCACCTTATTGCGAAACGGCGTGTCGTCGAGCTCAAACAGCAGATCGCCTTTCTTCACCTGGCTGTTGTTGTGGACATGTACCGCCGCCACGTAGCCGGAGACGCGCGGAGAAACCGGCGTCACCACGCGCATCACGGTGGAGTCCGGCGTCAGCGGGATCCAGATATCCGCGACGATAAAATAGACAAACATCAGCAGGAAAGAGGCAATACTCACCCTTACCCAGCGGGCAAACTTTTGTTCAGGGGTCATTATTTTTCGGTCTTGTTATCTTCTTCGCGGATTGTCCGCAAATTGCAGGCGAATTGATTCAGGGTGGCGCTGAAAATGTCGATATGTTCGGGCGCGATGTTTTGCGATACGCGCGCCTGATAGGTCTCAATCACCTGAGTGAGCCGTTTTAATATGGCTTTTCCCTCAGGCGTCAGCGTCAGAAGCCGGATGCGCTTGTCATAAGGCGATACGGCGCGCAGCAGGTAACCCTGCTTTTCCAGCTGTGTCAGGGTGCGCATCAGCGGCGGCAGTTCGATGCCCTGCACCTCCGCCAGCTCACTCATCGAGACGTTATCCCCGAGCTGATGAAGCTGCATCATCACCGTCCAGCTCGACTGGGTTAACCCGGTATCGAGAATGGCGTCGTCGATCACCGCACGCCACTGGCGCACGATCATCGCCATCCGCATGCCCATTGGCCTGCGGCTAAACAGCTCTTCTTCGCTCATAGGGAAACCTCTCGTCACACGCAGGCAAGATAATAGTTATCAGGGTAACTATCAAGAAACGAGAGGCGAAAGAGCAGGAATTGCGAAACGACGTCTCCCTCTTCCCGTGGGAGAGGGGCGGAGTGAGGGCTTCAGCCCGCAGCGAATTTAACGGCTAAAAAGTCTCTTAACAGCAGCCCTACCTGAAGCCGTCACCACCACCTCCCTGTATCCCGCCACCCGCTGGATCCAGCCTTTATTTTCAAGATGGTCGAGCAGCGCCGCGCCCGCCTCACCGCCAAGGTGAAACCGCCGTTCGCTCCAGTCCAGGCAGGCGCAGCAGGCCTTCCGGCGCGGATGAGCGCTTAACGAAATGCCGAGCTTCAGGAACTGCTCCCGGCCATACAGCGTGAGCACTGAACCGTCAGCCTCCAGCCAGCCTTCCGCCTGCATGAAATCATAGATTTGCACCGCAATCCTTCCGGCAAGATGGTCGTAGCAGGTTCGGGCCTCGCGCATGGCTTTCGGCGCGGTAGTTTCCGGCGGGGTGATGCGGCTCCAGGAAAGCCCCATCATCTGCTCCACCAGCTCCGCCACGTCGTGCCCCGCCAGACGATAATAGCGGTGCCGTCCCTGCGAAAGACAGGCGATCAGTTGCCCCTCCACCAGCCGGGCGAGATGACCACTGGCGGTCGACGGCGCAACGTCTGCCGCCGCGCTCAGCTCGGTGGCCGTCCACGCCCGCCCGTCCATCAGCGCACACAGCATCTTTACGCGCGACGGATCGGCCATTGCGGCCGCCACCGCGGCAATGGCCTGTTCCAGCGCCGCGCCGTTCTCAGGAGGTAGGCTCGTTTTTAACATGTGTCGCCCAGGGTTCGGTGATCTCTGCGGCCAGCTTATCATTATCCGTCGGCAGAATGAGGTCAACGTCATACATTCGCGTGCCCTCCGGTTTCGGAACTGTACTCCCGCACCAGCTGCGCTACCCGAATGCGATAGTACGCGAAAATCGACTCCCGCCCTTCGGCCTGCGCTGCCTGATGGAAAACGTTCTGCTTCCAGCGGCGGACGGCCTCTTCATCCCGCCACCAGGAAAGCGACAGGATTTTGCCGTCGGTCATCAGGCTCTGGAACCGTTCGATATCAATAAAGCCGTCGATGTCCGCCAGCAAAGGTTTGAGTTCGGCGGCGAGCTGCAGATAGCGCGCCTGATGGGCAGGCGCGGCTTCGGCTTCGAAAATGACTGCAATCATGACGGTCTCTCCATAGTGATGTTGAGGAGAGAATGCAGGATGGATAAGCACAATGCTTCGGTAAAGAGCGAAGTTTTAGCCCACAATCGACCTCGGCTCCATAAACGCCCGAATCCCCCACTCGCCCATCTCGCGCCCCACGCCGGAGTGCTTAAACCCGCCGAACGGCGCTTTCGGTTCATGGGCAAGCGTGTTCACCAGCACGCGACCGGAAACAATCTGCTGCGCCACGCGTCGCGCGCGGTCCACATCGCCGCCCAGCACCATCGCGCTCAGGCCGTAGTCGGTGTCGTTGGCAATGGCGATCGCCTCCGCCTCGTCACGATAAGGGATCGCGCACAGCACCGGGCCGAAAATCTCGTCACGGGCGACCGTCATCCGGTTGTTCACGTCGGCAAACAGCGTCGGGCGCACAAACCAGCCGTCCTGCGTGCCTTCCGGCCGCCCTTCGCCGCCCGCCAGCAGGCGTGCGCCCTCTTCGAGACCTTTACGGATATAGCCCTGCACCCGATGCCACTGCTTCTCGCTGACCATCGGGCCGACGTCCGTCGCGCTATCGCGCGGATCGCCGGATTTCACCGCCGCCACGGCATGCGCCAGCGCGGCTTCGATCTCCGCCTTGCGCGCCTGCGGCACCAGAATGCGCGTTCCGGCCACGCACGCCTGCCCGCTGTTCATAAATCCGGCCTGAATCACCACAGGGATCGCCTGCGCCAGATCAACATCATCCAGCAGGATCGTCGGCGATTTACCGCCTAACTCCAGGGTAACGCGCTTAAAGCTCTCCGCCGCGTTGCGCAGGATCGCCTTGCCGGTATTCGTCGAGCCGGTAAACGAGATTTTTGCCACGTCGGGATGACGGCTGAGGATCTCACCTACCGCCTCGCCGCGCCCGGTGACGATGTTAAACACGCCCGGAGGCAGCGCGGCATCGCGCAGCGCTTCGGTGATAATCCGGGTTTGCAGGGCGCTCATTTCGCTCGGTTTGATGACTGCCGTACAGCCCGCCGCCAGCGCGGCCGCCAGCTTGCCGCAGATAAACCCCGCGTCGCTGTTCCACGGCGTGATAAGCCCGGCCACGCCAAGCGGCGTCATCTGCACCGTCGCTGCGCCTGCGGGGATGACGAACTCAAACGCCTCCAGCGCCTCAATGGCCTGAGCAATCACCTCCGCCGGATAGCTGGCCATCCACGCCGAGCGCGAGGCGGGCGCGCCGTACTCTTCAATGACCGCTTCAAGCAGATCGTCATGGCGTGCGGCCACGGCGGCGTGCATACGTTTTAGCGCCGCGATGCGTTCCGGCTTTGTGGTCTGCGACCACGCCGGAAACGCCGCTTTCGCCGCCGCAATAGCGCGCTCCGCGTCAACCTCATCCGCCAGACGAACCTGGCCGATGACCTGCGCCGTCGCCGGGTTGTACAAATCAAACCACTCGGTGCCATGCGGGGTAACAAATTCGCCGTTAATAAAGATCTGTTCGATGATGTGCATATAAACCTCCTCAGGCTATGTGAGCACAGTCTGTCACGGCTTCTCCGTTGCGATAATCCACGCTATGCTGCAAGGGTTGTTTCGATTTTCAGGATAATCTATGCATCGTTCAGGTCTGACAGAACTGGAAGTGGTGATGGCCGTCGTGCGGCGCGGCAGCTTTCGCGGCGCGGCGCAGGAGCTGGGAATGTCCGCCACGGCGGTAAGCAACGCCATCGCCGGGCTGGAGAGCCGCCTTGATACCCGACTCTTTAACCGCACCACCCGCAGCGTGGCGCTCACCGACGCCGGACAGCGCTACGTGGCGCGTATCGGCCCGGCCCTGCAGGAGATCCGTCTCGCCAGCGAAGAGATCCACAGCGACACCGGGGAACCCGCCGGCACGCTGCGTCTGAACGTGCCGAACCATATCGGCACCCTGTTTCTGGACCAGCTGCTGATCGACTTTATGATCCGTTATCCCAAGATGCGCGTAGAGACGGTCAGCGAAGCGCGGATGATCGACATCGTCGCGGAAGGCTACGACGCGGGGATCCGCCTTGAGGAGTCCGTGCCGCAGGACATGATCGCCGTGCCGCTGACCGGGGAGATCCGCCAGCTGGTCACCGCCACGCCGGGCTATTTTGCCCGTCACGGTATTCCGCAAACGCCGGACGATCTGCTGCAGCATCAGGGGATCGGCATGCGCATGGCCCACGGCGGGATCTACCGCTGGGAGCTGGCGCGTCGGGGTGAAACGTATGCCCTTGCCGTGCCGCCGCGCTTTGCGACGTCCGATCTGTTTGCCTCGATCCGTGCGGTAAAAGCGGGATTAGGGGTGGGATTTTTGCCGGAACTGTATATCCGGGAAGAGCTTGAGCGTGGAGAACTGGTGAGCGTCCTGAACGACTGGGCGCAGCCCTTTGCCGGACTGCGCCTGTACTACCCTGGCCATCGCCACGTTCCGCCAGGGCTACGGGCGCTGGTGGCAACGATCCGCGAGCGCGGGATTATTCCAGGTTAGCTTTGTTTAGCCCATAAGCCGCGTCCAGCGAGCCCGGCGCCATGCGGGAGGTGATCCCCAGACGGTTCCAGGCGTTGATCGCCACGATAGCGAAGTTCAGCTCTGAAATCTCCACGTCCGAGAAGTGTTCCGCCACGCTGCGGTACAGCGCGTCGCTTACCCCGTGAACGCCAATCTGAGTCAGCGCTTCGGTGAAGGCCAGCGCGGCTTTCTCGCGGGCGCTGAAGAGCGGGGATTCGCGCCAGGCCGCCAGATGGTACAGGCGCAGCTCGCGCTCGCCGGCGATTTTGGCCTCTTTCGAGTGCATATCCAGGCAGAAGGTGCAGCCGTTCAGCTGCGATACGCGAATGTCGATCAGGTGCTTCAGCGCCGGGTCGATGGAGGTTTTTGCCACCTCCATGCTCAGGGCAGACAGCGCGTTGGCGAGGGCGGGTGTAACTTTGTGGTGGTTAACGCGAGTGCTCATTGTCTTTCCTCTTTTTTGTGCGGCATGTGTCATGCGATTAGGCAAATCTACGCCGTTCATGACATAGTAAAAAGACACAAAAAGCGTGAAATGAGGTAGGACATGAAGCCGGGCTATCACGAGATTTATTCCCGCTATCGCGACAACATCACGCGCGGCGTGCTGAAGCCGGGCGACAGGGTGCCTGCTATCCGCGTGCTGGCGGAAGAGCTGAAGGTGGCGCGTAAAACCGTCGAAACGGCGTATGCCATTCTGACGGGGGAAGGGTATCTGGTGAGCCAGGGCGCGCGCGGCACGCGGGTGAATCCGGATCTTCTGCTGCCCGCGCAGAACGCCTCCGCGGAACAGCCCACCGGCACGCTCCCGGCATCGCTCATCAGCCAGCGGGAACGAGCTGGGTTTCTGCGTCCCGGCATCCCTGCCCTCGACAGCTTTCCGTATAAAAAATGGCTGCTGCTGGCAGGCCAGGCGACGCGCGCCATGCGTCAGGAGGAGATGCTCAACCCGCCGGTGCTAGGCTGGTATCCTCTGCGCCAGGCCATCGCCAGCTATCTCAACATCTCGCGCGGGCTCTCCTGCAGCGCCGAGCAGGTGCTGATCACCAGCGGCTACAGCGGCAGCCTGCGGTTGATCCTCGACACGCTTGCCAGCCGCAGCGACAAGGTGGTGTTTGAAGATCCGGGCTATTTTATGGGCCAGCAGTTGCTCAAGCGGATCGTGCCGCGCCTGCACACGGTACCGGTCGATCGCTGCGGTATCGACACGGAATACCTGCTCCGTCACCATCGCGATGCGCGTTTTGCCATCGTCACCCCGTCGCACCAGAGCCCGCTGGCGGTCACCCTCTCGCTGCCGCGCAAGCAGCAGCTGCTCGACTGGGCCAGCCAGAACGAGGCGTGGATTATCGAAGACGATTACGACGGGGAGTTTCACTACACCCGCAAGGTGCTGCCGTCGCTGAAAAGCCTGGACCAGCACGACCGGGTGATTTTTATGGGCACCTTCAGTAAAACCATCATGCCGTCGCTGCGCATGGGCTACGTGGTGATGCCCGCCAGCACCGTCGGGGCCTTTACCGACTGCGCGGACATTACCACCAGCGGCCAGCCGGTGCTGACGCAAAAGATCCTCACCGCGTTTCTCAACGAAGGGCATTTTTTCCGTCACCTGAAAAAGATGCGCGCGCTGTATCAGACCCGCCGCGACTGGATGATTGCCGCCCTGCGCGAGGTGTATGGCGATCTGTTTTTCACCGAGCAAAACGACGGCGGGATGCATATCGTGGCGTTCCTGACCAAAGGCAGCGGTGACCGGGAGATCGCCCGCTGCTGGCAGGAACAGCAGCTGCAGGTCAATGCGCTTTCGGAGTGGTATCGCGGGTCGGGCAAACGCTACGGGCTGGTGATGGGTTATAACAACGTGCGGTCGTATGAAGAGGCGGTGGAGTTGCTGGAAAGGCCGAAGCGGCAGACGCTTGCGCTGTTGAGCTGAACATCGCCGGGTGCGCTACGCTCGCCCGGCGATGACGTGGCTCATACATCATATCGCGACAACCCGACGTCCTTGAGCTGCTCGTCGCTCATCCGGCTCAGGATGCGGCGGGTGCGGTTGATGCGATACCAGTTGCAGATCGTTTTGCCGATCCAGACAAACACGACAAACGGACGTTTTGAACGATTTTCGTAGAATTCCATGATGCTCTCCTCGCTGTACCAGTGGGGTTATCATCCTGGAAATCGACCTGTGCAATACAGACTCAAAAACACCTTTTGTTTAACATACAGATCCGCTAAAACAGTATCTGCATGCCAATTTTTACGGCAATCTGTACTGGTTTTACAATCTGTATGGTGAAAACAAAGGATACAGCATGACGCGCTATCAACATCTGGCCAACCTTCTGGCAGAACGCATTGAACAAGGGCTGTATCGCAGCGGCGAACGTCTGCCGTCGGTGCGCACGCTGAGCCAGGAGCACGGCGTGAGCATCAGCACCATACAGCAGGCCTATCAGATCCTTGAAAATCTCCAGCTGATCACCCCTCAGCCACGCTCCGGCTATTTTGTCTCACAGCGCAAGGCCCAGCCGCCGGTTCCGGCCATGACGCGCCCGGTGCAGCGCCCCGTGGACGTTACCCAGTGGGATGAGGTGATGATGCTGCTGGACGCCCGCGCCGACAAAGAGATGATTTCGTTTGGCGGCGGCTCGCCGGACATTAACCAGCCGAGCCTGAAGCCCCTGTGGCGCGAGATGAGCCGCATCGCGCAGCATAACCCTGCCGAGATGCTGAGCTATGACGTGCTCGACGGCCGCCTGGAGCTGCGCGAGCAGATCGCCCGCCTGATGCTGGACGGCGGCTCGACCGTGGCAGCGAACGAGATTGTCATCACCAATGGCTGCCACGGCGCGCTGTCGATTGCCCTGCTCTCGGTGTGCAAGCCGGGAGATATCGTGGCGGTGGAGTCGCCGTCGTTTCACGGCACCATGCAGATGCTGCGCGGGTTTGACATCAAGGCGATTGAAATTCCTACCGATCCCGAGACCGGGATCAGCATCGAGGCGTTAGAGCTGGCGCTGGAGCAGTGGCCGATCAAGGCCGTTATCCTGGTGCCCAACTGCAATAACCCGCTCGGGTTTATCATGCCGGAAGCGCGGAAAAAGCAGGTGCTGGCCCTCGCCCAGCGGCACGATATCGTGATTGTCGAGGATGATATATACGGCGAGCTGGCGGCGGAGTACCCGCGCCCGCGCACCATTCATTCGATGGATATCGACGGCCGCGTGATCCTCTGCAGCTCGTTTACCAAAACCGTGGCGCCGGGCCTGCGCGTCGGCTGGATTGTGCCAGGACGCTACTACGACCGGGTGATGCACATGAAATACGCCGCCGGTGGGTTTAACGTGCCGGGCACGCAGATGGCGGTGGCAGCGTTTATTCGCGACGGCCATTACCATCGCCACGTGCGCCGTATGCGTCAGATTTACCAGCAGAATATGGAAACCTACACCTGCTGGGTGCGGCAGTATTTTCCGGCAGAGATTTGCGTCACGCGCCCGCAGGGCAGCTTCCTGCTATGGATTGAGCTGCCGGAAAACGTGGATATGGTGTGCGTCAGCAAGCAGCTGTGTCGGCTGAAGATTCAGGCCGCGGCCGGGTCGCTGTTTTCCGCCTCCGGGAAGTACCGCAACTGTCTGCGGATCAACGTGGCGCTGCCGCCAACGGACAAAAATCGCGAGGCGCTGAAGAAGATGGGTGAAGCGATTGTGATTGCGATGGAGGAGTAGTGCGGTTTTTTGCCGGGTGGCGGCTTCGCCTTACCCGGCCTACATCTTATCGCCCGTAGGCCCGGTAAGCGAAGCGCCACCGGGCGCTGGCTAACGGCTCAGAACTTCCACGAAACGCTGCCCAAGATGCTGCGTTCTGCGCCAAAGTAGCAGTAGGAAAGCGAGTTACACGCCGCCACGTACCGCTTGTCCGTCAGGTTGTTGACGTTCAGCTGCGCGCTGACCCCCATCAGCCCAATCTTTGACAGGTCGTACCCCACCACCATATCAATCAGCGTATACGACGGCAGCGTATGGGTGTTCTGACGATCGCTGGTGACGCCGTTCACATAGCGTACGCCAGAACCCACGGTCAGGCCGTCAAGCGGACCCGTTTTGACGTCGTAGCTCAACCAGGCGCTGGCCATGTTACGCGGGGCATAAACCGCGCGTTTTCCCTGCTCTTCCGGGCTACTTTTCTTATAGCGAATGTCGGTATAGGTATACGCGGCCTGCATGCGCAGGCTGTCCGTCAACTGTCCAATCGCTTCCAGCTCAACCCCTTCGGACTCAATTTCGCCGATCGAACGGTACGGATCGGTTGGCTCCTCCTTGGTGGCGATGTTCTTCTGATTGATACGGAACACCGAGGCGCTGAACTGGCTGTTCATCCCCTCAGGCTCATATTTCACCCCGGCTTCCCACTGCTTGCCCTTCATCGGCTCCAGGATATTGCCCTGCTCGTCTGCAAAGCTGGTCGGCGTAAAGGCGGTTGAGTAGCTCACGTAGGGTGCCACGCCGTTATCAAACAGATACAGCAGCGCCGCGCGACTGCTGACGTTGTGCTTATCCAGATCGCTGCGGGTATGGTTAAAGCTGTCGATATTCGACACGCTGACCCGGTCGTAACGCCCGCCTAGCGTCAGACGCCAGCGATCCAGGGACATCTGATCCTGCAGGTAATACCCCGTCTGGCGCAGCTTGTGCTTTTCCTGGCTGTACTGCGTAATATAATCCGGCTTCGCGCCATAGACCGGATTGAAGGCGTCGATCGGCGGAAATCCGCCGTAATAACCCGTCACGTTATTCGTGCGATCCTGGTAATCCATCCCGATCAGCACGCGGTGGTTCACCGCCCAGGTGTCAAAGCTGCCGTCGATCTGGTTATCCAGCGTGATGGCATTCATCTTCTCGTCGGATCCCGAATAGCCGCGGTTAAGCTCGGTTTCATTCAGCCAGCCTGCGGCATAAACCTGGTTCAATTCCACTTTGGTATGCGCATAGCGCAGCTTCTGACGCACCGACCAGCCGCTGTCAAACATGTGCTCAATGTTGTAGCCCACCATGTTTTCACGACGATCGTATTTGTCATAATCATCCTCGCCTTCAAAGAAGGTGTTGGAGATTTTCTTGCCGTAGTGCGGTACGACAGTCCCTTCATACGGCAGGCCCGAGTGGCTGCCGCCTTCCGGATCGCGGTGCAGATAGGCCATCAGTTCCAGACGGGTATTGTCAGTGATGCGCCAGGTCAGGCTCGGCATCAGCGCGTAACGCTCTTCCTTCAGCGGATCGAATTGGGAATCGGCATAGCGGGTCATCCCGCTGAGGCGCACCGCCACGCGGTCGTTATCGTCAACCGCACCGGTGACGTCGAACATCGCCCCGCGCTGGTTATTGTTCCCGGCGAACAGCTTGATCTCCCCGCCCGGATCGAACGACGGTTTACGGGACGTAAGAGCCACAATCCCACCCGGCGATGAGCGCCCGTACAGCACGGAGGCCGGGCCGCGCACAACTTCTACGCTCTCAAGGAACCAAGGATCGATCGCCAGCGAGCTGTGGGAGTTGGTGTCTCCCATCATCTTCAGGCCATCGAGATAGATGTTATCCAGGCTGCCGTCGGAGAAGCCGCGCAGCACGATATAGTCGAAGCGGTTTGAGGCACCGATCTGATTACTGTAGACCCCCGGCGTGTAGCTCACCGCCTGACGCACGCTGGTTGCGCCCTGCTCCTCGAACTGCTCGCGCGTGACGATAGATACCGACTGCGGGGTTTCGATATCAGGGGTTTCAAGCTTAGTGGCCGCAGACTGCATTTGCGACGTCACCACCACTGTATCCGTTTTTTGGGCATCCTGCGCCAGCGCAGGAAAAACGACACTTCCGGTAACCCATCCCACCAGCAGTGCCAGACGCG
Organism: Enterobacter sp. HG048; assembly: GCF_024702055.1. NCBI lineage: Bacteria > Pseudomonadati > Pseudomonadota > Gammaproteobacteria > Enterobacterales > Enterobacteriaceae > Enterobacter > Enterobacter sp. HG048. The sequence continues at coordinate 21,887 of NZ_JANLIZ010000005.1, forward strand.
TTTTAGCAAACATAACTCTCTCCAGAGATAATTCTTATTGTTAATAAGAATTATTACCTTTTTGAGAGAGCAAACGGCTATGCGTGCCGCCAGGTTACCTATGCGCGATGACAAACCGCACGGGAAGCGTTAGCAGGAAAGGGAAAAGTGCATTACTGCGTTTTACGTACCTCACCGGGCGAAATACCGTAGCGGCGACGATATGCGGTAGAGAAATTTGTGGCATGCTGGTAGCCGCACATCCACGCCGCCTGCTGTACGCTATAGCCTTCCAGCAGATAGCGCCGGGCCAGCGCGAGACGACAGTCGCGGAGATAATCAAACAGCGTGCAGCCATAGCGCTGGCGGAACTTGCTGCGCAGGCTGCTTTGGCTCATTGCCGCGAGGGCGGCTAGCTCGGCAAGGGAGTGATTCTGCTCAGGCGACTGTTCCAGCATGCACCGTACGCGTTCCAGACGCGCATGCTCCGGTCGACAGGGACGGTGTTGCTGGTACTGATTCAGGCCATGGCCAAGCAGCTGATACATCAGCCCCTCTAGCAGCAGTCTGCGTGATAACGCGCATACGCCCTGCTGCTGTGCATGCTGAATGCCGGAGAGCACGAATCCGGGAACGTGCCAGACAACGGCAGGCGCATTCCGGCTTTGCCACTCCAGCAGCAATGTTTCCAGCAGGCTTTCACGCCTGGCGTCATTCGGGTACACGCCAAACGAGAGCGTCTTCAGGGTACTGTCCGCATCGTGCCGCGCGCTCATAATCTGCTCTTCACTGAGGCAGGCGCTGAAGGCCATACCCGACCGCACGACATACTCGTTACCGCGGAGCGTTAGCGTGACGCACCCTTCCAGCACGACCAGCATATAGAGCGGGCTCCTGTGGCGAGAGGTCGTTTCGTAAGGTTGTAACACGCGAACGTCGGAGTGGGTCAGGGAAACGCCCGAGGAGAGCGTCATCTCTTCCACGTCCCCCTGGAGAACGGGACTGCGGGTGGCGACTGCATCTTTTAGCTGGGGAAAACGATAGTCGATGCCATAGCGCTCGCCGAATAGCTGAAAATCCTCAACAAAAAACAGGCGTTTCGCTGATGTATTTTCACTCTGGAGCATAATGCCACGCCTGCATGGGGAAAAGGACAGGTCAAACAGTACCATTCACAGGGGATGGCGGCAATCTCTGGGCTTAACGGGATTATGCACCCGTATAAGTCGAAAGATTATTACTGCCCATAAGGAAGAAAATATCCCCTTTTCATTTTCGTACCCGTTGAAAATGAGAGAAATAAAAAATTAAGAATGAGATGAATTATTACCGGATGGTTATTTCTCTTTCATAATTAAATTAACGCAACCAACGAGGAGGTATTTATGACGATTCGCAATAATCGGACAGAAATTTCACTGGCTCTTGGTGAAGCGGTATTAGACATCGTCCAGAAAGGCCATGAAGTGTCGCGAGCAAATCTGGCGCAGGCGATGAAAATAAAAGCTGAAAAAGAGCGCGATGACGAACGACTTCTGAACTACTGGAAGGCGTGTAATATGCTGGTCTAAACGAGGCGGCGTTGAGCCTCACTCAACGCCGCCCTCCACTACTCGTCGAAGTACCAGTACCCCTGGTTAATCAGCCCGGTAAGCTCTTCAACAAACGCCGGGTTTTTCAGCGCATCGCCCAACTCGGCCAGACCGAGTTCGGTGTAGCGGCACAGCGCATCCGCGCCCTTCGCGTCTACCGTCTCCAGCTGTTCGCTGTTGATAAAGAAGCTACCGTTAACGTTCAGCACGCGCAGGCCACTCAGGCGAGACAACGTTTCGCCGCCCTGCAGCGCGTCCAGCACCTCTTCCGGCGCGTACGGCGGCTCGGCGGCGGCGATATCAAGCTCGTGGCGCGGCGTCGAGACAAAGCTACCGAACCACTTCGTGAAATCATCAGGCTTACCGATCATGTCGATCATCATCTGACGAATGCGATCGAGCTCGTACTGCTCCACGCGGCCCGGGTGTTCGCGACAGGTCAGATCCGGATCGCTGTAGTGCTCGCCGCCCAGATCGTTTTCCAGCGCATAATCGGCGAAGCTGCTGATCAGATCGCGACCGTTCGGCCCTCGGAAACCGACGGAGTAGTTGAGCGCCGTCTCATGGGTAAAGCCGTCGTGCGGGAATCCAGGCGGGATGTAGAGGATATCGCCCGGGGCCAGATCCTCGTCGATAATCGGCTCGAACGGATCCACGTGCAGCAACGCCGGATGCGGGCAGAACTGACGCATCGGCAGCTTGTCACCCACGCGCCAGCGGCGGCTGCCCATCCCCTGAATGATAAACACGTCGTACTGGTCGATATGCGGACCCACGCCGCCGCCCGGCACGGAGAAGGAGATCATCAGGTCATCCAGACGCCAGTCCGGCAGAACGCGGAACGGACGCACCAGCTCCGCTGCGGGCATATGCCAGTGGTTCACCGCCTGCGCCAGCAGCGACCAGCCGGTTTCGCCCAGATCGTCAAAGTGCTCAAACGGACCATTGCTGGCCTGCCATTTGCCGTTGAAATGGCTCACCAGACGGCTATCGACTTCCGGCTCCATCGCCAGCCCTGCCAGCTCGTCCGGGGTAATCGGGTCGACAAAGTTCGGGAAGGCATTTTTCAGCACTACGGGTTGTTTTTGCCAGTATTTCTCAAGAAATTCCGGCCAGTTCAGGTTCAGTTGATACGCCATGGGTAGCACCAGTGAGAGGGGAAACAGGCGCGATTATAGGCAAGAAGGCGGAGGGGGAACTTGTCATGGGTCAAACGAGGGCGTGTAGGTCGGGTAAGGCGAAGCCGCCATCCGACTCAAACACGCCGCGAAAACTTAATCCAGCTTCAGCTCGTCATAATGGGTAATCAGTTTGCCCACGATGCCGTAGTCCAGCGCTTCTGCCGGAGACATCCAGAAGTTGCGATCGGTGTCTTTTTTCACTTTTTCCAGCGGCTGGCCGGTCGCGTCGGCGATCAGCTTGTTCACGCGATCCAGCATGCGGATGATCTCGCGCGCTTCGATCTCAATATCCGTTGCCTGACCGCGCACGCCGCCCAGCGGCTGGTGGATCATAAAGCGGGTATTTGGCAGCGAGTAGCGGTGCTCTTTCTTCGCCGCCAGGAAGATGGTGATCCCGGCGCTCGCCACCCAGCCGGTGCCGATGACGTGCACTTCCGGGCGGATGAACTTGATGAAGTCGTGGATGGTATCGCCCGCTTCCACGTGGCCGCCCTGGCTGTTGATGTACAGCTTGATCGGATCGTTGCTGACGCTTTGCAGCAGGATCATCTGGGTGATGACCTTCTGCGCCAGCTCCTGGTTGATCTCACCGGAGATCACAATCGAACGGGACTCCAGCAGTTTTTGCTGCAGAGCGCCCGCGCCGTTTGACCCTTCCGCTTTTTCCTTGTCGCTTTCTTTCAGTGTGTAGTGCATTGTTATGTCCTCAGCTTGTAGCGCTCAAAACCAGAGTGTAGCCTGTTTTACCGGTGAAAGTCCTCACAGACAAATAACGAGAGAGCTGATGAATATTGCCCATGTCGCACTCTGGACCCGCAGCCTGAACGCCCAGGTTCAGTTCTGGGAAACGGTTTTTAATGGCCGCAGTAACGAACGCTACGTCAGTAAAAATCGTCCCGGTTTCGAATCACACTTTATTACGCTGGATAACGGGCCGACCATCGAGCTGATGACGCTGCCGGATCTGCCGGATGCTCCTGCCCACCCGGAGTTTATCGGCTGGGCGCATATCGCCATCAACGTCGGCAGCAAAGCGCAGGTCGACAGCATGGCCGAGCGGGCGCAGGCAAACGGCACGCTGCTCAGCGCACCGCGCATGACCGGAGATGGATTTTATGAAGCGGTCATTGCCGATCCGGACGGAAACCGGATTGAGCTTGTGGGTGAGTCCACCGGTTAAGCGATCGTCACTGTTCTGTACAATGCAGAAAGGAAACGCCCTCGATTTTTATCACATATTTTGGGGGCTGGAAATTAAGGCTTATCACGTCTTATGATGCCCCTAAACAAAGGGGGCATCCAGGATGAAGGCCGATTTTCTAAAAATCATTAACCGTAAAATTTTCATTGCCATTATAACCTCGTCCACTTTCGTGACAGGGTGTACATTTAGCGTCATATGGTTCTATCTCGCTAACATTGATCGGCTGGATATACTTTATGATGCGCTGAGCGTGACTAGCGCCCTCGGCATTATATTTGGTTTCACTCTGCTTTCCCTGTTCGGCTTCAGTATCGTTATATTTATTTCGTCTTTCTTACTGTATTTAATCTTCTTATCGAATGAACAATCCTTAAAGCATTATGATGGTTTACCCTCACGACTCGCGAATGTGAGTCTGGTAAATAGCATCATGATTTGCATTGTGTTTATCAGTAGCATTAGTGTTTATTATTTTCTTAACTGGAACGGACCTGGAGTTACAATAGTGGCAATCGGTCTGCTTCTGTTAACGACATGGAGTATGTCGAGATGGCAAATTTTCACCCCTGCGTATGTTAAAATTGATGACACGCTGGAAAAGAAATACCTTAAAACATGGCCGATTAAGTTCGGGTTACCTGCGTTATTGCTCATTCCTGCGTGTGTTCAAGTCCTCCCTCTTCTGTTCGTGACCAGCCAGCTTGATTTTAACAGTGAAACGAGCATGCTCGCGCAATTAGCCATTTTCACCGGCCTGTCAGTGGTCCTGGCCGTGGTCGGCATTTTCCCTGGGATGATCCTCGTAAGTGAACAGAAAAACATCATCCAGATGATAACCACAATAGTGATTGTCATTCCGGCCCTAGTGTTTCTGATGACGATTTTCTTTAGACCCACTCCGAACTTGATTATCAACATGACCCTCAATCTTTCAGGCATCAGTGACTGGCGTACTCACCAGTATTACATCGAGACACAGACGCATCCACACGCCATGTTTGACGGAGCAACGTGGAACACCCGTTACTATAAAGATATCCCGTCAAGATTTTTTATCACTGGGGTAAATATCTTTTCACTGGGTAATATACAGCTCATATGCCCAGACCAGATTAACGCAGCAAGATCGGCAAGTCTGAAAACAACGGCGGATGATTTCGAGGCTTATGATCTCCGTATTAAAGCGCTGAAGCGAACAGCCATGAAATGTATCCCATTCAAAAAAGAACAGATCCATCAATGGGATTCACCGATCTCCGAACCTGTATTTTATCAAAAAGTAAAATCGACAAGCAGTAATAGCATTCTGGATCTCCTGAAGGAGATAAAACCGCCACACGCATCGTAATATAAGAGACCAGACACCTGCCATGCCGGTGTCTGGCAGCATTAATTTACCTGCATAGGACGAAGGCCCTGCTCTTCGCTACCCCGCTCCCCTTCCCTAATCAACCTGCGCGCCGCCAGCAGCCGACAAATCTCCGCGTGCTTCTCCTCGGTAAAGGTAAAGCGCGACATAAAGCCCATTCGGATCAGCGACCCTATCGCTGGCAGCAGACAAATCCCGAAGAACAGCCCCGACAGCACGCCTTCGCTCTGGATTTGCGCCTGCGGCACGTAGCCGATCATCGTCAGAAACACGCCGATTAACCCGCCGCCCACCGCCACCGACATCTTGCCGGTAAAGGTCTGCCCGGAGAAGGTGATCGCCGCGCAGCGCTTGTGGGTGTGGTACTCCGCGTACTCGATGGTGTCGGCAATCATCGACGAGGTGAGGATGTTGGTCATCATCACGAACAGCGTGCTCAGGCCGAGCAGAATAAACAGCATCGTCACCTGCTGATACCCGACAAACCACATCACCACGCGCACCGCCACGTCCAGCCCGCAGAGGATCATAAACAGCTTCCGCTTCTGCATCCGCCTCGTCAGCATCGGCGCGACCAGGCACAGCACCGCCGCCACGATCCCCATCACGCCAATCGCCATCTGCAGGCTGCCGTCGCCCAGGTTGTTGATAAAGAAGTAGATATAGAGACCGCCCGCCACGTTGTGGAACACGCAGAAAAAGAACGACAGCAGGACGATAAACAGCGGCTTGTTCTGGCGCAGGTTGTGGAAGGTATCGCGAATGGTCACCTTTTCCGGGCTCGGCGGCACGCGCTCTTTGATCTGCATAAAGCCGTTGAGCATCAGCGGCAGGCCCACCAGCATCATCACCAGCGCCGCCATAAAGTAGCCTTTGTCATTGCTGTACTGTGCAAAATAGGCCGCCAGCTTCGGGAAGAAGATGTTGGCGCAGGCAATCCCCGCGTTCACCCCGAGCATCGCCGCCGTTACCGCGCGGGTGCGCTGCCCGGAGTCGTTGGTCATCACCGACGACATCGACCAGAACGGGATATCGGAGATGGCGTACAGCGTCCCCCACAGGATGTAGGTCACCCCGGCGTAGAGGATTTTGGTGGTCATGTCCGCTTCGATTTTATAGAACGACAGCAGCGTGACGCCGGTGATCAGCAGCGGGGCGATCAGCAAAAAGTGGCGAAACTTGCCGAACCGGCTGTTAATGGTGTCCATAATGCTGGCAAACAGCGGATCGTGAACCGCGTCCCAGGCGCGGGCAATCAGGAAGATGGTGCTCGCCGCCAGCGCCGAGATCCCCAGCACGTCGGTGTAAAAATAGTTAATAAACGAACCCACTAAACCAAAGCTAAAACACTGACCTAAACCATAACCAAAATAGGACCACAGCTCGCGAGACGGTATTTTCATTGTCGTTGCCATTGTTAAATGCCTGCCTGGTTGCCCGGCGGTGGTCCACCGGGTCGATATTATTAGCCCTTAACTTACGGGGCGATCTTGCGCAGCTGCTGCATTAATGCAATTTCACGGCGCGAGAACGGAATGCCGTTCTCCTCGAACACGTCGTGGAACCAGAGGCGGCAGTAGTCCGTGGACTCCTTCATCACCACCGGCCACGGCAGCCACGTCTGGGTTTTGCCGCGCACCAGCCCCCACTGGTACGGCGCGACCTTCGCCGCGTACATCAGCGGGAGCTGCTCTTCGATGGTGCTGCCCACGTGGCGCGCCAGCCATTCGGTGCAGAACAGCGGGCGACCGAGCTTTTGCAGCTGCTGAATAATCGCCGTCATGCGGCCGGTGTGGGTGTAGGCGTGGAAGCTCACCACGTCCGAGAGCGCCAGCGCGGTCTGGTCCAGCGGATGCTGAAAGAACGTCTCGCCCTCCTCTTCCGGCGGCAGGCGCCACGCGCAGACGGTGAGCGGCTGGGTTGGATCCTCCTCACGCACCCACCGGAACGCCAGCTTCATTAACTCGTGCGCGCAGGTCTCCAGCTTCGCGTCGTACTGCACCTCCTGCGTGCCGGTGGCGAAAATGCCGCGGTTGCCCGGCTCGTTATAGAGATCCCACAGCAGCACGCGCTTATCCTCGCGGAACTGGCGGACAACGTCGCGGATATAGCGCTCAATGTCTGCCCAGCAGTCAGGATCGCACACCCTGTCGCGCCCCGGACTCGCCGCCGCCTGGCTGTTGTGCTTGCCCGGCACGGGCGGCTTTTGCGGGCCGAGGTACGGCTCGTCGCCGGAGAAGCCGCAGTCGTCCATCAGGGTCAGCATGGTGCTGAAGCCATGACCGTCGGCCATCGTCAAAAAGCGATCGATGCGCGCCATCAGCCCGTCGCGGTCGTGCTCCCAGACGATAAACGGCAGGTTGATGCGCAGCGTGTTATAGCCCGCCTCCACCGCCCAGCCCAGCTCGCGGTCGATGGTTTCGGCATCGAAGGTTTCAGCCTGCCAGATATCGGTCCAGTTCACCGCCGTCGACGGCAGATAGTTAAACCCGCACAGCCAGCCTTTTTGCTGATACCACGCCTGTGCCTGCTCCCTACTCCACTGCTCTTTCATTACGCGTCCTCTTACTGATAATATTTAGCTAATAAATATTAGTTGCAGGATAAATGCGCAAATCATGGCGTGAAGAAAAGCGATGCCCCTCACAAAGTTCACGCTTCGATGAATGAGAAACGTGATCGACGGCGCGTAAGCGTGCGGTTAGGGTATGATGCGAAGTCGCGAAAGGGAGAGGACGGATGAAGCGAAAAACAAAAGTGACGATGAACGATATTGCGCGGGCGGCGGGCGTGTCGCAGGCGACGGTATCGCTGGTGCTTAACCAGTCCCGCAACATCAAGCTCAGCGACGACACCCGCCAGCGGGTGATAAGCGTGGCTACCGAGCTCGGCTACGACCGCCTCCCCGCCGTTCACGCCCCGCGCAACCAGGAGGAGATCGCCCTGCTGGTGAGCTCCATGCAGAGCTTCGACCCGTTTATCGACGCCATCAGCCAGGCGCGGGAAGCGGCGTGGCGCAACGAGACCCTGCTCACCGTCTACGACTATGGCGACGACATCGAGCTGGCGCTAAACATCATCCGCCAGCTGGAGAAGCGCAACTGCATCGGGATTATTCTCGCGTCTCCGGTCACCACGCTGGTAGACATGACGGCGTTTCAGGACTGCACCCGCATCCCGCTGGTGCTGCTCAACCAGCGCGACCCCGGCTCGCCGCTGCTGCCGTCGTTTATCCCGGACGACTACGCTAACGCCTTCCAGGTGACTAAACACCTCATCACCTGCGGGGCCACGCGCATCGCCCACATCACCGGCGAGAGCTGGATGGAGGCCTCGCGCCAGCGTCTGGCGGGCTACCAGGCGGCGCTGCAGCAGGCCGGACTCGCGTGCGACGACGACCTGGTGCGGCAGACCAACTGGCAGTTCAGCGAGTCCTTTACCGCGACGGCTTCGCTGCTGGAACTGGCCGAGCGCCCGGACGCCATCTTCTGCGCCAGCGACTGGCTGGCGATCGGCTGCTATCAGGCGCTGGCGGTGAACGGCGTGCGCATCCCGCAGGATATGCTGCTGGCGGGCTACGACGACCAGAAGATTTCCGAACAGCTCACCCCGCCGCTGACCAGTATCCAGTTACCCTACAGCGAGCTGGGACGGCTGGCGGTGGAGTACCTGTGCAATCAGGAAGATGCCGCCACGCACGTGACGCTGGCGGGCAGGCTGAAGGTGCGCGCCTCAAGCCTCGTCTGAGGTAAACACCATGCCCGCGTAGGGCTTCTCGCGACACGCCGCCAGCCGCGCGGCGAGGCTGCCCACGTGCAGCTCCAGCTTGTGCCCGTCCGGGTCGAGAAAATAGAACGACGCCCCCTCGCTTTTGTTCTGCTTCCAGACGGTGACGCCCGCCTGCTCCAGCCTTTGCGAGAAGGGTTCAAAATCTCCTTCCGCGACGGTAAACGCGTAGTGGGTGTAGTCGCTCTCCTGCGGCGGCACGTACTGGCGCGCCTCGTCGTACGACAGACAGACCCACAGATCGCCGCAGGTGAGATAGGCCCCGGTATTCCAGCGGGCGTGCAGGGTCAGGCCCAGCAGCTCGTGCCAGAAGGTGACGCTTTTTTGCAGGTCGCTGACCGCGAGGGTCAGATGGTTGAGAGATTGCAGCATGACGTGCCCTTTTGTTTTTCGCGCCGGACGTGATACGGTAAAAGCATGAACATAAACCACGCCGTGCTCACCGTAAACCGCTGGTGGCTGCCTTCTTAAAGGCGGCACGGAGTAGTTTTCCCCATTTTCAGATAGCCGCCGAAAGGCGGCTTTCTCACATCTAAGACCCCTTTCGGCATTACAACGTTAAGGAGTCCTTATGAACACGCAAACCATCCTCACCGGCGACCGCCCAACCGGCCCGCTGCACCTTGGCCATTTCGTCGGTTCGCTGCGCCAGCGCGTGGCGCTCCAGCAGACGCACAACCAGTTTGTGCTGATTGCCGACCTGCAGGGGCTGACCGACAACGGTAGCAACCCGCAGAAGATCCGCGACAACATCCCCGAAGTGCTGGCTGACTACCTCGCCGCCGGCATCGACCCGAACCTGACCACGATCTGCCTGCAGTCCGCCCTGCCCGCCCTCGCCGAGCTGACGATGCTGTATATGAACATTGTCACCGTCGCCCGCGTGGAGCGTAACCCGACGGTGAAAAACGAGATTGTGCAGAAGGGTTTCGCCCGCTCGCTGCCGGTCGGGTTTATGGCCTACCCCATCAGCCAGGCGGCGGACATCACCGCGTTTAAGGCCGAGTGCGTGCCCGTCGGCGACGACCAGCTGCCGATGATTGAGCAGACCAACGAGATTGTGCATAAGATGAACAGCCTGCTGCCCGCCCCGGTGCTGCGCCACTGCAAGGCGATGTTGAGCGACACCAGCCGCCTGCCCGGCATCGACGGCAGCGCCAAGATGTCGAAATCGCTGGGCAACACGCTGCACCTTTCGGCCAGCGAAGAGACGATCCATCGTGCGGTCAGCGCCATGTACACCGACCCGAACCACCTGAAGGTGAGCGACCCGGGGCAGATTGAGGGGAACGTGGTGTTTACGTACCTCGACGCGTTTCATCCGGACAAGGAGAAAGTGGCGGCGATGAAGGCGCGCTATCAGGCGGGCGGGCTGGGCGACCGGGCGTGCAAGAACGAGCTGGAGGGGTGTTTGCAGGAGCTGATTGCGCCGATGCGGGAGCGGAGGGCGATGTATATGCAGGATAAGGGCGAGCTGATGGCGATGCTGAAGCGCGGGACGGAGCGGGCGCAGGGGGTGACGCAGGAGACGTTGGGGGAGGTGAAGGTTGGGTTGGGGGTGCCGGTGTTTTGATGAGGTGAGTTGATTGAGGTTGGGCGGTGGAGTGTGGGATTGGCATTACGCCGCTTAATTGTTTTAGAAAGCGGCTGTGAAATATTTCATCCCTGCCTCAGATTGCATATCTTCCGAATGGCGAACATCAGTAGCGCGGTAACGACGACCATCATCCCACCCAACACCCACAGGAATGATGGGTCTGCTTCACCATCAGCAAACCCCAGACCGGTGCGATTTAAAAAATCATTGCTGGTTTGAGACAAGTAATCGAGCAAGCCTCCCAGAGGAAACAGGACGATAAAGAAGGAAGCAATGAGGCATGCCAGACCAATAAGGATATTATTTTTTAACTTTGCATGAAGCATAATCAGCCCTTCCTGTCACATCAATACGTCCATATGCCATCAACCCTTTACCACCAGGAACACGAATCTTCTTACGTGCAAGCAAAGATTGTCTGACCAGTTGAAAATCAGGGATATTATAGAACGTTATGCATCCCCACGACTCTCCCTCACCATTCGGCCTCAATGGATGAAGTCGAAATGAGCCTCTGTCGACCCCATTCACAAATACGTTATCAGCCATGGTCGAAGCATTAAACAAGCCGAACCATTCAGAATGATCGGTCCCGTTCTTGAAGTCTTTTACAAACCGCTCAACCCTATTAGCAATACTGCCTTCCGGTGCATCAACGATCCAGTACGTACCCACAGGTAATGCGGCATTCCTGATAAAGGCGCACTCTGCAATATTGGTTACGGGCTCTATCCCTGAAAAAACGGGAAACGTCCCAACACCATAAACGTGTAGTTTCAGCCTTCTTCCATCGGCTGAGACATCGTTGTAATCCATCCTACAAATCTGCATAGCAATCCTCCCTGTCGCTTTGCAGGGAATGTTACAACCGATTTATTGAGTGCACCAGCGGAGTTAGATAATTCATTTAAAAAAGGAAAAATACGGGCATGCTTATTCAAGCCCGTATTAATTTATCCTTTTACATGATCAATGTAGGGATGTTTTAGATATTATTCTTACTCTGCCAGACCATTTCCGCGCTTCACCATAGGTATATCTCCCGTATCATTTAGCGCCCCCGGAAACGTTTTTAACCACTGTGCAACTTTCTGTTTATTTATATTCACCACACTCATACCTTCCAGGCATCCCCATAATTCTCTTGTATGCTGTGGGGTAATCACAATGCAGTCTTTCATGGCGCGGATTTTCACTGGCATGCCGTTGATAAAGCCCGCGCGGGTTAACCACTCGCCGCCCAGGAGAAGGTATTTCATGTCTATGCGTGCATACAGTTCACAGCAGGCGGCACTGTCCTGCTGCGTTTCGGCGCGGGGATGGACGGGCGCCGCGTTGGGCGGGTTGCCGTGCAGACGGCGGGCGCTGTTTTTGCGTACCAGCTCGCGGTTTTCAATCATGCCGGTGAAAGCGTCTGATTCTGTTTTGCAAACAGTAAACTCTGGCTTAAAATTCGTCGCAGCCATTTTCAACTCCTTGTAAGTTGTTTGTGGTTAGCGGTATGGGGGTGTTGCAGCACCTTCATATCGCGAATTCTTCTTTAAATATATCTCGATACTTCCTTCGCCGTTCGGCGTAATTTATGGTGCTCATTATACAGGGCTGAATATAAATACAGCGGTTTTGGGTGGGGTAAATTTGGAATTTGCGAGGGGGATTCAGGAAATAGGGTTCTTTGCCGTAAAGTCATGTTTTTGTTGATTGCGGGTTGCCTGGTCTGGGTTTTGCGAGCATCATCGCAATTATTTACCTTCTTCCGTAACGCGATGGCTTCCAGCAAAACTCTCGAACAGGCAATTGCCGACATCACCATCTGGCGCAAAGGCGAACAGCGTGCGCCGCATAAACCTTTATTGCTTCTGTATGTGCTTGCGAACTATCAGCAGGGGCATGCGCGACTGTTTGATTACGGAACCGAGGTTCACGAGCAGCTGCTTAGCCTGTTAGAACGCTTTGGCCCACAGCGGAAGGCGCATTACCCAAATATGCCCTTCTGGCGACTCAAAGGGGACGGATTTTGGGATCTTCAGAACACTGAGTTCTGTTCGACCACTGGCAGTAAGCAACCGCCTGTTAAAGAACTTGTAGAACATAACGTCGCAGGCGGGTTTGATGAAGAACACTTTGCGTTGTTGAGTAAGAACAAAAATCTCATCGGCTCGCTGGCGCAGCAGATCCTTGAAGCACATTTTCCGGAAAGCATTCAGGAAGAGATCGCAGATGAGATGGGATTTGATATCCACCAGATCCGTAAGGTTCGCGATCCGCTGTTCCGCCAGCAGGTGTTGCGTGCTTATAACTATGAGTGCGCAATCTGTGGATTTAACATGCGGCATGATAACGCCTCCATTGGACTCGAAGCTGCGCATATCAAGTGGAAGCAGTTTGGCGGGCCGTGTGAGATCCCGAATGGACTGGCGCTGTGTGCGATTCATCATAAGGCGTTTGATAAGGGATCGATTGGACTAGATGAGAGTATGCGGGTGCTGGTGTCTGAGGCGGTGAATGGGGGCGGGATTGTTGGGCGGCTGTTCTGGGATTTTGCCGGGAAGCAGATTGCGCTACCAATGGTGAAAGGGAACTATCCAGGAGTGGGGTTCGTGGAGTGGCATCGGAGGGAGGTGTTTAGAGGATGAGTGCGAAGGCCGGACTCGCACATTAAAATTAACCCCTTGATTTAAAATCAACAAAAACAAACTCATTGTTTGTGTACCAACACAGATACCAACACATAAATTCATTGGATTTGGGACTCGAATCGGGGCAAAGCCAAGTGAACAAAAATCCCCCTAAGAGTAGATGATACAGATAAAGATGAGGAGCTGGCTTTAGCTTTGGCGAACTCCTCATCATCTTGTTACTGGTAGCTTCCCTACATTGGACAGCATTGTATCAATGTTGTCGATATCAACATTAATTGACTTCCCATTGTTTATAGCTCCTGATGATGGCCTGCCGTTACCCTGGTAATAGTTTTGTGACTGCTGTGTTTCATCAGACCGGAGGCTTTCCGGGCACGTAGAATATCGATACTGGTGATGAACGGTGACTTCTCCATGACAGAGCAATCATTACGGTCAATTCTTACCAGTTCATATTTTTCGACAAGAAAGTTCACCGCATCGCAGAGCGATACTCCAGCATCAATGTGTTCCCGTATGGTGGTTTCATTACTGAACGGAGTGTCATTCAGCGTCAGACCATAGTGCTGCGACAACAGATGAGTCAGTAACCGCTGCCAGATTTCAACGGGTGACAGACAGGTCTTAGCCGCCCGTATCGGGTGTGATGATAAGGTTTGCATGATGTTTACTCTGTAATGTTCAGGGAATAAGTGGTGATTTAATGCGGCTCAGTCTGGTCAGGATAAACAGCAATGTAGACATAGCCACATGAGCCGAGTGTATCGGCTTCACAGGTGAGTCCGTTGTGGCATAGCGTGACGCAGTTCTGATGCCGGGGAGAGAGTTCTCCGCTGGTGAGCATCAATTCCAACTGTTTGAGTATCAGTGGAAATGTCTGGTCGAGGCGCAACGCGTCATCGTTGCTGAAAGCACCATTAAACCCGGCGCGGTCATCGAGAAAATGCACCCGACTGCCTTCTTGTACCAGACGAGCTCCAAAACAGGGTGTAATAGCGCGTTTAAGTCCCCACTGCTGGCAGGCGGGATTCTCCGGTTTGGTACCAGATTCGGAATGATTGTTCATTATTGTTCCTAATTAAAGGTAAGGATAAATTGAGAGTGACGCTGCGAAGAATGACATAAGGACCATTACGGTCCTGACGGTGCTCAGCAAAGACGGCCAGAACGCCGCGTATGTCCGCCACCTCGCGGCCAGCATAATGGCAGATACTACCTGACCATTTATATTTGCCCGTACTGAAGCGAAACAGTCGGGATCCAGGATGTTGCCGGTACAGGGTCATTGCCTGGCGTTTGCTGATGATTTTCATATCCAGCCTCGCTCTGCGAACGACACAATGCCCTCTGAACCGATGACCAGATGATCGAGCGTGTTCACATCAACCAGTGCCAGCGCTTCTTTAAGCCTGCCCGTAATGTTGCGGTCGCATTGGCTGGGCTCCGGGTCACCGGATGGATGGTTATGCGCCAGTACGACAGCTGCAGCATTGAAGCGAAGCGCTGATTTCACTACCTCACGGGGATGGACTTGCACATGGTTAATCGAACCGGCAAATAGCGTTTCACTCTCCAGTAAACGATGCTGGTTATCGAGATAGAGCACCATAAACACTTCCCGTTCTTGTCCTGCCAGATGTAACCGAAGCCAGTCACGGGCAGCAGTACTGGAGGTAAAGGATATACCGGGGTGGCGCAGATATTTATCCAGCAGATTGATAGCCCGGCGAATGGTGCGTTGGGCATAGGGGGTTAATCCGGAGGTCGCGGGGAGCAAACAACCATGCTGGGTCATAATCGCCAGTGGAAAGAGTTCAGGCTGAGATGACAGCGGGGATAATGCGGTATTCATGTTCGGTATCCCTCAGTCGATGAGATGCATAATGGCGCTGCACTCTGGATGGTTCAGCACGTAGTCGCGTAAGCGATAATAGTGCTCAGTCATCGCGTCACACTCGGTGCGACAGGCGTGGTGATTGTAAGTCATCAGACAGGCGACCATCCCTGCAGCTTCACTGGTAAGCTCTGCGCCATTGCCGTTCATGCTGTTGAACAATGTCCACTTCTCATCGTGATCTGACTCGGGAGCCATAAAAGCGCCGCGGTTGCTGAGTGTCGAAAAGCGCCAGATACCACCTTGGTAATCGGAACACAGCCGATCCATCCAGGCAAAGATTTGGGGCTCAAGCGTTATCCATTGCGGGATGGTGCCAAAGTGCTGTGGCCAGAAGCCAATGCGTAACTCGTCAGGGACCGCTGAGGCAGTAATTACGGTATGCTCCTCGAACTGATGATTTTTTGTATTCATTAAACTATCTCCTTATACCGGAACTGTTGTTTAACGCCCGAAAAATTCGAGCATGTTTTCTGCCATAACCCACAGGGCGCGATTGAGCTTCACATCGCCGTCAATGCCGGTAACGGCACGGGTGCGGCTGCTTTTCCCCTGTGCGGTTCGCCCTGACAGACCTCCTTTCATCAGGTTCTCCTGCACGCGCTGGTAGACAGTCCACAGGTCATCGCCGTAGTCCTCCCGACGACGCGGAGTCAGCAGCTGCGATACCGTGACCGGCTGGTGGTCTTCGCCAAAGCGATATTTCAGCGCGGCATTCGCCAGTGCGTGACGGGCTGGTGCTGGCAACACCAGTGACTGCATTGCATCGCGTTTCTCATCCACTCGGTCAAAGACACCGAGCACTTCGTAAGCCCCTTCAATCACCTTCTCGGCGACATTACCTTTATGCGGTACCCGCACTTCTCCGAATGACTGGCCGCAGACCAGGCCGTTGGTACAGACGCCACGAAACAGCCCCGGCAGCATCTGGTAGCTTGATGAGCCGTCATGGCTGTTAAGTAGAATGATTTTCGGCACCTGATGCCCGGTCAGTTGCCCGTCGCGACGCAGTCGAAGCATGTGCTTGGTGTGCTCCCGCCTGCTCTGGTCGCGAACTTTTGTCTGGCAGGCAAAGAACGGCTCAAAGCCTTCACTCTGCAGGCTTTCGAGGATGGTGATGGTCGGGATGTAGGTGTACCTGTCTGAACGAGATTCATGTTTGTCACTCCCGAACACGCTGGGGACATGACTCATCAGCTCTTCGTAGGTTAGAGGCCGGTCACGTCGTATCTGGTTTATACGGCCAAAGCGGCTGGCTAATCGCATGGGTAACTCCTTATGCAGTGGGTAAAAAGACAAAAGGCCACACTTCCCGAAAGAGGTGTGCCCTGACTTTGTTTGTATCGGTGATGTGCTGGTGGTGGTTATGCAGGAAATTTGCGGATGCCATAACGAGTGATATACCGGTTCAGCCAGTAACCGGCATCCGGCTCAAAGTTCCAGGCTCGCCAAACCATGCAACGCTCATGACGGATAACCAGACGGAAATGCGTACCCTGGTCGTCCTCTATAGCAATGTTGGAATATTGAGCCGCAACCGCCTCTGCCTGCTGGCGCGAAAACGGTCCCTCTGGTAGTTCAGTGAGTTCAGGCATACAGGCTCCTTAAAACAAAAAGCCCCTGTGGCATAAGCGACAGGGGCTGAATCAAACGGGTAAAGAATTGGCTAAGACGCCTTACCTCCGACAACCGTGACTTGCAGCGGTTGGTAATACTGCGGGTCGAAAACAGACAGTGGCAGGTCAATCTGGTAACCATTACGCTCTTCCGTTGCCTTCATGATTTCGACAGAGCTGAGGTTTTCCACGCATTCGTTCTCCAGCGAGGCTTCCTGAGAGCGAGTCGCATCGCTCTCACCAAATGCAGCCACCGCCATATTCCCCTTAACCAGCGTGTTTCCCCCTTTGTCTTTCAGACGTAGGGAGAGCGTCAGAGGCCCAACCCCCTCACCACTGCCGCCGTTGTCCAGGCGAAACTGCCACACGCAGACATTGCCCGGCACCCAGACCATGTCTGTGTTGCGGATGCTGATGTAACGCTGTTCTTCGGCCTGAGCCGGTGAAAGCAAACAAAGGCTCAGAGCGAAAACTGAGATAACGCCTTTCAGCTTCTTCATGGATTTTTCTCCTGATTCTCCGGCAGATAGAGTTTCCCCATTTCCTTGCCATCGTGCGAATACACCACCGATTTTTCACCCGTGTAGCTGTCGGTTTCAATCCGGAAGCTCAGGGTGATATTGTCCGCAAGACACAGGGCAGCAATCAGAGGCTGCACCGTTTTCTGCTGCATATCCGCAATGTAGTAATAATTGCCTGACTCACAGCCTTCCGGCGACTGGTTGGTTTTCATCACCGTATATTGCGGTGTGCCGAAAGCATCCTTCTTTACCCATTCCTGGGCAATATCGGATTTATGCGAGACAACCTTGCTGAACGGTGGCGGAGTCAGGTCCTTAAAACTTGCTATCGTATTCACACCCGCATCTTCCTTGCGGTCGCAGCCAGAAACCCCCATGGCACCGATAACCATCAAAACAGTGAGAACAGGTCGATACAATTTCTTCATGGTGCAGATTCCTTATTAATCGTCCGTTCCTTGGCTTCAGCAATTGCCGGTGCTCCGGCACAACTCTGCCAGACTCTGTTGAGCTACCCACTGCTGCAGTTTCTGCTCTGAGGCAGAACGCTTCGCCGCCAGGGCAGCTTGCTGCTGTTTGTTGACACAGTTTTCCGGGAATGCGGCAAGCACCTGGTTGCTGTGAGGTACATCAGCCAGCCCCAGCTGATACTGGGTGTCGATGATAGTGAAGTAACACCCTTTCCCCTGGTCTTCACTCTGATAGACCGAGGTCAGATCGGAGTAATAACCGCTGGCAGGTTTCAGATTCAGCTTGCGCACGGTATGCGTTTTCTTATCGGCGAGAAAATATACACCGCCACCACGCTGACGCAGCAGGAATTGCCTGGTCCAGGGATAATTGCCAATCACACTGGCCTGATAGAGCGTATTGTTCAGCGCGTCGTTGTCCATGCCATCTGCTGATTTCCAGCCATCCGCCTGCATGTACTGCCAGAATTTGACGGTACCCACGACAGTTTCAGCAGACGCCGGAAAGGTAGCGCCTGCGCAGAGACTGACGGCCAGCGCCGTTGTAGTCAGTATTTTCTTCATCATGATTCCTTATGAGGTAAAAGACCGTCGCCGGTTCTGGCGAGCAGTGAGTGAAAAACGTGAAAATGGGGAAGAGCTCTGAGGAATTCCGGTTCGGTGAGAACGTTGCGAATCTGAAGGTTGGGCACGAACAGTTCCGGGTGCAAGGTAACTGCATGGATATCATTCAGCGGAAACACCGCCACTCGATGATGGTGCTCTCCAGTCAGATACCAGTGCCCGCCGCAGAGTACGAGGCGGTATGGTGCAAGCCTTGAGCAACGACAACCTTCAGCCAGCAGCGTCACGCGACGACGCTCTGATATGGCCCTTACAAGGCGTGTAAATATGCCTGGCCTGGGTGGCGACAATGACTCTGACTCTGCCCATATGAGACAAGGAGACTCACCGGGTCCACTTAACAGGGAACTGACCATGTGGTTATCCATGTCAGGAAACAGGGCCTCCACGCCTGACTGACGAGCAAAAGTCAGTACAGCCAGTTCGCGTTGATGGCTACCAGAGAGCAGACGACAGGTGCCGTCGCGATATTCCAGATCCAGGTACATCAGTCGCTCACGAAAATCCCGGCGGAGGGTGCGGATCGATACACCAAACTCTGCTGCAAGAAGGCCCATATCCAGTGTTTCGCCAGCAACAAGGCGACTGATAATGAGGGACAGCCGAACCGCCAGCCGCTCATGGCGACGCTCAGTCTGGGACATTAGATTTTCTCCATCCTGTTAACAGGCTGAAAATTAAGTGATTAGTGTAACGAAGGGGCCGGACAGGGTATGGACATGGGAAGGCGTATTTTTTCAGTATGTGGATTTCAGCCATGATGCGGCTTTGCGCCTAATCGATGGGTTAGTTGCTCATTAATTGAGCGCAGCAAGGACAGGGAGTGTCCGCCATAAGCGGTTTGTCATAAGAAAATCCAGTCCCAGACGGCACGGGCAACGGTTACCACGGCTTCCCGCACGGTTCGAATCACCGTTTTCAGTGGCGCAGGCAGGAATGACGATGACTCAGCCGTATCGAAAACACAACCCACAGCGTCACCGAAACTGTCACGGGCCTGCGACTTTACCGGCTCTGTGCAGAGTCTCCCGTGCAGTTGTGTCACCACCGGACTGGTGGCGCGGTCAGGCAGACAGCGCATCATGGTTGCCACCATATCCTCAATGCCCCATCCAGTGCTGGCGGACACCGCACAGACCGGATGATGCGGTTTAAACATCGCCATAATCGCAGCCTGCTTCGCTTTAAGATTTCCCTGTTGGTGTGTTGAAGGTTTGCTGGTGAGGGTATCCCATTCATGACAGGGTTCGATTTTGTCGGCCTGGTTAATCACAAACAGTACCTTTTGCCTGTAAGGTTGCATCACACCGTGCCAGGACTGCTCGTCCACGGTTAGTGCCCGATCATCGGCCTTAATGACCCACAACACCAGATCCAGTTCCGGCAGGATTCGACGGTACAGGGCACGGTATTCTTGATCCCGCCGCCCGTTTTCACCAACCCCCGGTAAATCGACAATCACCAGACTGTGACGACCGCTGCGCAACCGGAAGCGCAGTACGTCGCGAGTACAGGCGTTCACATCACTCACCGGGGACACCTCACCCCGGAAAAGTTCGTTGCAAAGAGAGGATTTACCTGTACCACTTTTGCCCATGATGCCAATTACCGGCTCGTAATGGGTCAGGTTCTGGATACGTTCAAGAATAAGCTGGCGAAGCGTGTGCGGAAGCGACGCGAGCGGTTGTTCAAGGGCCTGAAGGCCGTCAGGTTTATTCATACAGTAGTCTCAGCGTGAAAAATAAAAAACCCCGAGTTCCAGTCAGGAAAGCGGGGATTCACAGAGATAATATCTATCTGAAATTATTTTGAATTTTAGATTAATACACAAAGGACCTTGTGTAGCCCAGGACTAAACGAGATCCGCTTCGTGCCAGGAGCAGACATTGCCAACGTTATGACCCTCGATTACATCAAAGAGCCCTATAGCCGAAACCTGCACCATAGCCATCTCTGTAGAGTTCGTCCTAGGGGCTTTTAACAGACCTAGTTGTATGGATCGGAAGGAAATATTAAAGCTCAAGGCGTCAGTCCAGTGCTGTCCTGTTTGCTTACCACACAAAAGAGTACTGCTTGTACCTGCTAACTAATGGTATGCGGAGTGAGGGGGGCGGGTAGAACCAAAAGCACTTACTACGTGTGGCGCTCTCCTGGAAGAGGAGACGTCGAAGTGATAACGCTAACAACAGTCTTACTGGTGATGCAGATAATGCTAGCTGGTCTGGTTGCCATAAAGCAACTGACCGGACGCCCGTAAGGGATGGAGGAACTTGATTAAAGGCAGGGGGGTTACCTCCCCTGCCTTTTTTCGTTTCTGCACAAGTTAGCTCTGTTATTATAATCCTTACTCACACTGTAAGGACATAGTTCAAATGACTGAATGGCTTAATGCACATTTTGGTGCAGACGCAGCTACTTATCTTAGCTTATTAGTCGGCGTACTGGCACTGTTTGGTATTGGGGGCGGTGTTACATATAGAATCAGACAGCAAAACAACATTAAACAGAAGGCAAAGAAAACCGAGGGTGATGTGAACCAGGCCGGGCGGGATATTAATCAGACCACCAACGTTTACCACACATCCAATGAATCTGCTGAGGACCCTGTAAAAAAAAAGCAAGATGAACATGATCTGAAGATCATCGACCAGATCCTTGAATTGCTGCCTTATGAGGATACTACTCAATGGGTTGAGCAGAGCTACCTGAGCGGTATACGGCAAGATGTTTGCTTAAACATTGAAAAAGCTGAAAAATTTAGCGGTGAAAAGTATCGGTTATTCAATACTGAAGTGAATGGTGCGAAAGACGCTTTTTTGGACGCTATGACCGCATATGTAGATAGTACGCTACCGTTTATGAGTGTTGATTACCCGAACAGAAAGCCAGTGATGCTAAGCCTTCCCCATGACTGGAAGAGTAAGAGTGTTGAATCGGAGGCAAACTTCCGCTTTCATCAGCAAAATGTGCGTGAAACATCGGGGGTGATGATTGCGCGCTATGAGGATTTTGTCAGGACATTTAAGGCTCATGGATTCATAAGCGATAAACTGTAAAGGCGCAGTGGGTCAGCGAACACCGCAACGACAGAACCGCGTAAGCGGTAAAATCAGCTTGTTTACTGGCGAGTTTATAGCCGTCCCTCCGGGGCGGCTTTTTTATGACTATAATCGACAGAATCACCTGAACGTCCAGGTGGGTTTCCCTGACAGGACGTCAAGGAATGTTCGCTTTGTGCCAAGAGCGGACATAGCGTTTGAAAGGGTGTAACATACAGGCCTGTGAGAGCAACATTGTTTGGGATGAAACTTAAGAAATGGCAGCCACTTCTGATTCGTTGAAAAATATCATACCATTGATTACATTTGCGTTAGGTATTTTTGCTGTGCCTTTAGTAGAGTATCTTAAAGACAAAAGGAAAGCGAAAAGGGTAAAGAATAACTTCAGTTTAGAAATTGAAGATGAAATAAAAACATTGAAAAAAAACCTAAAAAAAATGGGTAAGGCATTGAAAGATGCAAAAAAAATGAAAATCGGCAACCCAGAGCAAGGTGATATACGTAGATACGCTCCGAGGTGCACACAGATCTACTTCATTGGTCAAGCTATGGAGTTTTCATTTGGAGAGTTTAATGAAAAACAAAGAAATTCAATTAAATCTTTCTTTGTTCAAATTGAAGCAATCAATGATTACATCAAGAGCATTAAAGTAATTAATATTGAAAACACTGCGATTGATGAATTGATTGATGACTACAAACGTTACTTACACACTGGTTCTTGCATGCTTAATACAATGCGAAATATTATAAATGATGTGAATTTAAACACCAGTGAAAACGACAATGATATTATTAATGGTGTTTTCAAAGAATTGGGAATCGAACTTTCTTATGAAGATATTAAAATAAAGAAAACAACAAACATTGCATAATGTTATATTTATTATTGAGTTTAGTGATTAATCTGGCCTCCAGACATTAAGCAGTTATGAAACTCAGTTCAATTGCATTAGTGGGAATACGTCCTTAAGTTTTTTTCTAAAAGATTCTCTCTGTATTTTTAATTGTATAACATACTAACCAACAGAACTAAAGGTCAATTTCAATGAGCTATAACAATCATATCAATTTAACAGATGAATTGTTGGATGAACCTATTTATAGAATTATGCCAATACATCGTTTTCTTCAATTGCTTGAAGAAAAAAAATTAACTTTAGTAAGACCAATAAAGTGGGATGATCCATTCGAGAATGCCTTATTAAATAGTACAATCGAAACTTCTGATGGGGAAACAGGCACATTCTCCGCAAAAGATTCTGTTTATGGTCAATGCTGGACATTTCATAGTGAAACTGATGCAATGTGGCGGATATATTCCCATGATAAAGATGGTGTAAGAGTTTCAACCACACCAAGGAAATTATTAACTGCACTTCAAACAGCAGAACCAACGCACCATAATTTAAAGTGTTTTATAGGCAAGGTTTCTTATCTTCCAGAAATCAATCTTCTAGAAAAGCTCATGTCAGTTAATTTATTAGATACTGATGGTTCAGGTATTGCTGAATCACTTTTATATAAACGTGTGGAATTTGAACACGAAAACGAAGTTCGTTTAATTTATTCTGGTGATGACAATGCAGTTAATAGTGATATTTTCCAATTTACAATTAATCCAGGCGAACTGTTAGATTCGATTCTCTTTGATCCAAGAATGGAGAAAAATTTAAGGCAAGCATACTTATTGGCAATTAAGGAAAAAGGTTTTAAAGCTGAAGTAAAAATATCTACGTTATACGATGCGCCTAAGGGACTGGTATTTAAATTATAGTGAAGTTAAAAAATAAAAGGAGGGTTGTTGCTCTCCTTTTTCCTATTCATAAACAGATGTTTTCTGAGTTTTGCAGATAAATTATTCTGCCTATTTAAGTATCACGCCAGCTTTCATACCCGGAGGGATAAGTTTCAAGAACTCTATGACTCTTAGGTTATTAATGTCCGCTGTTCGCTCAGAGCGGACCTTCAGATCAGCTAGCTTGCACGCTTCGAGCCAGAAGTAAACGTTCTAATTTTCATACCTCGACTATGTGCTCTGTACTTAACGGGACAAGGAGGAGATAGTGCGAGGACCCTAGATCGACTCAAAGGGTCGACTCAGATTCATCACTACAATGAGAAATCAGACGAAGAAACCACTGAGATCACAACGCTATTTAGCAGATCGCCGATAAGATTTTGATGCTTGCCAGGCATGTTTCATCTTCTCAATAAACTCCAGCTTCTCTTCAGGTTGGACGTTCCACACATCCATAGCCGCAATAATCATGTCATAACGCATGGACGTATTATAAGGGCGAAGATAGCCCGCTATTCGTTCTTTTCCTTTGAGATAGTCCCAGAGATAGACTAACTGAATTTCATCATGACGTGACATCCAGTCAAAATCTGTCAGAAAAAAATCATATTGCTCAAGCCAGCGCTCGTGCAGTTTTTTGAAATAAGAGATCTTATCTCCAAGTGAGCATGGAGCTCCATCAATGTATCTCATCACACCATTGATGAGTTCACGCTCAGTTACCGGGGTGGGGTTGTACAGATCGGTACTTGCTCCCGCGTTCAGATAAAATCGGGAGAAAACACGTTTCGGTTTTTTCGAGGCTGTGGCCTTTGGATTGGTTATCAGGTCCCAATCGATATCGTCCAGGTCGATATTCAAATTAGGGAAATCAAGATTTGTGAAGATATTATTATCCATTAAAAGAGAATTAAATCTTCCTGAACAACCGAGGTCATTCCCCAACCCACCAAGCGTCAGCCCTGCAGATAATACTGGGTATTCAAAAATATAATGGTGAGCAAACCACAATGCTCTTGGTGTACCTTTGAAACAATCAAAATAATCTTTATCAATCAGTAGCAACTCAGCCCATTCTTTAAGAGTTTTCCGGCCAACTTTGATCCTGTCCTGATCGCCCAGGAAATGCCGTTCAAGGATCTCAGAGATTAAACGTCGAAACTGATCCGGCGAATCATAAGTACTCCACTGTAAGGAGTAATCAGTGCTGGAAAGCGCACCAAGCATTTTTAGATACATTATCTCGTAGCGGATCATATCGTAATGCAACATCGTCTCTTCCCTCTAATTCTGGCTCCTGAACACAGATTAGCATGAGCATCTTTTATGTGGAGAGAGACGGGTCACAGGCTGAGGAATAACTGATTTACTACTGATATCCTACTGATTTTATTGTGATATTACTTTGACGTTTTACTGCATTATTCCTGTAGTTTTTACTCTACGAATCTCCTCTGTTCACCTCATTAGAATCCTCAAACAGCTGATATGAACATTTGGGTTTTTAGTATAATTAAGGGGCACTCCCTGTTTCTATACCGCCCTGTTCACAGCTCCTTCCCCCAACAAGCAACCCTGCCTGTATTGCCCCGGATACACAGCTCCCTGTATCTGCCGTATCCCCGCTTCTCTTAAAAATTACATCTCATCCCAATCCTTTGTACTCCACCTGACAAAGGATAAATCAATGCACACTCCTTACCCTTTTAATTCCAGATACACGATGAACTGGTTTCTACTGTCTCTGATCAATGACCACCTGAATCAGCTACTGAACCGATACTCCCGAATACAGGCACTCAGACTCGACCTGTTCTATCAGAAAGGTACAGAGCGCTATAAACGTCATTCATGGAATGAAACCGAGCGAGAGGTGCGCATGCTGGTTGAACGCACCCTGCAGCACACAAATCTGTCAGGATATTTCTGGGTACTGGAGAGCTCTGTAGACCACGGCTGCCATGCTCATATCGTGTTCTATCTCGACAGGCATCTTAACCAGGCTACCTACCCAATAGCTGAGAGAGTCGGAACAATATGGCGGGAAGTAACGCAACGAGAAGGCTATTACAACCGCTGCGAATACAAACCCACTTATGAAGTCAGTATTGATAAGCCAGTGAACTATGATGATACCGAAGCCATCGATAACCTGCGCTACATCATCAGCTACCTTGCCAAAGAAGAGCAAAAGCACGGTCATTATCATTACGGAGCCAGCGAGGTACCGCCACCCAGCGGACTGGGGCGTCCTCGCACGGTGTAACTCGCGTTCTGCACTTTTTTACGTATCAATCCATTGATGTGGAAGGGCTGGTGGTAACGAGCAATCAACCGCCAGCTCAGGATTATCCCACAATGGAAGACAGCAACATGACAGAACAAATTTCTTTGCTTGATGACCAGTTGGTGGATATGCGGTTCATCACGAAGCTTACAGGGCTTACGGACAAATGGTTTTACAAGCTAATTAAAGATGGTCTATTCCCGAAGCCAATCAAACTGGGTCGCAGCTCCCGCTGGCTTGAAAGCGAAGTGGAAGCCTGGCTACAGCAACGCATAGCGCAGTCCCGTCAGTAACCTGTCGAACGCAATCACATCTCCCCCTAATTTAAATCAACCAGTCGTATGACCCGCACTGCTGCCCTCCTCGGGACGGCTTACGCCTGCGTGTCGCATGGCACAGGACCAATACTATGACGATTTACGCCAAATGTTTTATTGCGCTTGACGCTAATAAGCGTCTCACGGGAGCAACCACTGGACAGCTTCACCCTTACGACAGCTACACCTGCCACTTCTGCGGCAGTAAGCCGCAATACCATCCTGAATACATCACCGAACGCCCGTGGTTTACACACTGGCACGGCGATCTAACAGAGAACGGGCGACAGCACTGCCCGTATGTAAATCCTGATTCGGGTGAAAGGCAATTAGCCAGACGGCTACAGCACTTCCTCCCCAATGCTATCCTCAGGGTCAGTAAAGCCGTCTGGCTCTGCGCACCATGCGAGACCAGTTAGTTACAGCCTGAGTTGTCGTAGTGGAGATTTCAGTTATCCAACTGAAATAGCGTCATGAGAATGCTGAAGCTCTTTTTTGCCGCCAATCTTTAAACTTACGTACGAAGCGGTGATATTAGTCGATGTAAGGCTGTGACTAGCGATAACGTCCAATTGAGTTGCATGCTCATCCTGCAAAGAGGCTCACAATCGAAAACAATCCGGTTTGGGTCGGAATACACAAGCGTGCTAATGCTCATTCTTAAATGCTAGGAAATCTTGCTTCTTATTGTTACTGTATAACAAAAAATGAGGTCACCATGAAAACTACGTTATACAAAGATTTCACATTTGAAGCCGCACACCGTCTTCCCAATGTTCCTAAAGGCCATAAATGCGGCCGCTTACACGGACACTCTTTTGTCGTGCGCCTTGAGATAACTGGTGAAGTTGATAAACACACAGGTTGGATTATTGATTTCGCTGAACTCAAGGCCATTTTCAAGCCGACGCTAGATCGCCTGGACCACTACTATCTCAACGACATCCCTGGCTTGGAAAACCCAACCAGCGAAGTACTCGCCAAATGGATATGGAGTCAGGTTAAAACACAGTTGCCAATTCTGAGTGCTGTCATGGTGAAAGAAACCTGTAGTGCGGGTTGCGTGTATCGGGGTGAATAGCCCGAGATTGAACTTAGCTGTGACGTTATAGGTTACAGCTAAGTTTTTTACCTTTACTACAATTTAAGATAACTACGTATGCAGTCCAGCATACTCGTACTGCCTTTTCCAGAAGGTTGCAATAATGGTTTATCCCCTCGCTCTTCCTTTATCGCGTAATAAGCAGAATGTTTAGAACTAAGCCAAGCAAAAATAAATACATCCGCTTCTCTAGCCAATGAACGCAGCATGGTTGAGCCGCCTTTATCGTTGTTGAGGCGAATATCGGCCTGAGGATAATCGGCTAGTAGTTGTTTTTTCACACGCTGTGCTACCGACTCAGTCAATGTATAAATGCCCACTACCTTGTCATTCAATGTTGATCCGACACGAACCTCATCATTTTTCTCCCCGCTGTCCTCTAAAATTTGTGGGGGAATTTCACAGACAAGTCCGCACTCACCAGCAAACTGAGCCAATAGGTTCCACTGCAATTTACTATAGCGGGCTGGGTTGCGGTAAAACATGTTGAGTACCAGATTGAATAATTGTTCTCTGGCAAGTTGGTCAGCAGTTGGGTAGACCAAGAACAGTTCCAGCAAATCCAGCCAGGCGCTAGCGCTGGTGGTACCTGAACTCTCGATCATCATCTGCAGGTTTTCTATTAGTTCGCGGTAATCGTGCGCATTACTATCGCCCTCTAAATAACCGCGTGTTAGATCACAGGCAGTAAAGATATCTTCGCGAGAACTATTGTCGTCCAGCGCCAATTGTTGCAGCAATGCTAACCGGACAGACTGCCAGGAAGCACTTGTTTGATGGTTATCCAGCCACTCGAGCAGTACTGGAATGGCATCGCGCAACACCATGCTGGCGCAGTTGTTGGTTTTATCCAGCAACGAAACAAATGCCTCGGGCTGGAAAGCCGCTGCGTTCCATTGGCCGCAGGCCTGTTCTACCGCTTCTATCGCCCCCGACCATCGAGGGTTATTTAAGACTTCCTTCAACCAGTCCTGCCAGTTATTGATACCTGCAGTATCATGTTCTGTTCGTTTGGATGGCAGCATCAACTGTAAGGCAGTGTAATAACGCTGGAAGGCCGGTTTCGCCAGTAACAAGTCGCGCTCTTGTTGAGCCAGTTGTTGCAGATAGCTTACAGCCTTCACAGCAGCTTCTGCACTGCCTATGACCCAAGCACATTGCAAAGCAATAGCTGCACCGCGAGCACTGACCGGTAGTAACAGTAATTCTTTCAGAACGCTTTCAGGATATTCATCGGCTCTGGCAAGCAATTCATCGGTGCTCGCCACCGGTAGCGAGGCCACAGCAACGGCCGGGAATGCTTCCAGCAACCGGCGGATCCAGTGCCGGTCATCGTCTGTTGCCCCCTTCATACCGGCAACCACTTGTTGTGCCTGTTCCCTCAGTCTTGCAGGATCACTTTGTGTGTCAGAAAGTAACCATAGTAGGATATTTTTGATCGCCGATGGCGTGTTTATACCCTGCGTCACTTGGAACAGGCGCGGTACGTTCTTCACCAGCAAAATATTAAATGCTTGTCGTTGGGCTGCGAGGTCGCTCAACTGCTCATACTTCAGCAGAAACTGCTGATAGAAAACCGTCATCACTTCTTCAGCCAACACCAACGGGTGCGGCATATCCAAGACCTGTCGCAACTGAGTCGAATCTAGCAGGCTTTTGGCATCACCTTCCAGAGCCATGCAGCGCAGTTCGATAAACAGTTCGTTAATATGGCCTATGCCACCAGCTTCACGTAGTTCCTGCAGATAGAGGCGAGTCTGCGGCACATCACGTCGACGCAAGGCGGCACGGACGTCACGCAGAATACGGCCACGCGGGCGTAGAAGTATGAGCTGGTGAATCGGGCGGCTGGCGAGTTGTTGGCGCAAGCGCTCAATGCCATTGAAAATCTCCGGGATCCTCGACTGAGAAAGCGAGCTAAATTTGTATACTCTATCGCTATAGTGGTCTATCAACGCTTTTTCCACCGGGTCGCTCGGATCCAGCATCGTGCGCTGGCGGTTAAAGTCAGACCACGAGGTGCCGACGTGCGCGTCTAATAACTCGCGCAACTCCGCATAGTCTCGTTCCTCATCGGCCATTGCATACCAAGTCACTTTATCGTTACTGCCCTTTACTACACGCGGCAGGATCACCGGGAAGCATCCGTTGCGGACATCGTTAAGCCAGGGGGTCAACCGCTGTTGGGTTGATGCTTCTAGCAGGCCACCCGCGATTTTTTCCCAAGAGATAATATTGTTTTCTCTATGGAAAAAGGCTCGCAGGAACTTTTCGCTATCAGCGCTGTTCATTGCACACCTCCCTGTGCCGGTTGGTAAAAGTCGTTAAATGCTAACAACGCCTGCACGATGGCGGTTTTGTCTGTGGTCAAGTTAATCTGTTCATCATTGATCACGATCCCGCCGATCGTCAGATTCATTGAACCGCTTAGGAAGAAATGATCTCCGAGGAACCCTTTGGTATGCAGTACCTCTTTCTGGCCAATGTACAGGTTATCCAGCATGCCGTAGTTGGCGACGCGTTCGGTTAACTGGCGGATAAAGCGTGCATTATGCTGGGTCTCGTTGGTCATCACTTTAAGCGTACCGCCGTTGGCTACCGCACGCGCCAGCAGTTCTGAGGTCTGCACCTGACGCTGTCCCCAGGCTGGTTCGAGGTAGTCGAAACGGCCGGTGCGATTATCCAGCAGGTCGAGGTCGGTGATCCACGGCGAGACTATCCACAATTCCGCGCTGGGCTGAGCGATCTCCGCTACCAACAAGGAGCTGAGTACATCAAGAACTTCACTCTGGCGTGAGGTTCTGGATTTAAAGATACGACGGGTATTCATTGGATCGCCTCCGGAATTTCAATCATGGCGAAGGTGTCATTGTTGTGGCGGCGCAGGGCACTGACGCGCGGGTAGAAGAACAACCCATACATTTCTACTGGGGTGACTAAAAGAGTAGCGATGGCCTCATTTATTGCATCGCCCGGTTCGGCTAGTAACTCGCATTTACCATTATTTTCCAGATGCTGGTGACACTGCTGCATCCAGTCTGGTTGGCTGAGCGCCACCTGAGCACAACTGTGCTGCACCACATGGGCCAGCAGGAGGCGCTCGGTTGGCCCGGCAAAGCTGTAAGGGTTGTACCAAGTTAGCCAGCTATCACGAATGGTATGGCCACGTGGCCACAGTAGGCCATTACAGGTATTTAAACGCCAACTCTCCAAGTTGTGCTGCCCTTGGCTAGCTTGTTGTAGTTGCTGG
Source organism: Enterobacter sp. HG048 (assembly GCF_024702055.1). Taxonomy (NCBI): domain Bacteria; kingdom Pseudomonadati; phylum Pseudomonadota; class Gammaproteobacteria; order Enterobacterales; family Enterobacteriaceae; genus Enterobacter; species Enterobacter sp. HG048. The sequence continues at coordinate 52,178 of NZ_JANLIZ010000005.1, forward strand.
TCAAGCGCGCTGGACTGACTACAGGTAAAGGCATAGACACGCTGTGGTAGTTCAATACCCAGTCGCTGCTCCTGCTGTCGCCAATCCTGTTGCAGTTGCAGTAAAAAGACATCGCTGCTGGCATCGGTCCCCGGCCGTAATAGGCGGGTGTTGATCGCCGACAGGAAGCTGTGGCTGGTCATAAAGCCGCTGCGCTGCAATTCTCCCAGCAAGTTGCGCTGCGCCTGAACCTGGCTGGCATGATCGTTGGCAAGGCGCATTTCGTTCATACACGCAGGCAGGGATGATGTCGGGTTTACCATGGTTTGCAGCAGGTGCCAGACATTATTGTCCATTGTTTCGTAGTCGCCTGGACTGAGGTTAAAGTCTAGCAACTCGAAGAAACTGCGCGGATCTTCACGGTAAATCTGTTGGATCTTCTCAATGATACCGCCACCGCCCACGGTGGTTTCCGACAGCCAGATTTCGCGCTGGTCAGGCGCGAGCAGCGCAGTGCGCACCGGCCCACCGTTGAGGTCAAGGATTAGGTCGTTGTCGTCGGCATCTGGGCACAACTGCATAGCGGTTTGCAGCAGCGCCGCACCCAGTGTGTTGGTGAAGTTGAGGGTCAACCACTCCAACCAGGTGTTATCCAGCGGTTGCCACAGCAGTTCCACCCAGTCGGCAATTCTTGCCATCACCGGAGCTTGGGACAACAGTTCACGCAAGCTTTGCTGTAGATCCTGCTCTATCTCTTCACCGGTCTGCACATCATACAACGTCTGGAAGATTCGAGCAGGAACGTCAATCAAGGCGATCCCTGCGCTGTTGTGTTCCATTGCGCGGAACGCCTGCTCCGGGGTGCAGTTTTTCAATACTGCTTCGCTGCCAATACCTGCCAGGACAGTTTCTGCCAGCCAACCAACGAGGAAAGTATTAACACTGATTGCCTCGTCGTGGCTGACTTCATACAGGAAGCGCGCTGTGCGCAATCCGGCCACCAGTTCACGGTTGTTGCTGATGCTAGCGAGATCAAAATTAGGTAACCGACACTGGAATTTTATCGCATCTACCCACAGCGAGAAGCCAAACGCAGCGGGTTCGCCTTGGTGTTCAAATTTGAAGTCAATCTGCAGGTCTTCACGCTGGTCGCTGAATTTAATATTGGCACGTGATCCGGTGGCAAAGCGCACGGCTTCGATCGGACAGTGCTGCTGGTGGCTGTAAAACTCCACCTGCTGGAAAATATCCTGCCAGGCATTGTTGGATGGCACTTCCGCAGGGATGCCGTTCTGAGGTGGACGGATCTCGCTGTGCCAGTTAAGAAACGCGTTTGAGGTTTCACTCAGTTTAAGGTCATCTGGTGGCGTGCTGGCAGTCACTTCCCAGGCGCGGAAGCAAGGGATAACCTGCATGCCAGTGCGAGTGGTAATGTGACAATCGGGCATGGACTCCCGTTTGTCTGGCGGGCAGTAATCATCAATCGGGAATGGATGCGAACCATCTTTCAGCTCGAGTTTTTTCGGCACTAGCCAGTGGCATTCGCGAATGTTTTTGATGGCAAAGCGCTTGCTGATACGCCCCGGGGCAAAATCTTTCATCCCCTGCAAAATCGGCATGCTGTGCGCATCGGGTTCCTGACCGACTTCACCTAGCAGGTTAATCTGTAACTCCGGCAGGCAGAGGTCGTTAAACAACGCGGACGGTATAAAATCAGGCATCGGCGTGCTTTTGCGGCAGTTATCGGCCTGCTCAATGCCAAGGCGCGACCAGTTGGAGCGCAGTCTTCTAAGTACCGTAGGAAGAAACGCGGTCATAATCGCGCGTGGGGGTTGCCACAGCAATGACTGCAGCAGTTTTTCGTCCTTAATCCCCAGTGCTTCAGCCAACCATGAGTTAAACTCCTGCTGGGTTTTCTGGCTGTTCAGAAGGTCTTCAATCAGATCGGCCAGCTTTGACTGAGCTTCAGATGGCTTACCTTTGTCCTGCGGGACGGATAGGTCATCCCAGATACCACGATTCCACTGATTAAGATACTCGTTACGGCTGGAGAGCCAGTCCATAGTGGCAAAGGCCGCCTGCATACGCAGTACGTAACTGTTGCCGACCGGCAGTTGGCGCGCCTTTAGTACCGGCTCAAACAGGTTTTCGTAGCACTGAAATGCCATGCGATCACGGCCATAGTCGGACAGCACAACCACGGTCCACGGGCGCATGGTTCGTTGACGTCCAGCACGCCCTTTACGCTGCAGGAATTGGGCATTATCGCGCGGGGCTTTATGCTGGATAACGGCACCGACGTTCGGGTCGTTAAATCCGACCTCAAGTGACGCGGTAGCGACAATCAGATCCGCAGCATGGTCGACGCCAGCATCCTGCGAAGAGGTGCGCTTAACGTTGCTGCGGTCAGCAGAATCGAGTGTATGGCCAATCATTTTAGCCAACGGCCATTGCTGACCAAAGGTAAATTTCTCTTCATTTGGCGCATCGCCGCGCAGCATCGCCAGCGGTTCTTTTTTGGCATTGATATTGCCATTCGAGTAACGACCCTCGGCATCCAGTAGCTGGAAATAGAGGCGGTTAATGACGTCAATATCATCTGTAAATACAAAACTGCGCGTGCCGTACATACCGTTGCTGACCGGCACTGCGGCGTTGTCGAGCATACGCCTGGTTAGCATGGAGGCCTGAATGGTGGTGGACAAAAGGCTAGAGCGGGACGCCGGGTCGCCACGTAGAGCCAGCATATACTCCGCGCCCTCTGTCTCCATATCGTCTTCGATCGGACTAACTTCCGCCACTAGGTACTCTTCCAACCCGGTTAACGAAGCCATAAAGCGCGTCGCCTGCTCCAACGTTGCGGACAGTCCAACAAAGTGCGGTGTAGCACCGGAAAGATGCCGCCAGCGGCGGATCAGCATGCCGTTCTGTGCACCGCTGACGCCGGAATAGGTATGCACCTCATCAAGCAGCATCATCGATGGCGGGACGACATTTTTGCCGATGCCAAACAGCGATGCCAGAAACGGGTTGCCCATCTGCTTATTCAGCATTTCGGTGCTGGTAAACAAAATATCTGGCAGTTCGATCTTCATACGCTTACGCGTCAGGATCACTTCATCAGGCTCGATGGTCTGCGTACAGCTATCGCAATGCAGACGTTCAAAGCTGTTTTCAAGATCAGCGGTGCGCCAGACCATTTTGCCACGACAGCTATCCGTCGGGCAGGGAATATACTGGCAGGACATGCCGTCACGATGCCGGCTCCAAGCCGTTTTCATGTAGTCACGATAAATCGCGTCTTTATCTAGCGGCACCATGCCGAAAAGAGCGGCGATACGTACTTTGCGCACGCCTTTTTCTTCCAGCAAACCGTTCAGTTTACGTACCTGACGCAGCGTTTCGATAAACTGATCTTTCAGCAGTTCATTCCGAGGGTAAATTGCTAGCGCCTTTACCGCATCTTTTCTTTTGGCGACCAGTTCACTGCCGATAAAGGTCAGAGCAGGCAGATAGAACGCCAAAGTTTTACCAGTCCCAGTTCCGGCGCAGACAATGGTAGCAGTCGAGCGGTGCTGGCTCTGCTGCAATCCGCGCAGTACGTTTTTGCAGGCTTCTTGTTGAAAGTAGGCGAGGTTGTACATTCCGCTCGAATGGCTGAGCAGGGCCGACAGTAACTGGCGGTGCGTAGAGGTAAAACCAGTTATTTCATCAAGTTGCTGCAAAACTTCAGCAGCCTGTTGGTTACGCTTCGGGTATTTGCGTTGGCGGCGTAAGAAGCGATAGTCGGACACCAACGTCGATGCGGTACGCCAGTTATTATTAAGGCCGTGCTTAGGAAACATCTGGCGCAACTGGCTGTAAAGGCGCACTGCCTCCGCCATGCGGGTACGAAACACCGAAACACCATTTTGCTGGTGACGCAGTAGCAATCCACGATCGATCATAACTTTCGCTATGCCAAAACTAGTTAGGCCGTTGGCCTCGAGCGGGTGGTTCTGTAAGACCTGAGAAATAGTATTACGGAACTCGGTCTCAGTGAAAAAACCTTGTGTGTTACCCCAAGTGAGGAGTACCGCCTCCTGCGACTCCAGCCCATCAAGTACTGCGCGAATAATCTGTTCCATTGAAACTACGGCTCCTTACAGGCGTCTTATGCGATAGCGCGTCGGGTCGTCTTCTTCCGTCAGCCAACTGAGTACATTAGGCGTCAACATATCGAGCGTGGCACCTTGCCCGGCTACGGCTTTGAGGAAGAGATTGACCTCTTCTGGCACATCCAGCTTAAGTGCTCCGCGTTGCTGGCAGAGTTTCTCATGCAGGTCTCTCACCGTATCAAATTCTTCAATGGTTTTCGGCAGCCCCCGGCTACTGCTGGTGAACTTTTCCACGAGATCACTGTAGTGCTGTTGTACTTTTCGTTGTCCTTCCTGATGCGCCAAGTTACTGAACAGTCTCTGATCCACTTCCCACTGCGCTTTTAATCCGCGAATATAGTTAACCCACGCCGCGGTGGTGTGCGTGCTGAGTTCGCTGGCTAAGCGCCTAATTTCTTGAGTAAGCAGGGCAAGTTCACCCTCTTGCTCAACATCATGTTTATGCGTCGCGTACTGCTGGCAAAAGGCCGTCAGCAGGATTTGTGGATTGCCGAAAGTCGCACGGTCAAACGGACCAACAATCGGCTTACCCGTTTCATCGTCGTGGACCTGCCTTAACACCCTATAGCTACAGAGGGCCTGTGCTAGTGTTTGAGTCGGAGTATCGATTTTTTTTGCTATCCGCAGCAGGTTATCGCGGATATCCTGAGCTTTCTCCATTTGTAGGTAGCGTTGAAGGCGTGCTTTAAAATCACCGCTGCGCCGTGCAAAAATACCGCGTTCTTCCGGTACGCTGGCTACGGGAGTTACCACGTCATTGATGTTTACTTCACTCATGATAAGTCCGCCTCCAGCAGCGTTAACTGTTCAGCCAGGTTTGCCAGGGTATCTGTAACTTGGTTTTCTGCATCCTCAACTTGGTCTCCGCCCTTATCGCTTATACGCTGTTGCACATACTTGTCGGTGGCGTCTTCGAACTTGCCCCAAGTCTCTAATAACTGTCGAAACGCCTCAAACTGCTCGCCATTGATGGCAAGGATCTCTCTCATCAACATGTGCGAGTTATCGGCTGGCAACGTCAGTTTTTCCAGTTGTCTGATCAGTTTTTTCAGCTCTGGATCTTTCCAGTTCTTCAGCAACTTCAGCAGTACCGGTACAGTTTCACCCATTGGACGGGCGACGTCCGCGCTATTCGCCAGTTCGACTATCTCCTTCATGGTGTCGCAGAGGTTCACCGCTGCCAGGCTGGCGCTGTTGCCGTCGCTCAGGCGTTCAGTGATGCTCTCTTGGGTCTTCAATAGCAGGGTGCGGTAGCCACCGAGCTTACTTTTGACTTCATGGATCTTGCCCGGTTGTTTGCCAGCGTCTGGCAGTTGTTTCTTAGACGCCTCCACCAGCATTAAGCCGTTAATAGCATACGGCTGAGCACCCGGTTTTTTCGCCGCCGTAAGCGCGATTAAATGCTCGCGACGTTTCAGATGCTCATCAATCACGGTGTCGCGCGCTTGGGTTAAGAACTCATCCAGCAGTGGATGGTTGCTGTTTGCGACTTGCGGTTCCGTTAACAGTGCCTGCACCAGCGTGGTCGGATGGGATGCTGATAATCCATCCAACCCAAGGAATGAACCACTTAACTGCAGATCGTTAATGATACTAGAAAGCTCATCGCGTTCTTCCTGCAACACCTTGAGTTTTACTTCGTGCTCAATGCAATCCATGAAACTATGAAAGGCGGCGTAGTCGATCTCACTGCCGTCATAATCCCAACTCTGATAATGGTTGAAGTGCGCCATCGCCAGACAGGCGCTACGCAACTCAGGAGTATCTTCAAGCTTCACCAGCGGATGTGACTGATTCCCTACAAGCACGCCGGGCAAGTGGATCCTACCCTGAGTTTTTGCTGAGCTGGCCATGAGAGAGGTCTGGATAAGCTCAGTTGACCAGTCGATACGGGCATTCAGCGCTTCCAGGAGCCACTTACGAATGTCGCGGGCTCTGGTTTGCTCGAGCGTCTTGCTCTGGTGCCATTTATCCAGCACGAGTTTCCATTCATCAAGTGGTGATGGTGGTGCCGGTACTGATTCCGGTACTGGTACAGGTTCCGGTACTGGTTCCGGTGCTGGTTCCGGTGGCGTTCCACCGCCCCCCAACAGTACTGCCGCATCCGGCAGACCAAACTCTTTACAGATAGCGGGCGTAAGACCTGCCAGGTTTGTACTATTTCCCCCCCAAACAGCCAGCAGTGAATTAATCCGCTCAGGCTGGCTGAGGCCTTCCAGGCGTACCCTCTGCTGTAATGCCGGGTTACATACAATCTCAGCAAATTGTGATGGCGGGAACTGCCCGTCCAGATAATTCTGGCGATACTTTTTCAGTGGTTCGCGCAAAATTTCATGCAAAATATTACGCGGGATAAACACTAGGCCTTGTTCTTTAACTTTGCAGTGTCGTTCTACCAACTGCCCAATGGCTGCTGGGTTGAAGGGAAACAGCGGATGACCAATGCTAGTGCTGCCAAAACTGGCCAGCGCTGGCGCAGCAGATTCGTTCTCCAGCACCTCCTGATCCTGCCATACAGGAATCTCCTGATAACACTGCGCGTCCTGCTGGAGGTGATAAGTTTCCAGAGCAGCAGCGCCGTGACGGGCAGCGTTGAGATAGCGGCCGCAAAAGTCAATAACGCGTTTTTTCAGTGCGACATCGTTTTCGCTGGCATGCTGCTGGATCACCCATTCGTAGCGGGCACGGGTGCCTAGTGTATTACGTAGGCGCTTAAAGCTATCGTGACCCTCAGTAACCGCAATAATCGATCTTAGAGTACATAAAACCTTTTTGCCGTCGTACTCATCTTCCTCTATCAGACAGGCGATCAGAACATCTTCAATCGCCGAGGTGGCGGTAAGATCTTCCACAAGAAGGATCAGGTCGCGACCTTCTGCCAGCAGCTGTCGGCGGATCATACGCATCAGATCCTGGAAATTGGCCCGGTTAAAGCTAAATAGTTCGACGAAGGTGTCTTCTAACGCCTGGCTGCGCACCACGTTGACAACGCGAGCCGCTGCTTGCTTTTTTTCATCACTGGTAAGCAACTGTTGGTTGCGCAGGTAGGGAAGCACTGTTGGTGAAACCTGCCTGAAGTCCAGTCCGTTGAAGGTGAAGTCTTCCGCAGACATTTCATACCGCAAGTTTGCAATACTGTCGTCATTAGCTCCCTGGCAGAAGCGCTGCGCTATATTGTGAAGACAGGCGCCAGGAGCAGTGAAATACTGCGTCATCACGCTGTCAAAAAACAGCGCGGGCAGTCGGGATGATGCTGCGTGTTGTTGAATTTCTTCCAGCTGCTTTTTTCTGCTTTCTTCCAGCTGAATTTTTCCCATTTTTTCTTGGCGAAGCTCTTCAATGGCATCTGTATATGCTGCGTTTAGCGCTTGACGCAATTTAAGAGCAATATGTTCGGCAACGTTTTCGGGGATTAATTGCTTTCCAACTCCGTTAACCTTTTCACGAATACTCTGATACTCCTCGCCGTCAAGACCTTCCAGAATGGCGGCAAGTACACGTGGCAGAGAAGCATTTTTGGGGATGCGGATAATGTGGTATTTCGCATGATCTTCACGACGTTTGAGCTGAGCATGAACCCAGCGTACCAAGTGGGATTTCCCCACGCCAGAAGCGCCAATTAGCGGCAGCGGGCGGTTATGTTCAAGCAGAAAGTCCAGCAACGCCCCCTCTCCCACCTGCGTGACCTTACCACTTTGAAACTCAATGCGGTCGAGACGCATCGGTTCATGCACCGCCAGCAACTGGCTGTCAGCCAGTGACTCAGCCTCGGTTAGGATGCAGGCAGTAACGTTCTGCTCGCTGGGCCAGTAGCTCTGTAGTTGTGGCATTAGTGGACTCCCACATCATTTAAGGTCAGATGGGTTACGGTACGCAGCACGCTGCCGTTCCGGCCGGTTAACTGCATTGCGCCGCTGGCGTCAGACTCAGCCTTCATGTTGATTACTCCGGAAAGCTGAAGCCGCAGCAGCGCACGCGACAGCGAGGTGGAAAGGCGGTTAGGGCTAAGAGAGTGCCAGCCATACAGACTGATACGCTCCTCGACCTGCTGGCGATAACTGCCACCATCTAGCACCGGGAGCGCCCGATTAAGACGTTGCAGCACTTCGCCGATGGAAAGTTGTTCGCCAACACGCATAAGGAACGGTAACTCTTCACGAATAGAATCGGTGGGGTCAATGGCGTAACTGTCGCGAGTGAGTTGTTGAGCAAAGCCCAGCCAACTGAGATACCCCGGAACGACAGCAATTTCATTACTGTTGATACGAAAATCAGGTATAAACGTGTTCACCAGCACTTCAAGGTTGCCCGATTTGATTTCTGCGTTCTGATAGACATCCAGCGCCAGCAGCAACGCAGCCAAAAGGGTAAGGTCGACGGCGCGTTCATCGCGTGAACTCAGGTCACTGTTATTTTCCTGAGCCTGTAAACAGCGGCGCGCAGCCTGGCGCAGCGGCATACTTTTTGTGCTGAAATAGTTCGCGTTGAAACTGATTTGTGTTGTCTCTTCTACTTTTTCTTCCGTCAGTAACCCCAAGTCCAGCCATGCTCTTAATTCCTGAGACGCTTTACCACGTGCATTTTGTGAGTCGCCGGTTTGCAATGTTTCCGGTGCACAGAGCGCCATCAGCTTTTCACGCGGTAGTTGGTTCTTCGGGCTGGCTTTCAGCACCTGATAAAATGCGGCCAGCACGGCATACTGGCTGCCACCATGGGCATTATTGATAATCGACACTGTCTAGTTTCCTTTGAAGTTGTTCGATGGTGATCCAATTGTGATTATCGAGAAGAACGTAATGCGCCCCGCCAGGATGGTGAGGATCGGGCATATCATGCGGGATCAGCGTCAGTTGTAATGGTGCTGGGTTGAAAGGCGGCAGGTAACCATTGGCGCAGGACTCTTGAGTGGGAAGTACCAACTCTGCCAACTCGGCCATTACATCGTTATCCGGCGCTGGCTCATCACGTGCAGGCAATTCGTCACTCAACAAGATCAGGCGCTCACCGCGCGGAATGGCGCTAAATATACTATGCAACAAGGCAGGATCTGCCCAGACGCGCTGGACAATGCCTCTAAGATGCAGTTGCACCAATAGCGTCGCGACACGGTGATACCAGTTCTCACGTTCCCACTCATCGTCGTTGACTGGCTGATAGGTGATAAAGCAACTGGAGTAAGATAGGCCGCTGAGCGCCTGCCAGCGGCTTAACGCCTGCTGTGCCACCGACGCTGGCGGGTTAAGCAACAGCGGAGGTGGACTCAGGTAATTATTAGTAAGCGCCTGCTTATCGCGACAGGCAGGGCAACCACCACAGGCGTGACCCGGAATAAATTCCGCCATCGAGTAGAGATCCACAAGTGCCTCGCACAGCGGTTTGCTCAGTGGCGTATGCAGCCAGTTGATTAATGCATTATGGTTAGCCCTTGCAGCTTGCAGCGTCTCTTCACGGGAGGGGATAATATGTGTTTTCCACAATTCTTCTCCGGTGTGGTGACTACGCAGGATGCGTACTACCAGTGAGTTTCCGTTCTGTCGGATGATTTGCTCTTTTGCCGCTTCGTAGCGATTAACATCGGCAAAGTCTTTTTTGTCTGGCGGGTTTTGTAGATCGGCATCCAGTTCCAGCACTCCTGCACGCACCATCATCAGTACGGTACGCAAGTTCCATAATTTATTTTGTTTGCTGCGGAAATTAAGGCCGCTATGGATCCTCTCTATATCAATACGATACAGGTTGTCGCCCACCGATTCGGCACTGCCCCATAACTTTTTCCAGCGTTCCAGGCCCAACTCAAGACCAATCAACTTTTGTGAGGACAGATGTTCTGCCTGTTTGACATCCTGATGATTGTAAATTAGCAGTGAGGTGCAGGCATAGCCATCGCGTCCACCACGTCCCACTTCCTGGTAGAAGCGGTCCATGTTTTCCGGCACTGTGGCATGGATCACTGTGCGCACGTCGTTTTTATCCATACCTACGCCAAATGCTGAGGTCGCAATCATGATATCCAGCTGGTTTTTATCCCATTTTTCCAGCAGGCTTCGGCGTACTTCACTCGGCGTATCACCGGTAAATGTTGCCAAACGCTGATACCCCTGCAAACGCAACTGTTGCGCCCACTCTTCAGCTTCTTTCGGTCGTGTCACGTAGAGGATCAGCGGGCGTGGCGCATGAGCCAGCGATTGCAGCACCTTATCCCGTTTGTCGCTGTGGTCTTTTGCCCGATAACACCAGTAAGCAGGTTCCGGGCGCAGATGGCAGGCATGGACTTCGCTCATCTCCTGATCGAAGGTATCGCGCAGGATTTTACGACTGGCTTCGGTGATAGTCGCACTCATCAGCAGTGTTGAGCACGGTGTAAGATTCGCTTCACGGCTGACGCGCTTCAGCCCGCGAATTAAGCCACCAAGTTGCTGGAAATGCGGGCGAAAGTCGTTCCCCCAGCTGGCGACAATATGCGCTTCATCAACAATAACATGCCGCAGCCCTCCCTGTTTTGCTGCTTCAAATAAGGCGAACTGCAGGGAACTGCAGGTAGCTTCAGGAGAGGTGACGATCAGCCGCTGCTCACCCACACGGATACGCATGTACGTATCATATTTATCCTGCGCCGGTAAGCCGCTATACCAGCCGGTGACAGATTCTGCTTTGTTCCCTGCTTCAATCAGTAACTTCCGGAAACGGCTAGCCAGCTCCAACACCAGCGCCGTGGTCGGGGCGATCAGTACACAAAGTGCCCCGGGAGCTGAGACTGTCAGAGCTAATGCTTGCGCTACCAGTGTTTTCCCGGTGCCAGTGGGCAAATTGACCAATAGCGTACTGCCCGGTGGGGCGAACAGAGCCCGGCGTACCGCATCGCGCTGGCCCGGTGCCTGATAGCTGATATAGTTGTCCTTCTTGAAGTAACGGCGCAGGACATAGTCCATCGGTACTCGAGTGTCCTGGCGGCAGAATTGGTGCTGATCGCTGGCGAGAAAAGGCATGCCGTTTCCCTGCTCCAGCCACTGCGGACACCAAGCAGGGCCAGCGCTGAGCAGAAAGGTCTGACCTAGTCGTTGACAGTTAATACCGCTGGCTTCCCACTCCTCCTGTCTTGGCCAGCCAGGGTGGCTGTCATCAGGGACGGTCAGTTCGTTATCGTTGTGGTGGGCATGTTTTTCCCGGTACAGCCAGTCACGGATCAACGCCCGGCGGTCGAGGTGTCCGGCAGTCGCCTCTGGCAGCAGGCACTCACTCAACCTTGATGAAATAAAATCATTATCAATCAGTTGCGCCAGATTCATCCGGTTTATGAGTCCTCATCCAATATAGCTTCTGATGCAATGATTAAGGCACGCGTCGCCAGGCAGGTCATTTTCGGCTGTGCAATACCCTGGCGCAGCGTCTGCCCTGTCTCCTGCCGGTTAGCATGATGCAGCGCGGCGCTGCTTAGATAATGTTCCAGTCGGCTCAGGCTGAGAGCCTGTTGTGTGGCGAACTGTTCCACCGCCAGGCGCTGGGCTATGCTATAGCTATCGTTACACCAGGTGCGCCAATCTTTAGCGCTGATGCAATGGGAGATCTGCGCCCAGCGTTCCTCATTGAGATTTAGGTGGCGTCCGCCCTTATCCTTCGGTTTATAGTCTTCATTAAGTATCATCAACACCTCTGCGTTGGTGACCTGCTCGCCGGCCTGGTCCAGCCACAAGGTAATGGTTTCAGGAGGCATCAGATGGTCGGCCAGTCGTTGCAGTGCTGGTGTATTGACATCAGCTTCAATCAGAAAATCGTAGCGGAAAAAAATATTTTCATCGCCCATGCCTGGTGTGATGCGGATAATCGCGCTAGCAACACCGCGTTCTTCAAAATCCAGCATTTGAAGGATGGCATCATGGAAAGGTTCACCCAAGCGAGCCGGGCGGATTTTACCCTGAGAGGTATCAGCCCGGTAGTAGCTAAGCGGCCAAGTCATGGGCGAACTTCCGCTAGATTGGTTGAGATCAAAGCCCAGCAGGCAGTGTTTTTGTAGGCGCTGTGGACTGACTAAGGTGCCCGTCCCTCTATCACCAGGGTTGAAGCGATAGCGGAATATCGATGGATCTTTCTCATCTGGAATAAAATCGAATTTCAGTACATTACCTATCAGATTACGAGCGCAGCGGCGGAATTCATCTTCATTCTCATCTATATCCGCCAGTGCATCGGCATACTCTCTGGCTTCGATGATATCGCCATCAATTTGCAGCAGGACTTCCTGCATTTCGATGCGCTGCTTTTCCACCGTAAGGCGGCCATCTTCACCAGCCAGACGCGCACTGAGTTGCATCATGCTCTCTTCACCCAGCGGGTAAAGATTGGAAATAAGCCGCTGTAATTCCTCATCAATCAAGTATTGTAGGCTTGCAATCGACTCTTCGAAGACATCGAACACTTCATTGAGAATAGTCAGCCACTGATTTTGCAGACCCTCTGCTTCACTCACCAGCGCCATGCTGAGGATAGTAGTCGCACTCTCAGTCGCGCAGTAGCGATTCAAGCGGCCAAGACGCTGTTCCATACGGTTAGGCGACAGCAACAAGTCGTAATGCAGCGCAATCTTGCGCCCGCCGTGCAGATTGACACCTTCTTCAGCCCGGCGATCGCACACTAAGATCTGGCATTTGCTTCCCTTGCCAAAGCGCACTTCTTTGTCGGGGTTATGGCGCTGGATTTTGCCAATAAATGGTATCATAAGGTCGGTAAATACCTGGTCGGCTACCCATGGCTGGTCACAGAACACCACAATATAAGGGAGTTCTCTGACGTTACTATCCAGAAGTTTTTCCAGTACATCAATTAAGCGCTGGCGCTTGCTGTCACACTCCATTTTGCAGCGGTCTATCAGCTCAAGCAGGATCTCCTTCTCGCCATCAAACAGCGGATGCTGCAACAGCGCAAGCTGTGAATCACTATAGAGAAAGCCCTGCACGGCACCAAGTGACTCCTGCTGTAAGCGATAGTTTGCAAGCCGGGCCAGTAGTTCCGGCGTAGCGATAGCGGCTTCAAACAGTAACTGATAAATTGCCGCCAACGTGGGGTCTTGTGGGTGCATCATTATTGCCGATTCGCGCCAGGCGATCATCATGTCGTTGCTGGCGTTCGTCGTGGCATATTTTTTTAGTGATAGGCCGGACAAGCCAGGCATCAGGACACTAATGGCGGGGTTGCTACGGCGGTTGCGTAGCAGGCGGTGGTGCAGACGGTAACGGTTACCAATGTAGTGGCGGATTTTATTGATCAGCAGATCACGCGCCTCACTCCGCAGCGGTTGCATCATATCTAAATGGGGAAGCAACTGTGAAGCCATCCCGTTTAGTACTTCATCCTCAGGAAACATCCTAGTCAACGCTTCCAGGTTCTCTTCCAGCGTCATGTTGTCGTTATCACAGTTAAACGCGTAGAACAGTGAACCTATTTCTTCGCGCTGCTGGATACGCTGCTGAAATTTCTGTAAGCCAGTGTCAGTCAGTGGGTAATTTTTAGCATCCAGCAGATGCAGCATGGCCAGGAAGTTCTTTTCATTGCCAGTTACGGGCGTCGCTGATAGTAATAGCAATTTTTCACTTTGTTGCGCCAAGTAGTTCACACTAGCGTAGCGCTGCTCGTACTCTGCATCCCATGCCCAGGCACCGACCTGATGAGCTTCGTCAATCACCAGCATATCGGGGCGGAACGACAGGGGGTCCGCTGTGCTGAAGGCGGCCATATCAATGATATGGATCGACTTATTAAGCAGTTCCTCCAGGTGAAAACGTGCAGAAAGTTCCTGCTGCCACTGCCGGTGCAGAACTCCAGGCGCCACAATCACCACGCAGTGGGTGAGCGGATTTTCCGTGACGTGTTGACGCACGATCAGCCCAGCTTCGATGGTTTTCCCGAGGCCGACTTCATCAGCCAACAGATAGCGTTGAATAGGGTCAGATAACACCCGACGCGCGACGGCCAACTGGTAAGGTTCGAGTTCAATACTGGACGACAGCGAAGAGGTAATCCCAGCACAAGCGTTGCGTTGTTTCAGCATCTGATGCTGATAAGCTAGACGGGCATCTTGCCAGAAGGGGGTATAGGTAATGCGCTCGGCCAGAAGGGCCGCAGCATCGCTGATAGGGCGATCCCAGCGCACAAAGATATCATTTAAGCTGACATCTTCCTGCTGCTTGTTAGGAAAATGCAAACGCACCCCTCCAGGCACAGCACCAACAACACGTGCAATCTGCCAGTGTGCAACCTCGTAGTCGTAGCGATAAACCAGACTTTCCGCGTGGAGTTCGGCTTTTTTTAGGTGTTTTACTTCGACAGTTTGCTCTATGCCTTCATAATTTACGGGAGAATCGAAATACTTAATTAGAGCATCATTATTGTTAATGCGAATAAGTTTGCCGATTCCATAAGGCGAGTCAACGAGGTCGCCAGCTTCAAGGGGCATATATCCATCCATAAATTTGCTGTGCGTAACAGTGATTTTAAAAGCCTTTGATTAATGGTGATTTTTTATACGTATAATATCACTGAATACAAGGTCAATGTCATACACTGCAACCCGTAAAGATGATTGTCAAGGAGGGGGATCACGGTTACTAGTCTACTATGACTTTTAGGGGGATTGGTGGGTAATCCGGGGCGGCCTATGACTTATTTACCGGATTTCAAAACTCGTGAAATGACTAAATTTCAAAAAAAAAATTTCGATTTTTCATGAGTTACGAACATATATCGTAACAAGGTCAGCGTTTGTTGATAAGAATGAAAGCATGGGGGCTGTCTGGCGCTTGCACAGAATTTGAACTTCTGCACCATATCTGCAGCCCCCACGTCGATAATCAGCACTCGATACTTCTAATGCCAATTGGGTTGTCACCCTTATTTGATATCTGCATTGACAGTTTTCATATAGCTAGTTACCAAATAGTCAGTAACCAAAGATATATCTTTTGAAAGATTTTGCAGTTCGTTCCATTTACGGACGATAGGCTGACCATCAATATCTGTGCCGAAGTTCCACACGCCACTGCTCCATGCACAAAGCGGCTTTATTCGGTTTAGCTCTTCGACAAAACGAGTGTAGGAAGGGATCTCAGTCCAGCCAGGTTCACCTTTATAGTCCTGATGGACCTGATCGATTTCATCCATCAAGCTGCCAAGCGCAAGAATACCAACGCCATGTAACAAGCGGGAATAGCGAGGCTTTTTATCCCAGTCATCAGTAAACACAGTTTCCACAGCCGACCAGAAGTTATTCAGCAATTTCACCATCTTCCCTTCATCCCCCAACCCTGTCGCCGGGTCACGGAAGCGATACAATGCTCCCTCGCGAAGACTGGCATCGATCATTTTGATCATCGAGTTGTCAGCAATAACCCCATCAGGATTGGTCGCCGTTTTGATACGCCCTGCAAGTGAACCTTCGCCGAAGTTCAGTCGTTGAGTCAGCAGTGAAGGAAACTTACGCATTTGCAGATCGGATGGCAAACGACCGTGGGTATGCGGTGCCAGTTCGTATAACAACGTTTTGGGCAACGGTTTTGTGGAGTTAACCAGCATGAACTGTTCACGCTGTTCTTCCGCGTCATTAGCGATAAAAGCGGAGACCGGCATCATAAACGAATTGATTTCTGCATCCCGCAAAGCAGCAGTACGTTGTTGACCATCCACAATAAAACCTGGCTTCTCAAAATCCTTATCTTCGGAGAAAGGTATTACCAGATGTCCCATGTCGTCATTATCTGTAAGCGGTTCAAAACGCACACGCTTATCAAAAGCGATAATCACCGGGTTTGGTATCATCGGATTTGCGCTCTCAATGTAGCGCTGAATTTCGCGAATATGGTTACGTACTTCTGGACGCTGATAACCAACCAAACTCTCTTCGCCGCGACGAATACGCGAAATCGCTGCAATTTTGCTGATCTGTTTACCTTCTATCGCAAGGCTATAGAGTTGCCTCTCCTCACCCTGTCGGATTCGCAGGGCAGGAACACGATATTCACTCATGACAGTTCCTCTGAGCGTAATGACAATGTGTGCTGTAAACGGTTGTACAACACCTGAATATTATGGAAACCGCGGCGACGGTTACGTTCTGCTCCGCGGAAAATGATGACATTGATACCGATGGCCTGGCAAATATTGCACTGGCATTGTTTCCAGGGTCGTTCTCCTAGCGTACGTTCATAATCCGCACGAATTTTGTCGGCCTCTTTTTCACCCGAATGCAGACGTTCATAAGCCAGGACTGTATCAAGAGCCTTCTCAAGGGACAAAGCCCCTTTATCGTATTCGAACAGGGCATTCATGGCATCCTTTTCCAGATGCCGTGCAATATCCTGATCAATCACGCCAGATTTAATTTTGCGACTCAAACTTGGATTCGCATCAAACTGAGGGACACGCACAGCGGTATAGGCCGGGCCATCAAGCGTATGATAGTTGTTTTTTCGATCTTTGAAGGCCTGCTGAAGCGGTGTAGTCGAGTCAATACTGGTCACACCAAACTTGATAAAGTCGGAGAAACTCTCTGGACGGGCAATACCAAGCAAGTGAACACGCGTATCACTTTTCAGCAACGGCTTAATCTCTTCGAGAGTCTCTAGGATCTGCGCCGTTTTCAACGGCACCATCCCCCCCATAGTGATATTTTTGTATCCCATGGCCAGCAGGGCCTCTACAGACTGACGGTAGGAGGTTTTGCTCCATCCATGTGCAACGCCAAAGGGGGTGAAACAGGACTTTTGAGACTTATTTAAAAACTCTTGAGCCAAGGTCAGCGTGATATCCTGGCGTCGGCGACACTCAGTCAATACTTCGCCACTGAATACCTCACCAGGTTTTTCATAGCCAAAAACGATATGATCGAGAGAAACGCCATGGTTAAAGCGGGAAGTTTCGTAAAACTCAATCACCTCTTCCACACGGTATGGCGGGACGTCCTGATTAACATAGGTGAAGGCTCCGCAATCACCCATAGTTTCCATATTTTCCGGCAGACGGAAAAAGTGCTTCATTCCATTACGAAAGTAACGCAAACGCTGGGCACGAGTATATTTGCTTTCGCCGCCGCCAAGACCATCAACTACAGCTTTAGAAACCAGCATACCATCGTAAGGATAAGGAAAAACCTCATGCGGATACTGATCGTCACGTTGACGCACGCGATGTTCGTTACGCGTTTCGCGGAAGAAGTCGAAACTGGGATCGATAAAATCCTGACTATCAGGGAAAAAATACTTTAGCTTCGACAACTTACTCTCCTGTGACGCCACTGCAAAGCCTCAAAAAACGGGGGATTCTACCATGAAACCCAGGCAAGTAGCATTAAGGTTTAGCCTCTCTCAGGGCCATAAACTCAGCCCGAAAACGTTTTTCCTCAAATGAATTTCCCGAGTCACGAAATTCACGCAACGCGTGTGTTGCACTGATACCAGGATTTTTTTCCATAATCTTTAAAATGAAAGACTTAACTTCCTCCGGACTACGACGAATTCCTTTTTTCACTTCACGCTCAGGTAACTCCTTGAGTTCTTCTATTAACTTTTGAGATAACTTATTTAAATCATTGAGTTGTTTTGACGTAAATTCCTTCACAATGTATTTTGCCACACTGATATTAAGCATGAGCATATTGCATCTCAGCCACTGAACCATATTTTGGTTGGTTTTGAAAAGGTATGTAGTTAACCTACCATTGATTTTTTTGGAAGTTATAATAAGCAGTTGTTTTTTCGCATCAACTAGATACTCAAGACCATTAATGATATCTAGTTCAATTGCATTAATATAATCTGGAGAGCCACAGATAATATAATAGTCTCTTTTTCTTTTTTTCATTAATTCTACAATAGATGTAGGATGCTTAGATTTAAAAATAGATCTATTGGTTATTTCTTTCCACCATGTTCTATGAAAACTTTTCCCTACATATTCTTGAGAATACAATGGTATTGATTCGTCATATCCAACAGCAAAGGTCGCTTTATAAGGTACAACATTGTCTTTGTGGTGAAGGAGTCCTAAACCAGCAGAAATAATCCATAAATCAATAGGATAATCATCTAAGATGGCTTTAGCCGTCGCCCAGTGCCCACCTTTATAAAGATCCTCTGCACATACAGTTGCATATGTAGAAATAGCTTCATTCAGAGCATTGCACCAAGAATTCACGAGCACATTTGAAGGGGTTCGGCCTGATGAAAATTGACTCAGACTCAATATATCCCTACTACCGTAGTGTTTGCCGTTTGTACATGTGGTTATTAAGTTGATGTTGCTCACAATCGCCCCCCAGAATCGTGTTACACAAGCTACAGGAGAAAAAAGGGGATGACAAGAACGGAGTAATCAGTCCCTGAAAAAATTTTCAGGGACTGATGTTAGTGAGGAATATACTCGAAATACTCATCTTGAGAATGAGAACATCTTTGGCATCGCCTCAGAATACCTTTTTCCTCAAGAGAGAGACAAAAATTTCGACATGACTCAAGAAGGACGTCAGAATTTTCGTTTTTATCTTTAGAAATCAATGCCCTAGCGAGTGTGTCATAACTAAAACCTCCCGTTGAGTGCGATACAATGCTCATCGCAAGTTGAGTATCGAAAGTTTTCATAGTGCACCTCTGAGTCGCCAGAATAATACAGTTATAAAAAAGTATGGGTTATAGTTCAAGCCGGCTTTTCAAATTCGAACATAGCAAGCATCAGGAATTAGACTACTTGCCAAAGTCATAAGGGCTAACTTCGCTTTCCCTATTCGCATCCAAAAAATCAGCCCACCACTGCAGCATCAGTCGCCGTTCATCAAGATGTTCGGCCTTATGAATGTAAGCTGCGCGTACTGAGTTACGTTCCATATGGCTCATCTGCCTTTCCACTGCATCCCTCGACCACAATCCAGACTCGATCAATGAACTACAGGCCATTGTCCTGAAACCGTGCCCACAAACCTCTACCTTCGTGTCATAACCCATAACGCGCAGCGCCTTGTTCACCGTGTTTTCACTCATCGGTTTGCGATGGTCATGATCGCCGATGAAAACAAAATCGCGATCACCACTAAGTTTGTAAACATCTTTAAGAATCGCTAAAGCTTGATGAGAAAGCGGCACCAGATGAGGCGTACGCATTTTTGAACCACGCTGTGAATGCTTTACTCCTTCAATAGCTTCGCGCTCTGCAGGTATTGTCCACATTGATGTTTCGAAATCGATCTCAGACCAACGGGCAAAGCGTAGTTCACTTGAACGAATGAATACCAAGAGCGTGAGTTCGACGGCAAGCCTAGTAAGGGGTCTTCCGGTATAGCTATCAATGCGCTTCAGAAGCTCAGGGATTCGCTTCAACTGCAGAGCAGGCCGATGCTGCCTGTTACTTGAAGCAACAGCGCCAGCCATCTCCTGCGCGGGGTTGTAGTCCAGCAAACCACTTTGTACGGCGTAGCGCATAATTGCCGTGGTGCGCTGCTGTAGACGGGAAGCCACTTCAAGACGCCCAGACAACTCAACAGCTTTGATGGGCGCTAAAAGGTCGCGCGTTTTTAGTTCGGCAATATTCCGCTTACCTATGGCAGGGAAGAGATTGTCCTCTAGGCTTTTAAGCACTCGTCGACTATGTTCTTCCGACCACTTTTTATTTGTGGCATGCCACTCAATAGCAAGCTGCTCAAAAGTACGTGCTTCCTCCTGCTCAATCTTATCATTTTTCTTTTTATCTCCCGGATCGATGCCGTTTGCTAAAAGCTTACGAGCGTCATCGCGACGAGCTCTGGCATCTGCAAGAGATACGTCAGGGTAAACACCTAAAGCCAGCATCTTTTGCTTTCCGCCATAGCGGTACTGCAGACGCCAGTATCTTGAACCATTTGGGTGGACGAGAAGATGCATACCATTGCCATCGGTCAGTTTGTATTGCTTATCCGTTGGCTTGGCTGTTCTGACTTTGATGTCTGTTAGAGCCATGCTTATCCCCTCCCTGTTGGTACAAGCATTATCGAACCGGAAATACCATCATCTGTACCAACATCTGTTGGTAGATGTACGTTGAAGTCGATTGACCTTAAGAGAGTTAATATAGCGGGAATGATGGGTAAATACTGGATTTCAGGCACAAAAAAAGACGTCCGTTGACGTCTATTGATGTTCCGATGGTGCCGAAGGCCGGACTCGAACCGGCACGTATTTCTACGGTTGATTTTGAATCAACTGCGTCTACCGATTTCGCCACTTCGGCACTGAAGGGGATGCGGAAACGTTGTGGATTATACCTGTCGCGCGCCGCCATGCAAGCGACGACACGCTAAACCCGCGCTAAGTGCCCAAAAAACCAGCGCCCTTTCATTCCACCTCAGACACCGCCAGCCGAATCACCCTCGCCGCCTTCTGCTCCGGCAGCGCCAGCACCTTCGCCCACATCTCCTGCACCATATCGCAGGAGAGCTTCTCTTTGCCCGC
This sequence comes from Enterobacter sp. HG048, assembly GCF_024702055.1. Classification (NCBI taxonomy): domain Bacteria; kingdom Pseudomonadati; phylum Pseudomonadota; class Gammaproteobacteria; order Enterobacterales; family Enterobacteriaceae; genus Enterobacter; species Enterobacter sp. HG048. The sequence goes on from NZ_JANLIZ010000005.1 coordinate 72,774, forward strand.
CGCCTTCTCCGGCATCTGCAGCAGCTGGATGTCCTCGCCGTACTTATCGGCAAGCGCCTTCATAATCGGCCGCACGTCCTCAACTGCCGCCTCGCGTTCGGCCGGGGTCACGGTGTGGCGGTTTTTGCCGTAGGCCGCGCGCATCATGTCGGCGTCGGCCTGTATGCGCCGCGCCATCAGGTCTTTATCCAGCATGCGCATCGGGTTCACGCCGCCCTTCACCGCCGGGTAGAGGAAGCGGAAGCAGGCGTCGTCGCTCACCTTCTGGATGGCGGCGGTCTGCTCCATGTTAATGGTCATGTAGTTCACCACGTTGGCGTCCGGGGCGTTTTGCAGGCGCGTCATTTGCAGATGCAGGATCTGCGGCTGGATGGTGTCGATAATCTGCTGCTCCGGCTCGCCCGCTTTTTGCAGGTCGGCCATCTGGTCGAGGATGCGCTGATGCAGCGCGGGCTCCTGCTCCTTAATCACCTGCCAGGCGGGCATCGCGTTAAGGGCGGAATCCATCTGCCGTTCCGGAGCGCGCTGCCTGTCGAAGAACACCCAGAACGCCACGGCGGCGGCCACCACAACAACCATCACGGAACGGGTCCACGTTTTATTCATCTCGCATCCTTATCCTTGAGTTGTGCCGGTTTACACCGGCACGCCGCTGTGGAAGCGAAACTCGTGGTCCGGTGTCGAGATAAGTGTGGCTTCAATTTCGCCAAAAAGCTTTATGCGCGGTGAGATATCGTCGTCGCTCACCTGCTGAGCCAGCGTCAGGTAGTCCTGATAATGGCGCGCTTCCGAACGCAGCAGCGAGAGATAAAACTTCTGCAGGTCGTCGTCGAGGAACGGGGCCAGCGCGGCGAAGCGTTCGCAGGAGCGGGCTTCGATGTAGGCGCCGCAGATGAGCTTGTCGATCAGCGTCAGCGGTTCGTGGGTGCGCACTTCTTTCAGCATCCCTTTGGCGTAGCGGCTGGCGGTGATTTTGACGTACGGAATGTTGCGGGCCAGCATCGCCTCACGCACCTGCCAGAAGTGGTGCAGCTCCTCTTTAATCAGCAGCACCATGCTGTCGATGAGCGCCTGGCCCCACGGGTCGTCGGTTTTGGGCATCACGCTTTTGCCAATCTGCCTGTGCAGGGCGATGAAGTCCGGCTCCGGGCCGTCGCGGAAGGTGAACTGTTCGTAGGGCTTGAGCCAGTCGAGCAGCGCGTCGGCACCGCTTTCGTCGGCGACGTATTTACGCACCAGCAGCAGCGCGGTCTGGGCGGCCTTGAGCTCGCACACCATGTGGTCGGTGAGCAGCAGCGGCAGGTTCGCCGGGTCGCGGGCTTTATCAATCCATGCTTGCGGGGTCGGGCACTGGAGGAAGTTGAGTACGGGGGCGAATATCTGCGGGTAATCCATGGTTCTGCCTTGAAAAAGCGGTGGCGAGCGCCACCGCCTGAATCACTTAGTGACGCACGCCGTCGTCGTCTTCGTCGACGTAATCTTCGTCGTCGCCTTCTTCGCCGTCTTCACCGTTCGGATCTTCGAAGTAGGTTCCCCAGCCGTCGTATTCCACTTCGAACTTCTCGGCCAGGTTCATCAGCTGTTCTACCTGCGCGTCTATCAGCTCCGCCTTCAGCGCGCCTTCGCTCAGGATGTCGCAGCAGATGACGGTGTCGCCCTCTTCCACTTCCAGCTCTTCCGGCTCGGTCACTTCGTAACCCAGTTTAAAAGCTTCCACCGCCATTTTTTCCAGCGCGTCGAAATCATCCGCAGAGAAATGGTGCTCGATGGTGTACAGCGCGTCCGGATCGCTACCGTCTTCCAGCAGTTCTTCAATAATCAGACGCGTCTCTTCGCGTTGCTCTTCCAGGTGTTCCGGGTTTGCCATGGCTCAATCCTCTTTAAAGTGCGGCAGATACTTCTATTTTCACACACGGACGGGTTTGCCTCCACCTTTGTTGGAAAGATTTGTGAAACGGGGTTGCAAATGAATAATTACACATATAAAGTGAATTTTAATTCAATGAGTGGCGTTCGCCATGTGAGGATAAAATGTCCGATTTATACAAGAAACACTTTCTGAAATTGCTCGACTTTACCCCTGCACAGTTCACTTCTCTGCTGACCCTTGCCGCACAGCTCAAAGCCGATAAAAAAAATGGCAAGGAAGTACAGAAGCTTACCGGTAAAAATATCGCGCTCATCTTCGAAAAAGACTCGACCCGTACACGTTGCTCTTTCGAAGTTGCCGCATTTGACCAGGGCGCGCGCGTCACCTATTTAGGGCCGAGCGGCAGCCAGATTGGGCATAAAGAGTCAATTAAGGACACCGCGCGCGTGCTCGGACGAATGTACGATGGCATTCAGTATCGCGGCCACGGCCAGGAAGTGGTCGAGACGCTGGCGCAGTACGCGGGCGTGCCGGTGTGGAACGGGCTGACCAACGAGTTCCACCCGACGCAGCTGCTGGCGGATCTGCTGACCATGCAGGAGCACCTGCCGGGCAAGGCGTTTAACGAGATGACGCTGGTCTACGCGGGCGACGCGCGCAACAACATGGGCAACTCGATGCTGGAAGCGGCGGCGCTGACCGGGCTGGATCTGCGCCTGGTGGCCCCGAAGGCCTGCTGGCCGGAAGAGAGCCTGGTGGCGGAGTGCAGCGCGCTGGCCCAGAAGCACGGCGGGAAGATCACGCTGACGGAAGACGTGGCGGCGGGCGTGAAGGGCGCGGACTTTATCTATACCGACGTGTGGGTGTCGATGGGCGAAGCCAAAGAGAAGTGGGCGGAGCGGATCGCGCTGCTGCGCGGGTATCAGGTGAACGCGCAGATGATGGCGCTGACCGGCAACCCGAACGTGAAGTTCCTGCACTGTCTTCCGGCGTTCCATGACGACCAGACCACGCTCGGCAAGCAGATGGCGAAAGAGTTCGATCTGCACGGCGGGATGGAAGTGACGGACGAGGTGTTTGAGTCGCCGGCGAGCATCGTGTTTGACCAGGCGGAAAACCGGATGCATACGATTAAGGCGGTGATGGTGGCGACGCTTGGGGAGTGATTGACTCCTCTGCGGTCTGGTGCCCTCTCCCACGGGGAGAGGGAGAACACCGGCTCTGCTTAATTGATTTTTCACCCCGAAAAAGGTACGTTTTCGCCTTAATTCCAGCGTGGACATGCCAGCATTATGCCGATTATTCAGTCTGTTGAACGTGCGTTGCAGATCCTCGACCTGTTCAACGAGCAGGCCACCGAGCTTAAGATCACCGACATCAGCAAACTGATGGGGCTGAGCAAGAGCACCCTCCACTCGCTGCTGAAAACCCTGCAGCTTCACGGCTATATCGATCAGAACCCGGAGAACGGCAAATATCGCCTCGGCATGAAGCTGGTCGAGCGAGGTCATTTCGTCGTGGGCTCCATCGATATTCGCCAGAAGGCGAAAGGCTGGCTGACGGAGCTGTCCCAGCGGACCGGGCAGACCACCCATCTGGGGATCCTGGACGGGCGTGAAGGGGTTTATATTGAGAAAATTGAAGGCAAGCTGGCGGCCATCGCCTATTCGCGCATCGGCCGCCGCCTGCCGGTTCACGCCACCGCCATCGGCAAGGTGTTGATTGCCTGGCTGGGCGAGGCCGAGCTGAACGCCCTGCTGGAGGGCTATCAGTACACCACCTTTACGCCTTCCACCCTCGCCTCTCGTGAAGCCTTAACGAGCGCTCTGGCGCAGACCCGCGAGCAGGGTTACGCCATCGACCGCGAAGAGAACGAGCAGGGCGTGCGCTGCGTGGCGGTGCCGGTGTGGAACCATGAGTCACGAGTCATCGCCGCCCTGAGCCTGTCGACGCTGACCTCCCGCGTGGACGACGCTGAGCTGGCTAATTTCCGCGAGCAGCTTCAGCAGGCCGGGCTCCAGCTTTCACGCGCGCTGGGCTACCCGGCCTGAGCCGTTATGCCGGCTCGTAGGTCAAGTAGTCGAAGTCCGCGTGGCAGCCGTCGCCGCTGATGTCCTCGCAGTGCAGCCCCACAAACGCGCCGGTGAAGAAGCCGCGCCCGCCGATGTAGTCGTCCGACAGCTTCCACGCCTCATACGTTACCGGCACGGCGTGCCACGTCTCGCCGTCGAACGAGTAGCTGTAGCGGTAGACCAGCGTATCCACATCCACCCGCAGCCAGACGCTCTCCGCATGTTCCGGCACTGGAATGGGCTGCTCGTGTAGCGGCCACGACGGCACGTTGTGGTCGAGCTGAATAACCTTAATCGTTCTGCCCTGCCCCTCCTCGTAGTCCACAAAGCAGTAGCTCCAGTTTTTGCTGTTGTAGTAGCAGGTCAGCCCCGCGCTCTGCTGGAAGTGGACCGGCGAGAACTGCATCCGCGTTTCGGAGCGGAAGGTGAAGTGCTGCCAGCGGCGTGCCACGGTCGACTGGGTAAAGGTGGAGTTGAGCGAGTCGTTGCCGTAGAGCCGTAAGTAGCCCGGCCGCGCGGTGAGCGAGCCGAGGGTGTCGTCGAACGGAATGCGCAGGGTCTGCAGCTCCGGGTCAAGCGAACTGGCGTCGAAATCGTCCCGCCAGCTGACCTGAAGGGCTGCAGGCTGCTCCGACACCTGCGGGCCTTTCACGGTCAGCTGCGCGTGCTTGCCGCCTTCCACGTACGGCCAGCCGTCGCGCCACTCAATGCGGGCGATGCCGGTCTCGCGCCCCAGCGGGCAGTAGCCGCGTCCGCCGGAGGCCAGCAGCGGCACGCCGGGCAGGCGCAGCGGGCGGCTGGTGAGGTAGGCCATATACCATTCACCCGTATGGGTCTGCAGCAGCGAGCCGTGGCCGCTCTTCTGCAGCGGGTTCTCCGGCAGGTGCCAGCTGGTCATCATCGTCACGTCCGGGTGCAGCTCGTACGGCCCGTCGATATTTTTGGAACGCAGCACCACGACGGCGTGCTCGTAGCTGGTGCCGCCCTCGGCCACCATCAGGTAGTACCATCCCGCGTGGCGGTACAGGTGTGCGCCTTCGGTGTAGCAGAGCGGCGTGCCGGTAAACAGCGTTTTGCGCTCGGGCGAAAGCGTGCCGGTCTGCGGGTCAAACTCTTGCATCACGATGGTGTTGTACGGGTTGCTGTGGTGGCGCGGCCCCCACGGGCGGTAGATATAGTATTTTCGGCCGTCGTCGTCGTGGAACAGGGACGGGTCAAACCCGCCGTTGCCCATCGGGATCGGCTCGCTCCACGGCCCTTCGATGGAGGACGCGGTAACGAGGAAGTTGCGGCCGTTTTTCCACGGCGAATCGACAATCTTCACGTCGGTGTAGAGCAGCCAGAATTTGCCGTCGGCATAGCTCAGGCACGGCGCCCAGATGCCGCCCGAGTCCGGGTTGCCCTTCATGTCCAGCATCGACACGCGGTCCAGCGGGGTGCTGACCAGCGACCAGTTTTTCAGGTCACGGGAGTGGTAGATGCGCACGCCCGGGAACCACTCGAAGGTCGAAGTGGCGATGTAGTAGTCCTCGCCCTGGCGGCACAGGGACGGGTCCGGGTTGAAGCCGGTGAGTATCGGGTTAGTGATTTCCATAGTGCCTCCGGTTAATGGGATGCGGCTGTCGCGGCGTCGGGGACGGCCTCGCCCTGCGCCGCGCGGTGCTTGATCAGCTGCTGGCTGATGGCCTCCACGCGGGCGTCGGTGAGCCTGTAGAACGACAGCATGATGAACATGCCCGCGTAGAGCACCACCGGCACCACGCAGAACAGAATTTTGATGGTGGTGAGCACCTCCACCGGCTGCACGCTGCTGCTGGCGGAGTAGTTCACATACGCCAGGATCCAGCCCACTACCGCCCCGCCAATCGCCAGGCCAATCTTCAGGCTGAACAGATAGGTGGAGAACACCAGCCCGTCGAGGCGGCGACCGCTGCGGCTCTCCTCGTAATCCACCACGTCAGAGGCCATCAGCCACTGCAGCGGCGTGGTGGTGTTGAAGACGAACAGGAAGAGGATGTTGAGGGCAAAAATCAGGGCGATGTGCTCGGCCGGGGTCACGAAAATCAGCAGGCTGATCAGCGAGTAGGCGACGATGATCCACTTGAAGGCGGTAACGCGGTCGAAGCGCCCCAGCAGGCGGGAGGAGCAGAGCGAGCCGAACATGGTGGCGAGGCTGCCGTAGAGTAAGAACTGGGTCGCCATCTCCGGATGATCCATCACGTATTTCACGAAGTAGAGCGTCGCCCCGCCGCGCACCACGTTGGAGCAGGTCGCCATCATCTTGAACGCGCACATGATCCGCCACTGGCTATTGCCCAGCAGCAGCTTAAGATCTTTCGCCACCGACGAACCCGGCTGCACCTCAAAGGTATAGCGCTCTTTGGTGGTAAAGAAGCAGACGTAGAGCAGCACCACGCCGCTCAGCCCGAGCACGCACATGGCGCCGAAATAGCCCACCTGCTCGTTCCCTTTACCGATGATGCTCACCAGCGGCAGCGCGATGCCGCTGATGGCGAGCGAGCCCGCCGCCGCCAGGAAGAAGCGCCAGGACTGCAGGGCGTGACGCTCTTTCGGGTCGGCGGTGATGACGCCCGGCATGGCGCAGTACGGCACGTTAACGAAGGTGTAGACCAGAGTCAGGAGAATGTAGGTCACGCAGGCGTAGATGATTTTGCCCTGCGCGGAGAAATCCGGCGTGTAGAAGGTCAGCACGCAGACGATGCCAAACGGGATGGCGCCCCACAGCAGGAACGGGCGGAACTGGCCGTGCCGCGTGCGGGTGCGGTCTACCAGCAGCCCCATCAGCGGGTCGGTCACGGCGTCGAGCACGCGGGAGACCAGAAACAGCGTGCCCATAATCCCCGCCGACAGGCCGAAGACGTCGGTGTAGAAGTAGGCCAGCAGGAACATCGTGGCCTGCCAGACGAAGCCGCAGGCGGTGTCACCCAGCCCGTAGCCAATTTTGTCTTTCATGGTTAATTGCGTCATCAGAATTACACCCTTATGTAGTGTGCTGAATTACAACATCGTGTTAATGGAGTGTAATGAGCTGTTCAATTAGCCAGCAATGATCATATCTTATTTCTGAATTACGTTATTTTGCTTTTGTGACGCCGACGATATATCGCAACTTATTGTTTAAATTAATAAATAACAGGAACAGCAAAACCGCCCGCGAAATATTTCCCGCAGACGGCTTTATCTCAGAAAATAATTAAATGCCGAGCGCTTTTTTACCGGCGTTAATTACCTCAATGATTTTATCGGTGTCATAAATACAGCCTTTCCAGGTGCCGCCGCTCACCGACTGCAGCGCCGCCCACAGCCGGGTATCGTCCGGCAAAAAGTCATGGGCGTGCAGATCCGGGTGCGTCTGCCTGACTGCCAGCTCGCGCGCGCCCTCTTCCGGCGTCAGCGGGTTGTCCGCGGTGCCGATAAAGTTGACGCTGCCAGTTAACGTCAGACGATCCACGGCAATCTCGATGATGTCGTTATCGCGCAGCTTGCCAATCGGCCCGCCCGCCAGCGCCTCCGGCGACACGTGGCCGAAGCAGGCGCCCGTCGACACGCCCGAGAAGCGCGCATCGGTGATTAACGACACCGTCTTGCCCCACGAGATGTGTTTGAGCGCGGAGGTGAGCTGGTAGGTCTCTTCCATGCCGGTGCCGGACGGCCCGCCGCCGATCGCCACCATGATATCGCCCTGCTTAATCTCTTCCCGCTTGATGGCTTTGATCGCCTGCGCTTCCGAGACAAACACCCGCACCCGGCCGGTGTGGCGGTACACGCCATCTTCGCCCACCACCGACGGGTCGATCGCCGTGGCCTTGATCACCGACCCTTCCGGCGCGATGTTGCCCGTCGGGAAGCAGACCGTCGAGGTCAGCCCTTTCGCTTTTGCCTTCCCGGGCGGCAGGATCACGTCATCCGGATCCACGCCGTCCTGCTCGCGCAGGCACTGGCGGAAGCGTGCCCGACGCTCGGATGCCTGCCACCAGTCGAGGTTCTCGCCCACCGTCTGGCCGGTCACGGTCATGGCGTCTAGGTGCAGCAGGCCGAGATCGCGCAGGTGGAGCATCACCTCCGGCACGCCGCCCGCGAGGAACGCGCGCACGGTCGGATGATAGTCGGGGCCGTTGGGCAGCACGCTCACCAGGCGAGGCACCCTGCGGTTAACGCGCGTCCAGTGTTCAACGTCCGGGATCGTGCAGCCCGCCGCGTGAGCGATGGCCGGAATGTGCAGCAGTAAATTGGTGGAGCCGCCGAACGCCGCGTGGATCACCATCGCGTTTTCGATGGCTTTATCGGTGAGGATATCGCGCGTGGTGATGCCGCGGTTATCCAGCTCGCTGACCGCGCGCGCCGACTGGCGGGCGATCTCCAGCCACACCGCCTGCCCGGACGGCGCCAGCGCGGAATGCGGCAGCGCCAGGCCCAGCGCCTCCGCGACCACCTGCGAGGTGCCCGCCGTACCGAGGAACTGACACCCGCCGCCCGGCGAGGCGCAGGCGCGACAGCCCAGTTCGGCGGCCTCCTGCAGGGAGAGTTCGTGGTTGGCGAAGCGCGCGCCGATGGTCTGAACCTTGCCCGCGTCTTCCCCCACGGTTGGCGGCAGCGTCGCCCCGCCCGGCACCAGAATGGTCGGCAGGTCGTGCATGGAAGCCAGCGCAATCATGGTGGCGGGCAGCCCCTTATCGCAGGTTGCCACGCCGATCACCGCCCTACGCGTCGGCAGGGAGCGGATCAGGCGGCGAAACACGATCGCCGCGTCGTTGCGGTACGGCAGGGAGTCGAACATGCCGTGCGTGCCCTGAGAACGGCCGTCACACGGATCGCTGACGAAGGCCGCGAACGGGATCCCGCCGTTGCGGGTAATCTCCTTCGCCGCCGCCTGCATCTGCATGCCGATCTCCCAGTGGCCGGTGTGGTAGCCGAGCGCGACCGGGCGTCCGTCTCCGGCGCGGATGCCGCCCTGGGTGCCGATAATCAGCACCTCTTTGCCGGTCAGCTTGTTGGCGTCCCAGCCCATCCCGGCGTTCTGCGTCATGCCGAACAGGTTGCCGCTAGGAGATTCCATCAGCATCTGCGGGGTCAGCGGCAGCGCGCCCTGCGGCCCCGCCGCGTGGGTGATCACCGCATAAAACGCGTCGTCCTGCGGGGTGAAAATGTTCTCGATGGTCATGGTTATCGTCCGGCTCAGCAGAGCTTGAGCTGTTGCAGCAGGGTTTTCAGCTGCGCCTTGCGCGGCTCGTCCAGCGGGGAGGCGGGCGGCAGCACGTGCGTGGAGACAGGGCGACCGCAGAGCACGATCGCCTCTTTAATCACGTTCACAAACGGCGTATCCAGCTGATACATCTGCGGAATTTGCAGTAAGGTTTGATGATACTCAGCCGCTTTCGCCACGTCCCCGTCGCGCCAGGCTTTCAGAAGATTCACCGACACCTGCGGGGCAAAGTTACCGCTCGCCGAGATCGCTCCGTCGCCGCCGAGCAGCAGGGTATTAAAGAGGTGATCGTCGTAGCCGCAGAGCACCGTGAAGTGCGGATGGGCGCCTTTGACGGTATGGATCATGCTGCGCAGGTGGGCGACGGAGTCGATGGTGTCTTTGATGCCGATAATATTGCTGCGCGAGTTGGCGAGGGCTTTCACCAGCGCCGGAGTCAGATCCTGCCCGGTCAGCGCCGGGAAGTTGTAGAGCATCACCGGCAGCGTGACGCTGTCGGCCACCTGCTCGAAATAGCGGATCAGGTTCGCTTCCGACACTTTCCAGTAGTAGGGGTTAATCACCACGATACCGTCCGCGCCCGCCTGCTGCGCGTGCTGGCTCAGTTCAATGGTTTCCCGGGCGTTGGTGCCGCCGGTGCCGATCAGGACCGGCACGCGACGATCGACGTGATCGATAGCAAAGCGGGCAATGGTTTTGCGCTCTTCGGCGCTAAGCTGGGAGAACTCGCCGCCGCTGCCCAGGAAGAACAGGCCGTCAACGCCTGCCTTGATGAGATCGTCGATCAGCGCGGCGGTGCCCGACTTATCGAGCTGGCCGTCGGCGGTAAAAATGGTGGAGACAGGGGGAATGATTCCCGTGAACAACGCGGACTGCGGCATGAGATCTCCTTGCTGAATCATTTTGTTCTACATTATAGAACAGCGTTCATTAATTTAAAGATCATACTATGACGCAGAAAAAGCGCAGGTAAATGGGAAGGGAAGAGGGAGTGCGGGAAATTTAAGCTGGATCACATTATGCGTGGGTGCGGTCTGGTGCCCTCACCCCTGCCCTCTCCCACAGGGAGAGGGAGTAAACCCGTTTAGCCGATCAGCATCTTCACCACAACCTTACGCACCTGCGCCGGCGCCCCCACCGCGCACAGCGGCTTATGCACTTCACCCGGCCAGAACACCACAAAATCCCCCTCGCTCAGCACCACGGTTTTTTCCTGCTCGCCTTCAGGCAGGAACGCAATGTCTTTGTCCGCCAGCCAGTCGGTGTCCGGCGTGCCGTGCGGCAGGGTGCTGAAGGTCATCCCTTCCTGACCCTTCATCACGATCTGGATATCCAGATAGCGCGCGTGGTACTCGGCGCGGCGCTCGGCGAACGGCTGGGTCATATCTTCCGAGACCAGATAAAACAGGCTGTTGCCGTTGATGTCGTGCTTGCCGAGCGGCGTGGCGTCGGTGACGTGGGCTTTGACGTGCTCAATGGCCTGGCGCAGAACGTCAGGCAGCCAGGGCTGCAGATGGTGGATGTTGCCGATAATCATGTGAAATCCCTCTATGTAAAACAACGTTTCATTTTTATCAGTTATACGAGAGTTAAGACTGCCATACCAGCCCTTTTTCGAAGAGGTTTGCGCGAGCGCATGTTTATCGGGAAAGGTGTTAACCCACTGTTAATCCTGCCCAGGCATTTATGCAGGGGTTATGCATAACCTCGATCAGCGCTTATCGTCCGACTCTTCTAACCTCTTGATCATGCTCTCTAATTAACAAAACCCGTTGCCGTCTCACACTTTACTGTTTTGATAATTTGCTCTAAAAAACCATAATTATTTATTGATTTTTCTTAAGTCAAAAATAGTTAATTACGTTAATTGCATAGCCATTCTCACTATCAATATTTATCATTTAAAATCAATAACATAACAATATATTTCAAAAGATTAAAATCTACAAAATAATAACAACCTCAAATAATGCCACCGGATCCTGCTTAGCTATTCACCCCTCAACAATATGAAATTAATCATTATCTGATGCGAATCATGCAAATGAAAACAAACCGCTTAATATCCATTTTCGCGTGAGCAATATCACAATACGGATTATTTAACTGCCTAGTATGAATCACGAAATCAATTGAGCTTAGCCGCCATGAAATTAAATGCACCACATGGCGCATGCCCTTTTTATTCTGAAAAACAGTTAAAGGAATAATTATGGAAAAGCATTACGTCGGTTCTGAAATTGGTCAATTGCGTAGCGTTATGCTGCACCGCCCAAATTTAAGTCTGAAACGCTTAACGCCATCAAACTGTCAGGAGCTGCTTTTCGATGACGTGCTCTCGGTTGAGCGGGCGGGTGAGGAGCATGACATCTTCGCAAACACGCTGCGCGAGCAGGGTGTGGAAGTCCTGCTGTTGACCGACCTTCTGACACAAACCCTTGATATTGCAGAAGCGAAAGCCTGGCTTCTGGATACCCAAATCTCTGACTATCGCCTCGGCCCAACCTTTGCCGGCGACGTGCGCGGCTGGCTGGCGGATATGCCGCACCGCGAACTGGCGCGCAGACTGAGCGGCGGATTAACCTACGGCGAAATTCCGGCGGCCATTAATAATATGGTGGTGGATACCCACACGGCGAATGATTTTATTATGAAGCCGCTGCCAAACCATTTATTTACCCGCGATACTTCGTGCTGGATTTATAACGGCGTCTCTATTAACCCGATGGCGAAACCGGCCCGTCAGCGTGAAACCAATAACCTGCGGGCAATATATCGCTGGCACCCGGCGTTTGCCGACGGCGATTTTATTAAGTATTTCGGCGACGAAAATATTAATTACGACCACGCCACCTTAGAAGGCGGTGATGTATTAGTCATTGGCCGCGGCGCGGTACTGATCGGCATGTCCGAGCGCACAACGCCGCAGGGCGTAGAGTTTCTCGCCAACAGCCTGTTTAAGCACCGCCAGGCCGAGCGCGTGATCGCCGTTGAGCTGCCAAAACACCGCTCCTGCATGCACCTCGACACCGTCATGACCCACATCGATGTGGACACTTTCTCCGTCTACCCGGAAGTGGTGCGCAAGGACGCCCAGTGCTGGACGCTGACCCCGGACGGACGCGGCGGCCTGCTGCGCACCCAGGAGACCGACCTGCTGCACGCTATCGAGAAAGCGCTCGGCATTAGCCAGGTGCGCCTGATCACCACCGGCGGCGATGCTTTTGAAGCGGAACGCGAGCAGTGGAACGACGCCAATAACGTCCTGACCCTCCGCCCCGGCGTGGTGATCGGCTACGAGCGCAACGTCTGGACCAACGAGAAGTACGACAAAGCGGGCATCACCGTGCTGCCCATTCCTGGCGACGAACTCGGACGCGGGCGCGGCGGCGCGCGTTGCATGAGCTGCCCGCTGGAACGCGACGGAATTTAAAGGAGCCATCATGGAACGAAAACCCACTCTGGTTGTGGCCCTCGGCGGCAACGCGCTGCTCAAGCGCGGCGAGCCGCTGGAAGCCGAAATCCAGCGCCAGAACATCGAGCAGGCCGCGCGCACCATCGCCGGATTAACAGAACAGTGGCGCGTGGTGCTGGTGCACGGCAACGGGCCGCAGGTCGGGCTGCTGGCGCTGCAGAACAGCGCCTATGACAAAGTCACGCCCTACCCGCTGGACGTTCTCGGTGCCGAAAGCCAGGGAATGATCGGCTACATGCTCCAGCAGGCGCTGAAAAACAATCTTCCGCAGCGCGAGGTGAGCGTCCTGCTCACGCAGGTAGAAGTGGACGCCGCCGACCCGGCCTTCAGCAACCCCACCAAATACATCGGCCCGGTCTACAGCGAAGCCCAGGCAAAAGCGCTGGCCGCGGAAAAAGGCTGGGTGTTTAAGGCCGACGGCAGCTACTTCCGCCGCGTGGTGTCGTCACCGCAGCCGAAGCGCATCGTCGAGAGCGACGCCATCACGGCGCTGATCCAGCGCGACCACCTGGTGATCTGCAACGGCGGCGGCGGCGTGCCGGTGGTGGAGAACGCCAATGGCTATCGCGGCATTGAGGCGGTGATCGACAAAGACCTCTCCGCCGCCCTGCTGGCGCGCCAGATAGAGGCCGACGCCCTGCTGATCCTGACCGATGCCGACGCGGTGTATCTCGACTGGGGCAAACCGACCCAGCGCCCGCTGGCGCAGGTGACGCCGGAGCTGCTCAGAGGCATGCAGTTCGACGCCGGCTCGATGGGGCCGAAAGTGGCCGCCTGCCGCGAGTTTGTTGAAGCCTGCAACGGCATGGCCGGGATCGGCGCGCTGGCCGACGGCGCGGAGATCCTCGCGGGCGAGAAAGGCACGTTGATTCGTAACTAATTCAAATTTAAAAAGGATTTACCCATGACCATCAACCTGAAAAACCGCAACTTCCTGAAACTGCTGGACTACACCCCGGCGGAGATCCAGTACCTGATCGACCTCGCCATCGAGCTGAAGGCGGCTAAAAAAGCCGGGCGCGAAAAGCAAACCCTGGTCGGGAAAAACATCGCCCTGATTTTTGAAAAAACCTCCACCCGCACCCGCTGCGCCTTCGAAGTGGGCGCGTTTGACCAGGGCGCGCAGGTCACCTACCTCGGCCCAAGCGGCTCGCAGATCGGCCATAAAGAGTCGATGAAAGACACCGCCCGCGTGCTGGGCCGCATGTATGACGGCATCGAATACCGCGGCTACGGCCAGGCCATCGTTGAGGAGCTGGGCGAGTACGCGGGCGTGCCGGTGTGGAACGGCCTGACCGACGAGTTCCACCCCACGCAAATCCTCGCCGACCTGATGACCATGCTGGAGCACGCGCCGGGCAAAACCCTGCCGGAGCTGAGCTTTGCCTATCTCGGCGACGCGCGCAACAACATGGGCAACTCGCTGATGGTCGGGGCGGCCAAGATGGGGATGGATATCCGCCTCGTCGCGCCGAAATCCTTCTGGCCGGAAGCCGGGCTGGTTGAGCAGTGCCGCGCAATCGCCAAAGAGACGGGCGCGCGCATTACCCTCACCGACGACGTGGAAGAAGGCGTGCGGGGGACCGATTTCCTCTACACCGACGTGTGGGTCTCCATGGGCGAGCCGAAGGAAGCCTGGGCCGAGCGCGTCAGCCTGATGAAGCCGTATCAGATTAATGCAGACGTCATGAAGGCCACCGGCAACCCGAACGTCAAGTTCATGCACTGCCTGCCGGCGTTCCACAACGAGCACACCAAAGTGGGCCGCGAGATCGAGATGGCGTACGGCCTGAAGGGGCTGGAGGTGACGGAAGAGGTCTTCGAATCACCAAACTCCATCGTCTTCGACGAAGCAGAGAACCGCATGCACACCATTAAAGCGGTCATGGTGGCGACACTCGGCGACTAATCACCGCCCGGCGCGCCGCGGGGTGCGCCGGGTTTAAGGAGAACATCATGGGCAAATTTAAGTTTCCCTCCGCTTACACCATTCTCTTTTTTCTGATTGCCGTTGTGGCGGCGCTGAGCTGGGTCGTCCCCGCCGGTCAGTACCAGATGGCGATGAACGAAACCCTCGGTAAAGAAGTCCCGATTGCCGGAACGTACGCGCACGTGGCGGCACATCCGCAGGGGCTGGTTTCCGTCCTGATGGCACCCATCGCCGGGCTGTACGATCCGGTCTCCGGCCAGGCCGGGGCGATCGACGTCGCGCTGTTTATCCTGATCATCGGCGGTTTTCTCGGGATCGTCACCAAAACCGGGGCGATTGACGCCGGGATCGAGCGCGTTACCACCCGGCTGCGCGGGCGCGAGGAGTGGATGATCCCGATCCTGATGGCGCTATTCGCCGCAGGCGGCACGATTTACGGCATGGCCGAAGAGTCGCTGCCGTTCTACACCCTGCTGGTTCCGGTGATGCTGGCCGCCCGGTTCGATCCGGTTGTCGCCGCGTCCACCGTGCTGCTCGGGGCGGGGATCGGCACGCTCGGCTCTACCATTAACCCGTTTGCCACGGTGATCGCCGCCAACGCTGCCGGGATCCCCTTCACTAACGGCATCGCCCTGCGCGTGGCGCTGCTGGTCATCGGCTGGGTAATCTGCGTGGCGTGGGTGATGCGCTACGCCCGTAAGGTGCGCCAGGATCCGTCGCTGTCGATCGTCGCAGACAAACAGGAAGAGAACCGCGCCCATTTCCTCGGCGACAAGGGCGAACAGTCGCTGGAATTCACCCCGGTGCGCAAAATCATCCTGGTGATTTTTGCCCTCGCCTTCGCGGTGATGATCTACGGCGTGGCGGTGCTGGGCTGGTGGATGGCGGAGATCTCCGCGGTGTTTCTCGCCAGCGCGATTATCGTCGGCCTGATTGCCCGCATGAGCGAAGAGGAGCTGACGTCGACGTTTATCAACGGCGCGCGAGATTTGCTGGGCGTCGCGCTGATTATCGGCATCGCGCGCGGTATCGTAGTCATCATGGATAAGGGCATGATTACCCACACCATTTTGCACAGCGCGGAAGGGCTGGTCAGCGGGTTGTCCACGGTAGCGTTTATCAACGTGATGTACTGGCTGGAGGTCGTGCTGTCGTTTCTTGTGCCTTCTTCATCCGGCCTGGCCGTTCTGACGATGCCGATCATGGCGCCGCTTGCCGATTTCGCTAACGTCAACCGCGACCTGGTGGTGACGGCTTACCAGTCGGCCTCCGGCATCGTTAACCTCGTCACGCCCACTTCTGCCGTCGTGATGGGCGGGCTGGCTATCGCCCGCGTGCCCTACGTGCGTTATCTGAAATGGGTGGCGCCGCTGCTGGGCATTTTAACGGTGGTGATTATGGTGGCGTTAAGTCTGGGTGCCTTGTTGTGATTTGCCGGATGGCGCTGCGCTTATCCGGCCTACGGATCGGTGCCGTGCCACCGGTTATTTCAGGAACTGATATGGGAACTATGATGGATTACGAAGAGTACTCTCCCAAAGAGCAACTACAGCTGACGGTCTGCCAGCGCCTGATCGCAGAAAAGAGCTATCTCTCTCAGGAGGAGATCCGCCGGGATTTACAGGAGCGTGGTTTTGAGACCATCAGCCAGTCCACCGTTTCACGTCTGCTTAAATTGCTCGGCGTCATAAAAATTCGAAATGCCAAAGGGCTAAAGATTTATTCGCTGAATCCCCAGCTGCGCCCTGCCCCCGACGCCGCGCGTACCGTGTCCGAAATGGTGGTCAGCGTCGAGCACAATAGCGAGTTTATCCTTGTGCACACCGTCGCCGGATATGGCCGCGCGGTGGCGCGTATTCTGGATTACCACCAGCTACCGGAAATTTTAGGCGTGGTGGCCGGCAGCAGTATCGTCTGGGTCGCCCCTCGGGTGGTGAAGCGCACCGCGCTGGTGCATAAGCAAATTAATTATTTACTCAGAACGCATTAATATTCATAAAGAACCGTTTGCATTGAGTAAAGCGTGCATTAAATCGCTTGATCCGAAAAGCGAGCTGCGTATAATGCCCGACAATTTGCCGGGAGGAAGCATGGTCAAGCGTGTACGACATAACGTCTTACCGCGTCTGAAATCAGACGCTGGCCTGCCGTTTTTCTTCCCGTTGCTAAACCTATTCCCAGAGCCCCTCATTTGAGGGGCTTTTTTTTGCCCGGCGTCAGGAGATAAACATGAATCCGCTTTATCAAAAACACATCATTTCCATAAACGACCTCAGCCGCGAAGAGCTGGAACTGGTTCTGGAAACCGCGGCAAAACTGAAGGCCAATCCGCAACCGGAGCTGCTGAAGCACAAGGTGATTGCGAGCTGCTTCTTTGAAGCCTCGACCCGCACCCGTCTCTCCTTTGAGACCTCCATGCACCGCCTGGGCGCGAGCGTGGTGGGCTTCTCGGACAGCAGCAACACGTCGCTGGGTAAAAAAGGCGAAACCCTGGCGGATACCATTTCAGTAATCAGCACCTACGTCGACGCGATTGTGATGCGTCATCCGCAGGAGGGCGCGGCGCGCCTGGCGACCGAGTTCTCCGGCGGCATTCCGGTGCTGAACGCCGGCGACGGTGCCAACCAGCATCCGACGCAGACCCTGCTGGATCTGTTCACCATTCAGGAAACGCAGGGCAAGCTCGAGAACCTGAACATCGCCATGGTTGGCGACCTGAAGTATGGCCGCACCGTCCACTCCCTGACCCAGGCGCTGGCGAAATTTAACGGCAACCGCTTCTTCTTCATCGCGCCTGACGCGCTGGCGATGCCACAATACATTCTCGACATGCTGGATGAGAAAGGCATTCAGTGGAGCCTGCACGCCAGCATCGAAGAGGTGATGAGCCACGTGGATATTCTGTACATGACCCGCGTGCAGAAAGAGCGTCTGGATCCGTCCGAATACGCCAACGTGAAGGCGCAGTTCGTGCTGCGCGCCAGCGACCTTGAGGGCGCGCGCGACAACATGAAGGTGCTGCACCCGCTTCCGCGCATCGATGAGATCACCACAGACGTGGACAAAACGCCGCACGCCTGGTACTTCCAGCAGGCCGGAAACGGCATCTTCGCCCGCCAGGCGTTACTGGCACTGGTTCTGAATCGCGAATTGGCACTGTAAGGGGAAACGACCATGACACACGATAACAAACTCCAGGTTGAAGCCATCAAGCGTGGCACCGTGATTGACCACATCCCTGCGCAGGTGGGCTTTAAGCTGCTGACGCTGTTCAAACTGACCGAAACCGACCAGCGCATCACCATCGGCCTGAACCTGCCGTCGGGCGAGATGGGCCGCAAGGACCTGATTAAAATCGAGAATACCTTCCTGACCGACGAGCAGGTCAACCAGCTGTCGCTTTACGCGCCTGACGCCACCGTCAACCGCATCGACGAGTATGAAGTGGTCGGCAAATCCCGCCCGAGCCTGCCGGATCGTATCGAAAGCGTGCTGGTCTGCCCGAACAGCAACTGCATCAGTCACGCTGAGCCGGTTTCTTCCAGCTTTGCAGTGAAAAAACGCGCCGATGACATCGCGCTCAAATGCAAATACTGCGAAAAAGAGTTTTCTCATTATGTGGTGCTGGCCAACTAATTGAGGTTGGTAATGAAATCCCGGCTGTTATAATGGCCTGGAACATTCTTAACGCTGTAATTCTGGAGAAAACATGAGCAAAGTACTCGCGACGGAAAATGCGCCAGCGGCTATCGGCCCTTACGTTCAGGGCGTTGATCTGGGTAGCATGATCATCACTTCCGGGCAGATCCCGGTGAACCCAAAAACCGGCGCGGTGCCGGAAGATGTCGCGGCACAGGCGCGTCAGTCGCTGGAAAACGTGCAGGCTATCGTTGAATCTGCCGGTCTGAAAGTGGGCGATATCGTGAAAACCACCGTTTTCGTGAAAGATCTGAACGATTTCGCGACCGTTAACGCCACTTACGAAGCGTTCTTCACCGAGCACAACGCCACCTTCCCGGCGCGCTCCTGCGTTGAAGTGGCCCGTCTGCCAAAAGACGTGAAAATTGAAATCGAAGCGATTGCCGTACGTCGCTAATTCGCTTTGGCGATAAAAAAAGGCAGCCCAGGCTGCCTTTTTTGTTGCTTGCTACTGATTCCGCGTCGCCCTGAGCAGCGTCTCCAGCGGATAGACCGCCGCAATCACCACCTCGTCCTGAACCTTCCCCGCGTTATCCAGCTCGCTCTGAATCGAGGCTATCTCTTTATCATCCAGCGTGCCCTGGCGCGCCACCAGATCCGTCAGCCGCAGGCCAATCGAGGCCAGCTTATCCACCTCCTGAATCACCGGCTTCATCGCCTTTAGCTGATAGCTGTTTTCACTTAGCGCCAGCGCGTCGCTGGTGTTGCTCTGCCAGCGGTTAAAGACGTGGCGCAGCGCGTCGGCGCTTTCCGCGTCTTCCGCATCGCTCACCAGGCGGTCCGCCCATTTGTGCATCTGGCGCACGGTGGCGCTTTCAGCGTTCAGCGCATCGGCAAAGCGGTTGAGCGGTTCAAACTGATGGTAGTTTCCGGCCTGGAACTTCAGGTGCTGGCGGGTGTAATACTGCGCAGGCTCTACCGCCTGTGCGAGGATTTGCAGCGGCAGCGTGTCGGCATTACCGGCAAGGCGCGTGAACTGCACCTGCTGCTGGGTATGCTGCTGCAGCCCGACCGACACCGTCGACCAGCTGTCCATCGCCTGCAGGCGGGTGTACATGTTATCGACGTCGTTGACGTCCTGCGCGGACCACAGCCGCTCCGCCACCGCAAAGGTGCGCGGCCACAGGCGGATATCCAGCACCGGCGCCACCACGTTTTCCGCCCATAGCGCGGCTTCACCGCCGAGCAGGTTGGCCTGATTCGCCACGTCCGGCACGACCGGCGGAATGCCTTTCGGCACCGCGTCCAGACGCGTGCCGCTGATTGGGTAACGCGTATTCCCCACCAGGAAATAGCCGGTGAGCTTGTCGTTATCGACGGAGACCACCGGGCGCGTCTCGCCCATCCAGGTGTCGACGGTGAAGGTCACCTGGTTGTCGTCACGCCATTCAATATCCTGCACCGCGCGGCGCGATTTCCCGGCAAAATCAATAAATCCGCGCCAGCCTGCGTCCCCTTTCACCAGCGTGAAGCTCCCCTCCACCGGCTTGCCCTTCAGGCGCGGCATGGAAAAGGCCCAGCTCTGGACGCTGTCGGTGTCTGCAATCACATCCACGCCGTTCAGACCCTGCGGGACAATTTCGTTGCGGTAGTGATAGGCGGTGGACTGGGGCTGGTCGAGATAGAAACCGGTGGAGAGAATGCCCTTGTAGCCGTTCTGCGCCACCTGCCCCAGCGCGTCCTGGCCCTGCCAGGACTGGATCAGAATGCTTTTCGGCAGGTCGGGATGGTAGATCTCGTCCCAGCCGACCATCTGCCGGTGATGCTTCTCAAGGATCGTCTCCAGTTTACGGTTGAAGTACGCCTGCAGCGCGTGGCTGTCCGCCAGCCTGTTGTCACGCATAAACTATTGAATGGCCGGGTTCGCTTTCCACTGGCTGTCATCCACCTCGTCACCGCCGATATGCAGATACGGATCGGGGAAGATCGCCGCCAGTTCGCTGACCATCGCGTCAGCAAAGGCGTAGGTTGCCTCTTTTATGGGATCCAGCACCGGCTTCAGCACGCCCCAGTGGCGCTCCATGGCGTACGGCCCCGGGGCGCTCATCAGCTCCGGATAGGCTACGGCAATCGCCGAGGCGTGGCCCGGCATGTCGATCTCCGGCACCACGCGGATACCGCGTTCGGTGGCGTAGCGCACCACCTCACGCATCTGTTCAGGCGTGTAGAACAGCCCGTCGCTGGCAAGCTGCGTCAGCTTAGGGTAGCGCTTCGAGCTGAAGCGCCAGCCCTGGTCGTCGGTTAAGTGCCAGTGCAGGACGTTGAGCTTCGCCGCGGCCATGCCGTCGATCTGACGTTTGATATCCGACAGCGGGATAAAGTGACGCGCCGAGTCGAGCAGCAGCCCGCGCCACGGGAAGCGCGGCGAATCTTCAATGGTGACCCACGGCAGCGAGGTGTTTTCCGCGCCGTTCTGCATCAGCTGGAGCAGCGTTTCCATGGCGCGCAGCGCGCCGAAGCGAGTGTTGGCGGAGATATCGACGCCGTTGGCGTCTACCGTGAGCCTATAGCTTTCATCGCTGTCCGGCAGCGGCTGCGGTTTTACCTTTTTAGCGATGGCAATGCGGATAGTCGGTTTGTCTGGCTTTTCAGCCTGCGGCTGCAGCGTCCAGCCGGTTTGCAGGGCAATGCGCTGGCGCAGGCGGTTGACGGCGTCACCGAGATCGTCCCCGCTGACGCTAATGGATACGTTGTTGCTGAGCACCAGCGCGCCCTGGGTCGTCGGGCGTTCGACCTTCGCAGGCCAGGGCATCAGGGGGAGATCGCCTGCCGGGGCGGCAAACGCAGAGGCGCCGAGCATCAGCCCGGCGGTTAAGAGACTGTACCGTAACATGAATGTTCCTTATCTGACGGGCCAAATAAAGGCAAAACATTCTGTTAACATGCGCTCAATTTGTCGTCAAGCGAATGCGCCGACGGAGATCACAGGTTGTTGAATTTGGGAGGAAAGCTAGCTGCCCGGCGGTGCTGCCGTTACTGCCACCGTTACTGCCACCCATACCGACGCGCATAGAATCCTTTCACCATCTGCGTCAGCACCATATAGCCCGCAAGGATTGCCACCAGCCACGGGAAGTAGCTCAGCGGCAGCGCCTGCAGCTGCAGGTAGCTCGCCAGCGGCGAGAACGGCAGCGCGATGCCGAGCGCCATCACAATCCCCGTCATCACAATCAGCGGCCACGCGGCGCGGCTCTGGATGAACGGAATGCGGCGGGTGCGGATCATATGCACAATCAGCGTCTGCGACAGCAGACCTACCACGAACCAGCCGGACTGGAACAGCGTCTGGTGTTCCGGGGTGTTGGCGTGGAACACAAACCACATCAGGCAGAAGGTCAGGATATCGAAGATGGAGCTGATCGGGCCAAAGAACAGCATAAAGCGCCCTAAATCCGCCGGGTTCCAGTGCTGCGGCTTCTGGATCTGCTCGTCGTCTACGTTATCAAACGGGATCGCCACCTGAGACACGTCGTACATCAGGTTCTGGATCAGCAGGTGCAGCGGCAGCATCGGCAGGAACGGCAGAAACGCGCTCGCCACCAGCACGCTGAAGACGTTACCGAAGTTGGAGCTGGCGGTCATTTTGATGTACTTGAGCATGTTGGCGAAGGTGCGGCGCCCTTCGATCACGCCCTCCTCCAGCACCATCAGGCTCTTTTCCAGCAGAATGATATCCGCCGCCTCGCGGGCGATATCCACCGCGCCATCGACGGAGATACCGATGTCCGCCGCACGCAGCGCGGGCGCGTCGTTGATGCCGTCGCCCATAAAGCCCACCACGTGCCCTTCGCGCTTAAGCAGGGTGACGATGCGCTCTTTGTGCATCGGCGTCAGGCGGGCAAACAGCGTGGTACGCTGGGCAAGCTTCGCCAGCTCGTCATCAGAGAGATGTTCAATATCGCTCCCCACCACCACGTCGCCCGCGTCCAGCCCCACTTCATGGCACACTTTCGCCGCCACCAGCTCGCTGTCGCCGGTAAGGATTTTCACGGTAATACCGCTCGCCTTCAGCGCCTTCAGCGCCGGTGCGGTGGTCTCTTTCGGCGGATCGAGGAAGGCGATGTAACCCTCGAGGATCAGATCGGATTCGTCGATACGCTGATAGTCACCCTCGCGCGCGGGCAGGAACTTGCTTGCAACCGCCACGACGCGCAGCCCCTGACGGTTCAGGTTGTCGGTGACGCGCTTGATGCGGCGCAGCATGGTGTCGTCCAGCGGCACGATGTCGCCGTTATAGCGAACCTGCGTCGACACGTTGAGGATCTCCTGCAGCGCCCCTTTGCAGATCAGCTGGTGCACGTCCGTCTGCTCGCTCACCACCACCGACATACGGCGGCGCTCAAAGTCGAACGGGATCTCATCTACCTTCTGCCAGCGGCCGGAGAGCGTGCGGGCGGATTCCTCGTCCACCCCTTCCAGCACCGCGACGTCGAGCAGGTTTTTCAGCCCGGTCTGATAGTGGCTGTTCAGCCACGCGCTGTGCAGGACGCGCTCGCTGGTTTTGCCGGAGATGTCGGTGTGGTTCTCCAGCACGATTTTGTCCTGCGTCAGGGTGCCGGTTTTATCGGTGCAGAGGATGTCCATCGCGCCAAAGTTCTGAATGGCGTCGAGGTGTTTGACGATCACTTTCTGTTTAGAGAGCTTCACCGCCCCGCGCGCCAGCGTGGAGGTGACGATCATCGGCAGCATTTCAGGCGTTAAGCCAACGGCCACGGAGAGCGCAAACAGGGCCGCCTCCCACCAGTCGCCTTTGGTGTAGCCGTTGATCAGCAGCACGATCGGCGTCATCACCATCATAAAGCGGATCAGCAGCATGCTGACGCGGCCAATGCCTTTCTGGAAGGCGTTTGGCTCGCTCTCCTGCTCGCTGACGCGCCCGGCAAGCTGACCAAACCAGGTATTGCCCCCGGTGGCGGTGACAATCGCCTGCGCGGTGCCGCTGACCACCGTGGTGCCCATAAAGCACAGGGTATCGCACTCGAGCGGGTTCATCTGCTGCGGGTCGCGGCTGCGCGCCACCTTTTCAACGGGCAGGGATTCCCCGGTCAGCGAGGCCTGCGCCACGAACAGATCGCGCGCCTGGATGATGCGTAAATCCGCCGGGATCATGTCCCCCGCGGCCAGCTTCACCAGATCGCCCGGCACCAGCTGGTCGATAGGCAGCTCCACCCAGGCGTTTTCGCCGAGATCGTTAATCACGCGGGAGACGGTCGCGGTGTTGCTGACCATCGCCTTCAGGGCGTCCGCCGCTTTGGTGGAGCGGGCTTCCTGAATGAAGTTCAGCAGCGTGGAGATACCGACCATCAGGGCAATGACGCCTGCGGCAAACAGGTCTTCCGTCGCATAAGAGATGAGGCCGAGCACGGTCAGCAGCAGGTTGAACGGGTTGCGGTAGCAGAGCCACAGGTGCACCCACCACGGAGACGGCTTTTGCGCCGGGATCTGGTTATCGCCGTGCACGGCGCGGATTTTTTCCACTTCGGTAGCGTTTAGCCCTTCCGGGTGTCCGCCGAACGCGCGCCAGACTTCGTTTTCATCCATCGCCGCCACGTTCAGGCAGCGTTCGGTCAGGGACGCGGGGATCGCCGCCCCCGCCATGTTTTTGGCATTGGGCAGCGGGTCGCGCTGAACAAGACGGTGTGGCAGGTGGCGGCTCAGCAGGGCCTGCAGCTGCCGGGTGATATTTTTAAACATAGTCATTCCTCCGCATCCGCCAGGGCAGACGCAGCAATTCCTTCAGGCGTGGCAAAGCCGTACCTGAGAGGCACTCAATTTTTCAAGCAGGAACGTTTAAGACGTTGCTGCCTCACGCCGGTGAGACAGCAAAAGCTGGCTTACCGGAAAGAACGCATTCTCCCGTTCAGGAGAGGTGTGGGATCGGGATCCATGAAGCCTCCGGTAAGTAAAAAAACAGGGTGTCGCCGCGCAGTATAAGGATTTAAGCGTACCCTATATGACGATTCGGGCGGTATTATACCCCCCTGCAAATAAACCGAACGTAAACCAGACTTTGCCCATAGCGAAATCGCGCTATAGCATTAGGCTCAATTCACTACATCGTCGTTGTTACAGGGAATACAGCATGCAGAACCGCCTTACGATTAAAGACATCGCGCGTTTAAGCGGCGTGGGGAAATCGACCGTCTCACGCGTGCTGAACAACGAAAGCGGCGTCAGCGAACGCACCCGCGAGCGCGTTGAGGCGGTCATGAATCAGCACGGTTTTTCCCCTTCCCGCTCCGCGCGCGCCATGCGCGGGCAGAGTGACAAAGTCGTCGCCATCATTGTCTCGCGTCTGGACTCTCTGTCTGAAAACCTCGCCGTGCAGACCATGCTGCCCGCCTTCTACGAGCAGGGGTATGATCCGATCATGATGGAGAGCCAGTTCTCTGTGCAGCTGGTTGAAGAGCATCTGGGTATGCTCCAGCGGCGCAACATTGATGGCGTGGTGCTGTTCGGTTTTACCGGCATTAAGGACGAGATGCTGAAACCCTGGCAGCCTTCGCTGGTTCTGCTGGCACGCGATGCACACGGGTTTGCCTCCGTCTGCTACGACGATGAAGGGGCAATCGTGACCCTGATGCAGCGTCTGTACGAGCAAGGCCATCGCCACATCAGCTATCTGGGCGTGCCGCATGCGGACGTCACCACCGGCAAGCGTCGTCATGAGGCCTATCTGGCCTTTTGCAAACAGCACAATCTCTCCGCCGTGGCCTCCCTGCCGGGGCTGGGCATGAAGCAGGGCTACGAGCAGGTCGCCAGCGTACTGACGCCGCAGACCACGGCGCTGGTGTGCGCCACGGATACCCTGGCGCTGGGTGCCAGCAAATATCTTCAGGAGCAGCGCATCGATAACCTGCAGGTGGCGAGCGTCGGCAGCACGCCGCTGATGAAGTTCCTGCACCCGGAGATCATCACCGTCGATCCGGGCTACGCCGAGTCCGGCAGACAGGCCGCCGCGCAGCTGATCGAGCAGATAAACGGGCGTTCAGAGCCCCGTCAGATCGTCATTCCCGCTCACCTTTCGTAACCCCTCTAAAACAGATTATTGTGATCTTCGCCTGATTTCGGGAACGTTCCCATTTTCGCCGTCACGCTGAAGGAGTAGGCTTGCGCTCAGGTCATTACACCCCTCACCATCTGTCATGAGGTTTCATGATGAGTAAAGTCAAACAAGCAGATATCGATCGGCTGATCGTCCTGGTCGGCGGACGCGAAAACATCGCTACCGTCAGCCATTGCATTACCCGCCTGCGCTTCGTGCTGAACGATCCGGCCAAAGCTAACCCGAAGGCCATTGAAGAACTTTCCATGGTCAAAGGCTGCTTCACCAACGCCGGGCAGTTCCAGGTCGTTATTGGTACCGAAGTGGGCGATTACTATCAGGCTCTGCTGGCGACAACCGGGCACTCCTCCGCCGATAAAGAGCAGGCGAAGAAGGCCGCGCGCCAGAATATGAAGTGGCACGAGCAGCTGATTTCCCACTTCGCGGAAATTTTCTTCCCATTGCTGCCCGCGCTGATCAGCGGGGGCTTAATCTTAGGCTTCCGTAACGTCATCGGCGATGTGCCGATGAGCGACGGCAAAACCCTGGCGCAGATGTATCCGGCGCTGAAAACCGTTTACGATTTCCTGTGGCTGATTGGCGAGGCGATCTTCTTCTATCTGCCGGTCGGGATTTGCTGGTCCGCGGTGCGCAAGATGGGCGGCACGCCGATCCTCGGTATCGTGCTGGGCGTCACGCTGGTCTCTCCACAGTTAATGAACGCTTACTTACTTGGTCAGCAAGTGCCTGAGGTGTGGAACTTCGGCCTGTTTACCATCGCCAAAGTGGGCTATCAGGCGCAGGTCATTCCGGCCCTGCTGGCGGGGCTGGCGCTGGGCGTTATTGAAACGCGACTGAAGCGCATCGTGCCGGATTACCTCTATCTGGTGGTGGTGCCGGTCTGCTCGCTGATTCTGGCTGTCTTCCTGGCGCATGCCTTTATCGGTCCGTTTGGCCGCATGATTGGCGACGGCGTAGCCTTCGCGGTGCGTCACCTGATGACCGGCAGCTTCGCCCCAATCGGTGCCGCGCTGTTTGGCTTCCTGTACGCCCCGCTGGTGATCACCGGCGTGCATCAGACCACGCTGGCCATTGATATGCAGATGATCCAGAGCCTTGGCGGCACGCCGGTCTGGCCGATTATCGCCCTGTCTAACATTGCGCAGGCGTCGGCGGTGACCGGCATCATCATCGTTAGCCGCAAGCACAACGAGCGTGAGATCTCCGTTCCGGCGGCCATCTCTGCCTACCTCGGCGTCACCGAACCGGCGATGTACGGTATCAACCTGAAATACCGTTTCCCGATGCTCTGCGCGATGATCGGTTCCGGTCTGGCGGGCCTGGTGTGTGGTCTGAACGGCGTGATGGCGAACGGGATTGGCGTCGGCGGCCTGCCGGGCATTCTCTCCATCCAGCCGGCTTACTGGCAGGTGTTTGCCCTGGCGATGGCCATCGCAATCATCGTCCCAATGGCGCTCACCACCGTGGTTTACCAGCGTAAGTTCCGTCAGGGCTCGCTGCAGATTGTTTAACTTCTTCTTTCGGGGCGCAGTTGCGCCCCTTCGCATTTGCAGGAACGCATTATGAATACCCTTCCTCACTGGTGGCAAAACGGCGTCATCTATCAGATTTACCCAAAGAGTTTCCAGGATACCACCGGCAGCGGCACCGGCGATCTGCGCGGCGTGACGCAGCGTCTGGACTACCTGAAAACCCTCGGCATCGACGCCATCTGGCTGACGCCGTTTTATATCTCACCGCAGGTGGATAACGGCTACGACGTGGCGAATTACACCGCCATCGACCCGGCGTACGGCACGCTGGATGATTTCGACGAGCTGGTTTCTAGGGCCCACGAGCGCGGCATCCGCATCGTGCTGGACATGGTGTTTAACCACACCTCCACGCAGCACGCCTGGTTCCGCGAGTCGCTGAACAAAGAGAGCCCGTACCGCCAGTTCTACATCTGGCGCGACGGTACGCCGGAGCAGCTTCCCAACAACTGGCGCTCCAAGTTCGGCGGTAACGCCTGGCGCTGGCACGCCGAGAGCGAGCAGTATTACCTGCACCTGTTCGCCCCGGAGCAGGCTGACCTCAACTGGGAAAACCCTGAAGTGCGCGCCGAGCTGAAAAAAGTGTGCGAGTTCTGGGCCGATCGCGGCGTGGACGGCTTGCGTCTCGACGTGATTAACCTGATTTCGAAAGTTCAGGATTTCCCGGACGACAACACCGGAGACGGTCGCCGCTATTACACAGACGGGCCGCGCGTTCACGAATATCTGCAGGAGATGAGCCGCGACGTCTTTACCCCGCGCAACCTGATGACGGTGGGCGAGATGTCCTCGACCTCGCTGGAGAACTGCCAGCAGTACGCGTCGCTCGACGGAAGCGAGCTGTCGATGACCTTTAACTTCCACCACCTGAAGGTGGACTACCCCGGCGGCGTAAAGTGGACGAAGGCGAAGCCGGACTTCGTGGCGCTAAAAACCCTCTTCCGCCACTGGCAGCAGGGGATGCACAACAAAGCCTGGAACGCGCTGTTCTGGTGTAACCACGACCAGCCGCGCATCGTGTCGCGCTTCGGTGACGAAGGAGAATACCGCGTTCAGGCCGCAAAGATGCTCGGCATGGTGCTGCACGGCATGCAGGGCACGCCGTATATCTATCAGGGCGAAGAGCTGGGGATGACCAACCCGCACTTCAGCCGCATCACCGATTACCGCGACGTGGAGAGCCTGAACATGTTCGCCGAACTGCGCGCCAACGGCCGCGAACCGGATGAATTGCTGACGATTCTGGCGAGTAAGTCCCGCGATAATGGCCGCACCCCAATGCAGTGGGACGCGTCGCACAATGCGGGCTTTACCGAGGGCGAGCCGTGGATTGGCGTCTGCGATAACTACGAGACGGTGAACGCCCGCGCGGCGCTGGACGACCCGGATTCGGTGTTCTATACCTACCAGTCGCTGATTAGCCTGCGCAAAACTCTGCCGGTGCTGACGTGGGGGGATTATGAGGATCTCCTGCCGGAACATCCTTCTCTTTGGTGCTACCGTCGTCAGTGGCAGGGGCAGACGCTGATGGTGGCGGCGAACCTGAGTAATACGCCTCAGGAATGGCAGGCAGACGCCCTCAGCGCTAAGTCGCAGGTGCTAATGAGTAACTATCCGGCACCGCAAATTACGTTGCTCCGTCCGTTTGAAGCGGTCTGGTGGTTGCAGCAGTAACTCTCTCTGCCGGGTGCGGCTCAGCACCCGGCTTACTTTACTGTTTTTGTTGAGTAAATAATCAGATTTTTCTCTCGCGCCTTTACAATCGCTGAAGCGCCCGTCGTTTGTACTCTCGTCTTTTTACTTTGTTCTGCATCAAATAAATCGCAAACATGTTTGATGCAAATCACTATATGTAGCACTTAAAATGCACGCCGACCCAACATCTTGTATTTATCGTCTACTATTCCAACAACAAGACGGCGCTTACGCTGGCCGGAATTGTGGATAACACAAGCTGGGAACGCGGGAAGTCTTTGGCCCGGCGGGGAATATGCCCGGTTATTACTTCTCCACCTCTGTGGATAACCTGTTTTCAAAAAATGGAGTGATCATGACACCGCATGTGATGAAACGTGATGGCTGTAAAGTGCCGTTTAAATCAGAGCGCATCCAGGAAGCCATTCTGCGTGCAGCTAAAGCAGCGGGAGTCGATGACGCAGATTACTGCGCCACCGTCGCAGAAGTCGTTAGCAGCCAGATGAACGAACGCAGCCAGGTCGATATCAGTGAGATCCAGACCGCGGTTGAGAACCAGCTGATGGCGGGGCCTTACAAGCAGCTGGCGCGCGCCTACATTGAGTACCGTCACGATCGTGACGTGCAGCGTGAGAAGCGCGGTCGTCTGAACCAGGAGATCCGTGGCCTGGTGGAGCAGACCAACTCCGCCCTGCTCAATGAAAACGCTAACAAAGACAGTAAAGTGATCCCGACCCAGCGCGACCTGCTGGCCGGTATCGTCGCCAAACACTATGCCCGTCAGCATCTGCTGCCGCGCGACGTGGTCTCGGCGCACGAGCGCGGTGAAATTCACTACCACGATCTCGACTATTCGCCGTTCTTCCCGATGTTCAACTGCATGCTGATCGACCTGAAGGGCATGCTGACCCACGGTTTTAAAATGGGTAACGCCGAGATTGAACCGCCTAAGTCGATCTCTACGGCCACCGCCGTCACCGCGCAGATTATCGCCCAGGTCGCCAGCCATATTTATGGCGGCACCACGATTAATCGCATTGATGAAGTGCTGGCCCCGTTCGTGACGGCAAGCTTCAACAAGCATCGTAAAACGGCCGAAGAGTGGCAGATCCCGGACGCCGACGGCTACGCACACTCCCGCACCGAGAAAGAGTGCTACGACGCCTTCCAGTCGCTGGAGTATGAGGTGAACACGCTGCACACCGCCAACGGCCAGACGCCGTTTGTGACCTTCGGGTTTGGTCTGGGCACCAGTTGGGAATCACGCCTGATCCAGCAGTCCATCCTGCGCAACCGCATTTCCGGCCTCGGCAAGAACCGCAAAACGGCGGTGTTCCCGAAACTGGTATTCGCTATCCGCGACGGCCTGAACCACAAGTTTGGCGATCCGAACTACGACATCAAACAGCTGGCGCTGGAGTGCGCGAGCAAGCGCATGTACCCGGACATCCTGAACTACGATCAGGTCGTCAAAGTCACCGGTTCGTTTAAAACGCCAATGGGCTGCCGCAGCTTCCTCGGCGTGTACGAAGATGAAAACGGCGAGCAGATCCACGACGGGCGCAACAACCTGGGCGTCATCAGCCTGAACCTGCCGCGCATCGCGCTGGAGGCGAAAGGCAATGAAGCGGAATTCTGGACGCTGCTGGACGAGCGCCTGCAGCTGGCGCGTAAGGCGCTGATGACCCGCATTGCACGCCTTGAAGGAGTCAAAGCCCGCGTGGCGCCAATCCTCTATATGGAAGGGGCCTGCGGCGTGCGCCTGAAGGCGGACGATGACGTGTCTGAGATCTTCAAAAACGGTCGCGCGTCCATTTCGCTGGGCTATATCGGTATTCACGAAACCATTAACGCATTGGCTGGCGATACGCATATGTACGACAGCGAGGCCCTGCGCGAAAAAGGCATCGCGATTGTTCAGCGCCTGCGCGACGCGGTTGACCAGTGGAAAGAGGAGACCGGCTACGGCTTTAGCCTCTACAGCACGCCGAGCGAGAACCTGTGCGACCGCTTCTGCCGTCTGGACACCGCCGAGTTCGGGATTGTGGAAGGCGTAACCGACAAAGGGTATTACACCAACAGCTTCCACCTCGACGTGGAGAAAAAGGTGAACCCGTACGACAAGATCGACTTTGAAGCAGCGTATCCACCGATCGCCAGCGGCGGCTTCATCTGCTACGGCGAGTACCCGAACATTCAGCACAACCTGAAGGCGCTGGAAGACGTGTGGGATTACAGCTATCAGCACGTGCCGTATTACGGGACCAACACGCCAATCGACGAGTGCTACGAGTGCGGCTTTACCGGTGAGTTTGAGTGTACGAGCAAAGGCTTTACCTGCCCGAAATGCGGCAACCACGATGCGGCCCGCGTCTCCGTGACCCGTCGCGTGTGCGGCTATCTCGGCAGCCCGGACGCGCGTCCGTTTAACGCCGGCAAGCAGGAAGAGGTGAAGCGTCGCGTGAAGCATTTGGGGAATGGGCAGATCGGGTAAGTTCTGCGCAGGGTTCTCCCCCTCACCCTACCCCTCTCCCTCAAGGGAGAGGGAACCGATCGAGCACATTGCTAAGCCTGACTCCGGTTTTCTCCCTCTCCCCGTGGGAGAGGGCCGGGGTGAGGGCATCAGGTTAACGCTATGAATTATCACCAGTACTACCCCGTCGACATCGTCAACGGCCCCGGCACCCGCTGTACCCTGTTCGTCTCAGGCTGCGTCCACGAATGCCCCGGCTGCTATAACAAAAGCACCTGGCGCTTAAATTCCGGCATGCCGTTCACCGCCGAAATGGAAGACCGGATCGTCAACGACCTCAACGACACGCGCATTCACCGTCAGGGGATCTCCCTTTCCGGCGGCGACCCACTGCACCCGCAAAACGTACCGGAGATCCTGAAGCTGGTGAAGCGCATTCGGGCAGAGTGTACGGGAAAAGATATCTGGGTCTGGACGGGATACAGGCTGGATGAGCTGAACGCGAAGCAAATGGAAGTGGTGGATCTGATCAACGTCCTGGTCGACGGCAAATTCGTGCCGGATTTAAAAGACCCGGCGCTGATCTGGCGCGGCAGCAGCAACCAGGTTGTGCACCATTTACGATGACCGCTAAAGCCGTTTGTTTGCATCATGATAAACGGCTGATTTCTCTCGCTTACCGATAGCGATAACAAATACCGTTACAACTTTGTCCTGAACCTGATAGACCAAACGATAACCCTGCGATCTGAGTTTTATTTTGTAGCAATCCGGCAGACCATGCAGGCGGGCCGATTCGACCCTGGGGCTCACCAGCACGTCCGCAAGTTTCTTCTTAAACTGGTCTTTTACAGTCTGCCCCAGCTTGCTCCACTCCTTTAACGCCCTCGGGTCAAATGCCAGTTCATAAGTCATCCAGACTAACCTTGATTCCCTTTTGCGGATTCGCCAGTCGCTCCCGGACCGTCTGTATCAGTTCATCTTCACTGTCGCTAATCGTGACCGTTTTCACCGGCATACGTCCCGTCTCCGCGACGTACTGAAACAGTAATCGTACGGCTTCCGTTGGGGTGATATTGAGTTTTTCCAGCACGGCATAAGCCTCGTTTTTGAGTTTGTCATCCAGACGGACGTTCAGCGTGGCCATTATGCCTCCGGTAAAATCGAATGTGTAATGCATTTTAGCATTACATTCGCATTACATCGAATTCTGGATAACGCCTCTCAAAACCGACTCAAACTCTCCATTGCCACCGCCTTAAACCCGGCAAAGTCATCGCAGCTACAGAGCCGCGACATCGCCCGTTCACGCAGGAAAGTGACGAAGATATCGTAAATCGCCATCGCCTCTTCGTACTCGCTTTTGCTGATGGCGAGCAGGAAGATGACGTGCGCGGTTTCGTCTCCCCACTGAACGCCGTGCGGGGCGAGCACGGTATAGACCACGGTTTTCTGCGCTAAAAGGCCGAGGGAGTGCGGGAGCGCAATACCGTCGCCGAGCATGGTGCTGACGATGGCTTCACGCTCAACAACCGAATCCAGGAACTCCGCGCCAACAAAGCCTTCGGCCTCAAGCTGTTCACACAGCTCGCGGAACAGCGTCTGCTGGTCAACGGGCTTGTCGAGAATGCGGAAATGGGCCGCGTCGAAGTATTTATCCAGCATCCACGGGCGGGTGCGGTCCACCAGCACCAGCTTGCCGATCTGCTCTAACTGATAGTCGGTCGGGAATGGGGCGATCGTCACCACCGGTTTGGACTTTTCGCTGACGCGGGCGGTGGCGATCACAAAGTCTTCGCCAATCGTTTCCGCCAGCTCGTACTCGCGCAGGGTGAGCGTGCGGACCACCTCAATCTGCGGGTACTTGCGCTGGAGCACCGCCTCGATCATGCGGACCATGGCATTCCCGGCGTCGCATACCAGCAGCACCCGCGGCTGGCGCTGGTAGCCGATGTTGTAATGGCGCTCCAGCCCGACGCCGATATGCAGCACCAGGAAGCCGATCTCGTTTTCGCTGATCGCATACGGCGTGTATTTTCCCCAGCTCGACACCGCCGCAAGGGTCATATCCCACGCCATCGGGTAGTGCTGCTTGATGTTATCCAGCAGCGGATTGGGGATCATGATTTGATACCGCACGCGGGTGATCATGGTTTTGATGTGCGTGAGCAGGTCCGCGTGCAGCTGCACGTCGCTAAGCAGGTTGTAGTTATAGTGGGTGTTGATGTAGCGCAGGATGTAGTTGACCAGCGCTTCGTCGTCATCGGCATTAATCGCGCTGGGCGCGATCTCCTGGATCTGCCGCGCCGCAATGTGCACGCACAGCCAGCTCTCCTCTGAAGGTGAAAGCGCTTTGCCCGCCAGGTGCTGAATAGTGACGGCGATATCCTTCGCCGCCTCGCGCACGTTCTCTTCCACGTCTTCTGCGTGGAATTCCGGCAGCGGATAGCCCTCGCTGATGCGCCGCACCGACACCGCGCAGTACAGGCGCAGGAACAGCTCGCCTTCGTCGGTCAGGCGAATGTGGTGACGCGTCAGCGCCTCGTGCAGCACGGGCACCATCTGCTCCGCCACGCCTGCGTTCAGCGCCACGTCGGTCACCAGCGGGTTCAGGCTGTCCTGCTGCGCCAGCTCCCAGAGCAGATCGGTCAGGCAGGCGCGGGTCGACATCTCGCTGCCAAACAGCTTCATGCCGTGGCGCGGACGCGTTTCCAGCGTCAGGTTATAGCGATGGAACCACTCGCGGACTTCGGCCATGTCGCTTTGCAGCGTGGCGCGGCTGACGAACCACTCGTCCGCCAGATCCTCGAGCTTAAGAGAAAATGCCGAGGTCAGAAAACGCACCACCAGATAGTGCACGCGCTCCGGCCCGGTCCGGGGAATACGCAGCGCGCGCGGGTGGGATGCCTGCAGCTGCTGGTAGCGCTGGGCATCATCAATTTTGAGCTGGTAGCCGTTGCCCCGGCTCAATATAAACTGCGCGCCGTGGCTTGCCAGCAGCGCGTTCAGGGCGGTGATATCTGCACGGACGGTTCGCGTGGAGACCGACAGCCGCTGCGCCAGCTCGTCCTGCGGCAGCGTCTCGTTTTGCAACAGATCGAAAAGTTGCGCTAAACGTTGGTTCGGAAATCGCACGTCGTTGTCCTCTACAGCTTAAGGTGAAATGACCATCTGGGATGGGCTGCCGACCGGGGTATAGTCCGGCTCGAAGCTCAATTTTCCGTCCTGCGCCACGCGGAAACGGGTGATGTTGTCGCTGCGCTGGTTCATGACGTACAGCCAGCGTCCCTGCTTATCGAGCGTCAGGGTGCGCGGGTAGTCGCCGCGCGTCCAGACGTCGTCCTGATGCGTCAGCGTGCCCTCCGCTGTTACGGTAAAGTGCCCAATGCTGTTATGCAAACGGTTAGCCACATACAGCTGTTTACCGTCGGCACTTAATGCGAGCCCGGCAGCAAAGCTGGTGCCTTTGTAACCTTCCGGCAGGGCTGAAAGCGTTTTGCCCTCTTTCAGGGTACCGTTGGCGCTCACGGTATAATGGGTGAGCGTAGACGCCTCTTCGTTAATCAGCCACAGGGCATCGCCCTTCGGCGTAAAGACAAAGTGGCGCGGCCCGGCGCCTTTTGAGGAGGCGCTGATAAACGGCGGATCGTTCGGCGTCAGCTTCCCTGTCCGACCGTCAAAACGGTACTGATAGATGCGATCCAGCCCCAGATCGGTGGAAAATACGTATTTCCCGCTCGGATCGGCGGCGATCATGTGCGCATGCGGGACGTTATGATCGCTGATCGCGAAACTGCCCTCGACGGCAGCTTCCGGCTTCGCCGCGCCCGGTTCGCCTTGATCCTGATGAGTGTCCGTAGCCTCACCCAGGCTGCCGTCTGCTTTAACGGGCAATACTGCGATAGAGCCGCTGACGTAATTCGCCACCAGCAGATGCTGGCCGTTCGGCGTCAGCGACAGGTAAACCGGCCCCGCGCCGCCGGAGGCCACCTGATTCAGCTCGCTCAGCTCACCGTTATCGCCGACACGCAGCGCCTGCACCACGCCCTGCTCCACCTCGCTTGCCAGATACAGCGTTTTGCCGTCTTGTGAAAGAGTCAACTGCGCCGCATTCGGCAGTTTGCTCACCAGCGTTTTATTCGCCAGCGCGCCGCTTTGCGGGTCAACGGTGAAGCGGTACAGCCCTTCGCCGTTGGGGTTGTAGGTGCCCACCCAGGCATATTGCGGCTGGGCGATAGCGGCGGTGGCGAACATTGAGAGTGAAGCAACAAGCAGGGTACGGGTGTGCATGGTGGCTCCTTCAGGTGTGTGCGGTAAGGTTTTGTTCTACTTCACCAGCTTCTTCGTCATCGCCAACAGCGTACGCACATCTTCCGGGCGCGTATCGCCGCTGGCTTTGTCAATAATCGAGCTGTAGATATGCGGGATGATTTTACTCACGCCCGCGTCGAGGGCGATCTGCAGGATCTCCTCATAGTTTTCCAGATCGATACCTCCGGTCGGCTCGAGCCAGAAGTCGTGACGGGCGCAGGCTTCCGCCACCGCGTTGTACTCGTCACGGCACTTCAGGCCGCCCATCGGGAAGTATTTGATGGAGCTGCCGCCAAAATCCTTCAGCAGGGCAATCGCGGTTTCAACCGGAACAATGCCGTCCGGCGCTGCGCTGCTCAGCGGTCCGGTGGAGATTTTGACCATCCCCACGGTGCCGGTCGGAGAGACCAGACCGTTGACCACCGACTCATTCTGCCCCAGCAGCGCGCGGCTGGTGGCCACGCCGGTGAAGACCTGGTTGACGTGCTGCGGCTGCACCTGGCGGGAGATTTCACTCACCATCGCTGACTGGTTCGGGTCGCCCGCACCCAGGCCGACGGAGAGCGCGTTATCAATCAGCGCGGCATATTCACGCATATCGGCAACGGCGCTCGCCACGTCCGGGTAATTTTTGGAGAGCACGCCCACCAGCACGTGACCTTCCGCCGCCTCGTAAATGGCGCTGGCGTTGGCTTTCGATCCTGCCAGCACGTTCAGGCAGACGCGGTCACGGTAAAAGTTGGGGGTCAGTTTCATGCTTTTTTCTCCTGTCCTAATACTTCGCTAATGCGGCGGTACACGATGTTCAGCTGGTCAGCATTCACGCTGCGCACGTCCGCCTCGATAATCCCTTCGTTGGCCTTGTAGCCACGGAAGTAAATGGCGTATTCGCCCTGCTTGAGCTTCGCCACCAGATCGCCCGTGCCGACGCCCGTTGCGGCTTCGTCGAACTTAATCTCGGTGCGGGCAATATCGCGTCCGGCGCTGTCCCAGACCACGCGCGCGGTCACGCCGTTCAGGGTGTTGAGCGCCTCGATAAACGGCGTCATCTTCGCCACCATCTCGGCCCCGCTCTCTTTGGTCGCCGTCAGGTAGTGTTCGATGGCGCAGGTCAGGCCGAGTATCCCCTCTTTACCCACCTTCATCGCGCGGCCAATGCCCGCCGTCTGGCGCTTCACCCACTCAACGTACTGGGTTTTGCCGATCACCAGCCCGCTGGTTGGCCCTTCAATCGCCTTCGCGCCGCTGTAGATCACCAGATCGGCACCGGACCGGTAATACGCGTGCAAATCTTCTTCCGCCGCCGCATCAACGATCAGCGGGAGATCGTGCTTGCGCGCCACCACCGCCGCCTGCTCGACGCTGAGCATGCTTTTCTGCACGCAGTGGTGAGATTTGATGTAGAGGATCGCCGCGGTGCGCGGGCCGATCGCCGCCGCCAGCTGATCGGCGGAGCATTCGTTGGCGTAGCCCGCTTCCACCAGCTTGCCGCCGCCCAGAGCCACCATGGTGCCCACCGGCGCGCCAAAATTCACGTTGTGGCCTTTCGGCAGGACGATCTCGTTGTTTTCAATCGGGGTCACGTGCAGGTTTTCCAGCAGCCAGTCGCTGTCTTTGACCAGCACCGCCGCCACGGACTGGGCAATGCCCGCCGACGCGCAGGAGACCACCGTCGCGCTTTCAACATCCAGCAGCTTCGCGATATATTCCCCGGTTTTGTTGACCAGATCCTTCATCTCGAAATAGTGATTCATGCCGTCCATCGCCGCCTGCACCACTTCCGGGCGCGGCGTGGAGACGCCGAGCGCCGTCATGCGGCCAGAGGTGTTGATCACCTGCTTTAAGTTGTACTTCTCATAAATCGAAGGCATGTTCCGTGCTCCCTTGTTCGGTCATGTAGCCCTTGCCCGCGCGGATCGCGGCAAGCGGCACCAGAATGTGTTCAGCCTGCAGGCTGTCGTTTTCTGCATCCGTCAGCACCGTCGGCTGGCGTTTAATCGTGAACAGCGTTAAATCCGCGTCGAGACCCGGCTGGATGCGGCCCTTGCGCGCAAGGCGCAGGCCGTCGGCGGCGTTGGCGGTCACGCAGTCAATCACCTGCGGCAAAGACATGCCGATGGCGAGGAATTTCGACATCACGCTTGCCAGCGAGCCCACCGGGCCGTTAATTCGGTTGCGGCAGTAGATATCCGAGCTGATGGTGTGCGGCAGAATGCCCATCGCGATGGCGCGTTTCGCCACCTCAAAGCTGAAGCTCGCCGTACCGTGGCCGACGTCCAGACGCACGCCGCGCTTCAGGGCGGAGGTGATGGAGGCGCGCAGCTCACCGGAGGGCGTCAGAATGCGGTTGGGTTTGCCGTTATAGCAGTGGGTGATGATGTCGCCGGAGCTCAGCAGCTCGGCAATTTCGTCGAGGTTCGGCGGGTTGTTGCCGATGTGCACCATCAGCGGCAGGTCGCCGTTCTCTTTCTGAATGGCTTTGGCGCACTCCAGCGGCGTAATGCCGTTTTCACCGACCACGCTGCTGCTCATGCGCGCCTTCAGGCCGACGATAAAATCAGGGTGGCGCTTTACCGCCTGCTTCACCGCGTCGGCGTCGATATTCGCCATGTTGGCCAGCTCGTTCTGGGCAATCAGCCCCACGCGGGAGATGTTCAGCAGGGCAAACACCTCGGTGGAGGCCCTGCGGGTGATTTCATAGAAATCGTCCACGTCGTCGGCACCGGTACTGCCCGCGTCCACCACGGAGGTAACGCCGGTGGCAATGCCCACGCTGTCCGGCTCGTCGTGGTAAATCGGGGAGTTCGGGTAGCAGTGAACGTGGGAGTCAATCCAGCCTGCGCTGACGAACACGTCGCCGTTCAGCTCAACCGTTTTATGCGCGGGGGCGTCAATGTCGCCCAGCGCCGCGATCTTCCCGTCCTGAATGGCGATATCGGTCAGGGTATCGTCGGCAAGGCGCGCACGGCGCAGGAGTAAATCAAACATGAGGATCTCCTGATAAGGCGGGCGCCTGAGCGCCCGCGGGTATTAAAGGGCGACCGGGAACAGCCAGCCCAACAGCATTGCCCCGAGAATGGCGCCACCGGTGATCGGCTTCTGCCAGATGTAGAACACCAGCGCACCCAGCAGGGAACCGACGCCGATAGGAATGGAGGCGGTCATGGCGCTGAGGATAATCAACGGCCCGAGGAAGCGGCCGGAGGCGTTACCCGCGCCCATCATCACGTCTGCACCGTAGGTGGAGTTGCTCTGGTTGATAGTGAACTTACGCGCCAGGATGATGACGTAGCCAATCGCCAGGCCAATCACCAGGCCGGTAATCAGCGCGGCAATAAAGTTGGTCACCGGGAACATGATGCCCGCGCCCAGCAGCAGCGCCGGAACGCCGAGGCCCACGCCGGTCTGGATCGCGCCGCCGATGTCGAGAATACCCACCAGCGACCCTTCGATAATACGGGCGAACAGGAAGCTTGCGCCGAACGCCGCCACCGCGCCGTAAACGCCGGTATCGATCCCCGCTTTCAGCATCGCCACGAAGGCCACTTCGTTAAACGCGCCGATGCCGTAGAGGTAGTACATGTGCGTCCCGGCGAAAACGCCGGATGAGAGCAGGCCAACGAAGATCGGGAACGACCAGTCGGCATACCAAAAACCTTTATTCTGTTCCATTTAGAGGCTCCTGTTATTTACCGCTGAGCGAGTTGTGGATCATGTCGAGCCAGTTCGGCACGGTCAGATGGAAGGATTCGATCATCTTCATGTCGAAGCCGCGGAAGAAGCCGCTCAGCACGAAGAGCAGGACGATCGCCGCCATCATCACTTTGGTGACGTGGTTCCAGCCGCTCTCTTCGACGCCTTTACCGATCAGGATCCCCAGCACCAGGCCCGGTACGGCGTTCCCCATGATCAGCTGCGCCGCACCGCCAAAGATGGTGGCCCAGAAGCCCGATTTTTTACCCGCGTCGATGGCCGCCAGCCAGAAGATTACCGGCATCACGGTGTTGACCAGCAGGTTTGCTGCCGGTACCAGCACCTTCACCGCGGTGACCTGAAGCGCTGCCGGAACGGAGGAGGCGGTCAGGTTCAGGAAGGTGACGACGAGCATGCCAATCACCCCGCAGGCAATCGCCATTTTGCGCGGGTCGTGCAGCGTTTCGCCGACGTTACGGTTTTTGATCATCAGTGCAGCAGCACCCCAGTTCGGGATGATGCGGTGGTCAACGTCCTGTGTGAAGGCACCTGCGGCCACGGAAGAGGCCCAGGCGTTAAAGAAGAAACCTAACCCAAAGGAGAAGTGGGACGCCGGATCCCCTTCACAGGAGTTCAGTTCCCCCAACGTACGAAACGCGCCCATACCCTGAGTGGTAGGCGCATGAAACATGCGTGCAGCCCCGGCTCCGACACCGACGCCAACCAGGCCGCCAATGATGAGCGATTTTATTAATATAATTAAGAACATCAGTCTGCCCTTTTATGAATAATCAGCGTTGCGTGACGAAATCCACCTGGTCAAGATTGATAGCGGTCACGTTGACGGTCACATCCAGCTCCACGCTGTAGGTGCGTCTTTCCCGGCGCAGAAAGAAGAACAGAAACGCTTCTTTTCGCACCGCTTCTTGCGCCTGAACGACCTGCACATCCTGTGGCTCAATACGCAGTAAGATATGCGGTGAGGCTTTCATCACCGCGGCCTGAACGTGGTTGAGCGCGTCGGCAAAGGCGCGCGCTTTGGCGTCGCCTTTTCCCTTCACTCTCACCGTGGTTGTGAAATGTTCTTTCATGCTTATGCGCCGTATTTCTTCTGCCACGCCTGCACCAGACGCTCGCCCAGCTCTTCTTTATCCATAAAGCCGAAGCCCAGCACGTTGCAGCCTTCGTTGATGGCGGTCACGCCCTCTTCCACGGAACGCATGCCGTATTTCGCTTTGTAGCCATATTTGGTCTGGGCGGTGATAGCGCCCGCGCCGCCGCTGCCGCAGAAAGAGATGCCGAAGGTGGCGTTTTCCGCTTTCATCACGTCGCCGAGCTTCATGTCAGCAGCCATGCCCGGCACAACCACCGCGCGTCCACCTGCTTTTTCCACACCGGCAGCCACTTTCTGACCTTTACCCAGGCGATCGCCAATCACGACTGTAATCTGTTCCATGTGTTGCTCCTTAAAGGTTGTCTTTCGCGACTTCAAAGTGAACGGAGAGCAGCCAGGCTTCTTCATCAGGAAGATTGCCAAACTGCGCGACCACTTCACGGGCGAGCCGCATTGAATCCGGTGAAATTTCGTCAAACAGCTCTGCTTCAACCTCCGGCAGCGGCTCGCCGGTCACGGACCGGTGCGCCATTGCGCGCACGTGGGAGGTGAGCATCTGCTCCTGTACCGCATTGGGGATGATGTTGTTCCGGGCCAGCAGGGCATAAACCTGCTGCAGCATGGTGTTCGCGAGCTGTTCTGTTTGCTCCGCCTGTTCCCCAACGTCGTTCATTACCGCTCCGTTAATCACTGGTCTTACCCCGTTAATGGCTCTGGAATAAAACTAACGTTGGGGGGGAATTGTTTGTAGCGAGTTGTTTTCCACTTCGAAGTGGAAAGGCGAGCCGCAGCAGTGATCTGTGCCACATAAATGCGGTGAATCTGAATTAATCACGGTATTTGCGTGATGAATATCACGTATTCCAGCGGCAAAACGCGCGCCGGGGAAACGAAACGTTCAGGCGTGGTGACGCAAAAATGTGATGGCGATAGGGTTTACTTATTACCGCGCAAAAAAAACGGGGGCCACTGGCCCCCGCTGGTTGTTTGTCAGATGCGCGATCGGTTAACGGTATTTCTTGTGATACGTGTTACGGGTCGTCACAAACTGCTCGGCCGCCGCCTGGGCTTCCTTCACTTTGCCTTCGTTAGCCAGCTTCAGCGCGCCGTCGATCTGGCCGACCAGCACGTCAAAGCCGTGGCGGTAGTCTTTCATCTCTGCGCTGTCTGCCGCTTTGCTTTCCAGCTTCGGAGGCGTCGCTTTTTGTGCGTCCAGCGCCGCTTCGCGCATTTTGGTCAGCGCGTCTTTCATTTCAGCCGCATTGTCCGTTTTCTGCACCACCTTCAGATTTTGACCGAGGATGCCCATGTCGTCTTCAAGATCGGCAGCAAACGCAGAAGAGCCAAGAACCAGCGTTGAAGCCGCGACGATCGCTAACAGATGTTTACGCATTGCTCACTTCCTTTTTTATTATTAAAACGCCTTTACGGGTATTACTGACCGGCGATTTTCATTTCCGGCAGAAGTACAGAACCACACTGTATATTGCTGCGTGTTTCAATATCGTTACCGACCGTAACGATATTGCGCCACATGTCCTTCAGGTTGCCGGCAATCGTAATTTCGCTCACCGGATACTGAATTTCGCCGTTTTCCACCCAGAAGCCCGCCGCGCCGCGCGAGTAGTCTCCGGTGATGCCGCTAACGCCCTGGCCCATCAGCTCGGTCACCACCAGACCGGTGCCCATCTCTTTCAGCATCTGCTCAAAGTTGAGGCCCTGCCCGGCAATGCGCCAGTTGTGGATGCCGCCAGCGTGTCCGGTGCTTTTCAGCCCCAGCTTGCGCGCGGAGTAGTTGGTCAGCAGCCACTGGGTCAGAATGCCGTCTTTAACGATGTCACGACGCTCGGTGCGCACGCCTTCGCTGTCGAACGGCGTGGAGGCCAGCCCTTTCAGCAGGTGCGGATGCTCTTCGATGGTGAGCCATTCCGGCAGGATCTGCTTGCCCAGCGAGTCGAGCAGGAAGGTCGATTTACGGTAAACGGAGCCCCCCGCGATAGCGCCCACCAGATGTCCAAACAGGCCGGTCGCCACTTCGTTGGCAAAAATGACCGGGGCCTTCATGGTGGAGAGCTTACGCGGCGACAGGCGAGACAGCGTGCGTTCGGCACACTCTTTACCCACCCATTCAGGAGACTGCAAGTCCCCCAGCGCGCGCCCAATGGTGTAGGCGTAGTCACGCTCCATGTCGCCGTTCTCTTCGGCAATCACGCAGCTGGAGAGCGAATGACGGGTGGAACAGTAGCCCTGCAGCATGCCGTGGCTGTTGCCGAAGACTTTGATCCCGTAATGGCTGTTGAAGCTGCCGCCTTCGGTATTGGTGATGCGCTTGTCGGCCTGCAGGGAAGCCTGTTCGGCGCGCGCGGCCAGTTCAATGGCTTCGTCCGGGGAAACCTCCGCCGGGTGGAAAAGATCGAGATCCGGCGCGTCAAACGCCAGCAGGTCTTTATCCGCCACGCCTGCGTAAGGATCCGGAGAGGTATAACGGGCGATATCCAGCGCCGCCTGCACCGTACGGGCAATGGCATCCGGGCTGAGATCGGTGGATGACGCGCTGCCTTTGCGATTCTGGTGATACACCGTGATCCCAAGCGCGCCATCGCTGTTGAATTCTACGTTCTCCACTTCACCATAGCGGGTACTCACGCTGATGCCGGTGGTTTTGCTGACCGCCACTTCGGCGCCATCTGATTTTTCTGAAGCAAGCATCAGCGCGGTGGAGACGGCTTCTTCAAGAATCTTACGCTGCGCTTCAACTTGTGAGGTTACTTTCATCGCAAATGCCATACTGTAAGAGAGAGTTAACTGAAGTCTAACA
Organism: Enterobacter sp. HG048; assembly: GCF_024702055.1. Lineage (NCBI taxonomy): Bacteria > Pseudomonadati > Pseudomonadota > Gammaproteobacteria > Enterobacterales > Enterobacteriaceae > Enterobacter > Enterobacter sp. HG048. Next base: position 115,746 of record NZ_JANLIZ010000005.1, read on the forward strand.
GAGAACCGTTTTTCAGTGCGCGTCTTAACTGGTAACATTAGCCTCTTTTTTTAAGGAGCCTGACATGACTAAGCAGCCCGAAGACTGGCTCGACGACGTTCCCGGTGATGACATCGAAGACGAAGATGATGAGATCATCTGGGTCAGTAAAAGTGAAATTAAACGTGACGCCGAAGAGTTAAAACAGCTTGGCGCGGAAATGGTAGAACTGGGTAAAAACGCGCTGGACAAGATCCCGCTCGACCAGGATCTGCGTGATGCCATTGAACTGGCACAGAAAATCAAGAAAGAAGGCCGTCGTCGCCAGCTTCAGCTTATCGGGAAAATGCTGCGTCAGCGCGACGTCGATCCGATCCGCCAGGCGCTGGACAAGCTGAAAAACCGCCACAACCAGCAGGTTGCGTTTTTCCACAAGCTGGAGCAGATCCGCGATCGTCTGATTGAGCAGGGTGATGATGCCGTACCGGAAGTGCTGAACCTGTGGCCGGATGCCGACCGCCAGCAGCTGCGTTCCTTGATCCGCAACGCGAAGAAAGAGAAAGAAGGGAATAAGCCGCCGAAGTCCGCGCGCCTGATTTTCCAGTATCTGCGCGAGCTGTCTGAGAACGATGAGTAATCCGTTCCCCTCTCCCCGGAAGGGCGAGGGAGGAAAGAACGTAGGCCCGGTAAGCGCAAGCGCCACCGGGCTTTTTTTTACTCCGCGGCCACGTCCGCTTTCTTCGCCAGACCGTCCAGCAGCTTCTGATGGATCCCACCAAAACCGCCGTTGCTCATCACCAGAATGTGGTCGCCAGGCTGAGCGGCTTTCACCACCATATCCGCGAGCGCATCCACATCCGCGCTCCAGTGCGCGGGCTGAATGCAGGCATCGGCCACTTCGGCCACCTGCCAAGGAATATGCTGCGGCTGCAGCAGGAAGACCTCATCGGCACGTCCTAACGACGGCGCGAGGTCATCTTTGCAGATGCCCATCTTCATGGTGTTCGAGCGCGGTTCCAGCACCGCCAGGATGCGGGCTGTTCCGCCAACCTTGCCGCGTAACGCTGCAAGCGTTGCCAGAATGGCGGTTGGGTGATGCGCGAAATCGTCATACACCGTCACGCCATTCGCTTCGCCGCGCAGTTCCAGACGGCGACGGGCGTTAATGAACGAGCCCAGCGCATTGGCTGCATCCGCAGGCAGAACGCCCACGTGACGCGCCGCAGCAATAGCCATCAGGCCGTTGTGCATGTTGTGCTCGCCCACCAGGCCCCACTTCACCTCACCCACTTTTTCACCGTCGAGCAGCACTTCCCACTCGGAGGCATCGGCGTTGAGTTTCTTCGCCTGCCAGTGGCCCTGCTCGCCCACCTGCTCCTGCTCGCTCCAGCAGCCCATCGCCATCGTCTGCTTCAGGTTGATGTCGTTCTCCGGCAGGATGATGCGCCCCTGGCCCGGAACAATGCGCACCAGGTGGTGGAACTGTTTCTGGATCGCTTTCAGGTCGTCAAAGATATCCGCATGATCGAACTCCAGGTTGTTGAGGATCAGCGTGCGCGGGCAGTAATGCACAAACTTGGAACGCTTGTCGAAGAATGCACAGTCGTATTCGTCGGCTTCGATCACAAAGAACGGGCTGTCACCCAGACGGGCAGAAACGTCGAAGTTGCCCGGAACGCCGCCAATGACAAAGCCAGGCTTATAGCCGCAGGCTTCGAGGATCCAGGTCGCCATTCCGGCGGTGGTGGTTTTGCCGTGGGTACCGGCAACGGCAACCACCCAGCGGTCGCGCAGCACAAAATCATGCAGCCACTGTGGGCCAGACATAAACGGAATATTGCGTTCCAGCACCGCTTCAACGCATGGGTTACCACGGGTCATGGCGTTGCCAATGATCACCAGATCCGGTTCAGGATCCAGCTGGCTGGCCTCGTAGCCCTGAATCAGCGAGATGCCCTGCTTCTCCAGAAGCGTGCTCATCGGCGGATACACATTGGCGTCCGAACCTGTTACTTCATGGCCCAGCGAGCGCGCCAGCATTGCCAGTCCGCCCATGAAAGTGCCACAAATCCCCAATATATGAATGCGCATACGTCACTATCCTTCTTCAATGTGGCGCACATTTTACTCACATGTTAGCGGCTGTGAAACGCATTTCAGGTAAATCCGTATGTTGCTGGCGCGATTCACCTCTGCGCTAATATTTGAATGTTTGTTAAGATTGTTGGGCTTTAGTCGTTTTAGTGAACATACAATCGCTCTACTCACAAAGATGCAGGGAAAGTGTTATGAAAACGTTAGGTGAATTTATTGTCGAAAAGCAGCACGAGTTTTCTCATGCTACCGGTGAACTCACTGCTTTGCTGTCGGCAATAAAGCTGGGCGCTAAGATCATCCACCGCGATATCAACAAGGCCGGTCTGGTCGATATCCTGGGTGCCAGCGGTGCCGAGAACGTTCAGGGCGAGGTTCAACAGAAGCTCGATCTGTTCGCAAATGAAAAATTGAAAGCTGCACTGCGCGCGCGCGACATCGTTGCGGGTATCGCCTCCGAAGAAGAAGATGAAATTGTTGTTTTCGAAGGGTGTGAACACGCTAAATACGTTGTTCTGATGGATCCGCTCGACGGTTCCTCAAACATCGACGTTAACGTTTCTGTCGGTACCATTTTCTCCATCTACCGCCGCGTCACGCCAGTTGGCACGCCGGTGACCGAAGAAGATTTCCTGCAGCCGGGCATTAACCAGGTTGCTGCCGGTTACGTCGTTTATGGCTCCTCCACCATGCTGGTGTACACCACCGGCTGCGGGGTTCACGCCTTTACGTACGATCCTTCACTCGGCGTTTTCTGCCTGAGCCAGGAACGCATGCGCTTCCCGGAGAAGGGCAACACCTACTCCATCAACGAAGGCAACTACATTCGCTTCCCGAACGGCGTGAAGAAGTACATTAAATTCTGCCAGGAAGAAGATAAAGCGACCCAGCGCCCGTACACGTCCCGCTATATTGGCTCTCTGGTCGCGGATTTCCACCGTAACCTGCTGAAAGGCGGTATCTACCTCTACCCAAGCACCGCCAGCCACCCGGACGGGAAGCTGCGCCTGCTGTACGAGTGCAACCCAATGGCGTTCCTGGCCGAACAGGCGGGCGGCAAGGCGAGCGACGGTAAAGAGCGTATTCTGGATATCGTGCCGGAAAGCCTTCACCAGCGCCGCTCATTCTTCGTCGGCAACAACCACATGGTTGAAGACGTTGAACGTTTTATCCGTGAGTATCCGGACGCGTAACGCCTCTCTACAGGGGAGCCGTTCTGGCTCCCCTGGTCATTTATATATTTTACCGTATAAGTGTTTATAAAAAACATGCTTTAATATTCACCACTGCTCCTGCATTATTTCCATAACAGTTTGACAGATATTTCGTGGAGCAGAATCGCAATGAATAATTATTCCCGTGCTAATACCGGCATTGATTTAAATCTTATCCCTGTATTTATTGAAATCGTCCGCTGCGGCAGCATGGCAAAAGCCTCTTTGCGTCTGGAGATGTCACGTCCGGCGGTGAGCCTGGCCTTAAAGCGTTTTAATCAACTCTTTGATGAACCGTTATTTTTCCGCAAAGGTTTATATCTTGAACCGACGGAAAAAGCGTTAGCCTTAACCCGTTCGCTGGAAATATTAATGGGTGAAATTCACGATAATATTGCGGCAGTTAATTCCGGGAAAAATAAAACCCCGGCACAGAACGTACCGGGGCTGGGTAATATTATGCAGCGGCCTGAGTCGTCACTTTGAATGATGACATGGCTTCCATCAGCTGACGCGACTGCTCTTCAAGGGAGCGGGTCGCGGCGGAGGATTGCTGCACCAGCGCCGCATTCTGCTGCGCGGTCTCATCCATCTGATTCACCGCAATATTCACCTGCTCAATGCCGCGGCTCTGCTCCTGGGACGCGGTCGCAATCTCACGCATCAGTTTGGTCATGCGCAGCACTTCTGTTGCGATCTCGTCCATCGTTTCGCCGGCCTGCTGGGCCAGCTCGCTGCCCTCGTTAACGTGGGTCTGCGAATCGCTGATAAGCGATCGGATCTCTTTCGCCGCGTCAGCGCTGCGGCTGGCAAGGTTTCGCACTTCGCCCGCGACGACGGCAAACCCGCGCCCCTGCTCGCCCGCGCGCGCCGCTTCCACGGAGGCGTTAAGCGCCAGAATATTGGTCTGGAAGGCAATACCGTCGATCACGCTCAGGATGTCGGCGATGCGCGCCGAGCTGCCCGAGATATCGCGCATTTTTTCAATCACGTAGCAGACCATTTCGCTGCCGTGATCGGCCGTATCGGACACCGACTTCGCCAGCTGGTGCGCCTGCTCGGCGTTATCGGCGTTGAGCTTCACCGTCGCGGTGATCTGTTCCATGCTGGCCGCCGTCTGCTCCAGCGACGTGGCGGTAGATTCCGTACGCTCGGCAAGATCGCGGTTTCCCAGGCTCAGCTCGCGGCTGCCGGTGTCAATTTGCGAGCTGGCATCGCGTACCCGCATAACCGAGCTCATCAGCGACTGTCGCATCTGCTCTATCACCGCGTTGAGGCGGTTAAACTCCTGGCTCGCGGGCGCATTCAGCGTATGGGTTAAATCTCCCGCCGCCACGTTCTCCAGCTGAGCGATCGATGCAGAGAGCGGCTTGAGCAGCATATGGCGCAGCACCAGCCACGCGAGTACGATAATGCCCGCCGTCAGCAGCGCTGCGACGATAATCAGGATCAGTACGCGGGTTTTACTCGCCTGCACGGCACTCACTTCCGCCTGACCACGCGCTTCGCTCCATTTCTGAAACGCCTGCATATCGTTATCAAACTGCTTCGCCACCGGAATCAGCGTCTTCTCCAGCAGATCGTAATACTCGTCCGCGCTCTGGTCATTCAGGGTTTTCAGCATCGGGTTGATCCCCTGCTGGCTATACGTCGCCAGGCTGGCCGCCACTTTATCGAGCAGCTGTTGCCCCTGCTCGTCAGCCACGCCGCCGTCGATCACGCCTTTCAGCGTTTTCTGAGCCAGGGCAACTTCCTGATTGATGTTTTTTACCGCGTTGGCCGCATCGTCCAGCATGCCGATTTCCATCATGCGGACGGCCTGGCCCGCCTCATTGCGCGCGCGCAGGATCAGCGTATAGCCTGAATTAAGCTGCACCATCTGCTCACCCTGAAGGTGATTAATGCGCTGCAGTGAAGAAGAACTCTGTGTGAGGGCATAAATGCCAATGCCGCTGACAATCAGCAGCAGAAGGGTCATAACGGCCAGTAAAGAGAGCAAGCCGGTACGAATCGATAGCGTTTTCAGCATGATATTATTTCCGGTAGCGAGATATTTCTGGGCATAAAAAAAGAGTATCGGCCGCTACCGGAAAATGTTTAGACTTTAAGCAAATTCAGCGTGTTATGGCTCTGTTACCGATGTGTTTACGCGGGTAACAGGCGAGCTTTGACGGCTCTCCCAGAGCACCGTCAGCCCACGCTGCAGGGCAATAAAAATAAACAGCAGAATGCCGATGGCGATCTTCGTCCACCAGGAGCTGAGCGTGCCGTCAAAGTTGATATAGGTTTGTATCAGCCCCTGGATAGCCACGCCGAACAACGTCCCCAGCACCGTCCCCACCCCGCCGCTGAGCAGCGTGCCGCCGATGACCACAGAAGCTATCGCATCCAGCTCAACGCCCACGCCTGCAAGGGCATAGCCCGCCTGGGTATACACCGAGAAGACGATACCCGCCAGCGTCGCCAGGCCGGTCGAGAGCATATAGATGCGGATGGTGGTGCTGCGGGTGGAGATCCCCATCAGGTTTGCCGACGTGGCGTTACCGCCGATGGCGTAAACCTGATTGCCAAACCGTGTACGATGGGCGAGGAAGATGCCAATCACCACCACGCCCAGCATCAGCAGCCCCATCGCGCTCAGGCGGCCGCCGCCGGGAATTTTCCACGCCAGGCTGGAGAGCGTGTCATACACCGGATGGTTGATCGGAATCGACTCTTCCGACACCAGGTAGCTCACCCCACGGAGGAAAAACATTCCCGCGAGGGTAATGATAAACGCCGGAATTTTTAACGCGTCGATCAGCAGCCCCATAAAGGCGCCAAACGCGCAGCCCATCGCCAGCACCAGCGGAAACGCCACCAGCGGAGAGATCCCCCAGAAGCCGATCGCCTTCGCGAGGAACACACCCGTGAACGCGATCACCGAGCCAACGGAGAGATCGATCCCGCCGGAGAGGATCACAAAGGTCATTCCGACGGCAATGATGCCTAAAAAGGCGTTATCGGTCAGGATATTGCAAATCACGCGCGTCGACGCAAAACCGGGGAATTGGGTGAGGCAGTAGAGATACCCCAGCACAAACACGCCCAGCGTGATCATCAACGGTAAATTACGTTTTATCATGTCCACGGATCCCCTTAATGATGCTGACAAAGCGCGGCGACTGGACGATCAGCACGCAGAGCACGACCACCGCTTTCACCACCTGGTTGAGTTCCGGCTGGAACCCCGAAAGCAGGATCCCGGTGTTCATTCCCTGAATGATCAGCGCGCCAATCACCGAGAGCAGCAGGTTAAAGCGCCCGCCCATCAGCGACCCGCCGCCGATCACCACCGCGAGGATCGCGTCCAGCTCCAGCCAGAGCCCCGCGTTGTTGGCGTCGGCTCCGCGAATATCCGCCGCGACGATGACCCCGGCGATGGCGGCGCAGACGCCGCTCAGCACGTAGGTCAGCATCACCATCAGCCGGGTGTTGACCCCGGCGTTACGCGCGGCGCGGATGTTAATCCCGACGGCTTCAATGAACATGCCAAGCGCCGTTTTGCGGGTGAAAAGCCAGAAGACAACGAGCGTGGCCAGGGCAATAATCACCGGCGTCGGGAAGAACAGAAGGTTGCCGCTTCCGAGCCACGCCAGGCTCGGGGAGTTAAAGGTGACAATCTGTCCGGAGGTAATCAGCTGCGCCACGCCGCGCCCGGCCACCATTAAGATAAGGGTGGCGACAAAGGGCTGAATTTTCAGCACCGCCACCAGAATGCCGTTCCATAATCCGGCCAGCACGCCGGTGCCTAAGGCCGCCAGCAGAACCACCGGCAGGCTGTGTCCGGCCACGGTCATGGAGGCGGCCGTGGCCCCGGCGATAGCCATCACCGCGCCGACGGAGAGGTCAATCCCGCCGGTGGCAATGACCAGCGTCATCCCGATGGCCAGCAGCGCCACGGGCGCGGCACGGTTCAGAATGTCTATCGGGCTGCCAAACAAGCGCCCATCCTGCACGATAATCTGGAAGAAATGCGGCGCGACCAGGCTATCAACCAGCAGAACCACCAGCAGCGCTGCGATTTGCGGCGTGCCGGTCGGCCAGCTGAAGCGGCGCTTTGTCTCACCGGTTTGCGAAAGCGAACGGGGCATCACGATTTACTCCTTATGCCGCGATGGCATTCATGATCGCCGGAACGGACAGCTTATCCAGCGGGATCTCTGCCACCTGTTTGCGATCGCGCATGATGATGACGCGATCGGCATAGCCCACCAGCTCCTCCAGCTCGGACGAAATAACCAGCAGCGCCAGACCGTCTGCACACAGGGTTTCGATAAGCCGGATAATTTCGGCGTGCGCCCCCACGTCAATGCCGCGGGTCGGTTCGTCGAGGATCAGGAACTGGGGTTTGGTCAGCAGCCAGCGGGAGAGCAGCACCTTCTGCTGGTTGCCGCCGGAGAGGAACTCGATCGGCTGTTCCGCGTTCGGCGTGCGGATGCCGAGCTGGCGAATAAAGCGCTCGGCAATGGCGTTTTGCTCTTTACGCGGGATCGGGCGCAGCCAGCCGCGCTGGGCCTGCAGCGCCAGGATGATATTTTCCCGCACCGAGGCCGCGGCAATAATGCCGTCCGTTTTTCGGTCTTCCGGGCAGAAGCCGACGCCCAGGCAGGAGGCCTGATGCGGCGATCGCAGGGTTTGTGGTTTGCCCTTGATCAGCGCGCTGCCGCTGTCGGCCGGTTTGATCCCGAAGATCACCTCGGCGGTTTCGGTTCGTCCGGATCCTAACAGGCCCGCCAGCCCGACAATTTCGCCTGGCCGTACCTCAAGGTTAAACGGTGATATCACGCCTTTCTTGCCGTAATCGCTGAACGCGGCGACCGGTTTCTCGCTCAGCAGCGTACGCCCTGCGCGCTGAAGGGCGTTAGTTTCCAGCTCGCGGCCCAGCATCATTTTCACCAGTTCGATCTGCGGCAGCTCGCGGGTTTCGCGGCAGCCGACAAAGCTGCCGTTGCGCAGCACCGTGATGCGATCGCTTACCTCATATACCTGATCGAGGAAGTGGGTAACGAAGATCAGGCTGACACCCTGATCGCGCAGCTGGCGCATCAGGGTAAAGAGCATCTCCACTTCCTGGGTATCGAGGCTGGCGGTGGGTTCGTCGAGGATCAGCACTTTTGCAGAGAGATCGATCGCGCGACAGATGGCGACGATCTGCTGCATCGCCACGGAAAAGCGGTTCAGCGGCTCGCGGACGTCGAGGGAGAAGCCGTACGATTCCATCAGCTTTGTCGCCCGCGCTTCCATCTCTTTGCGGCGCAGCAGGCCAAAACGGCGTGGCTCACGGCCAATAAACAGGTTATCCGCCACCGACATATTCGGCAGCAGGTTCACTTCCTGGTACACCGTCCCGATCCCCAGCTGTTGGGCATGGGCGGTGTTTTTGGGCGAAATGGCGTTGCCTTCCAGCCAGATGGTGCCGCGATCGGCGTGATAAACGCCGGTGAGGGATTTAATCAGCGTCGATTTTCCCGCGCCGTTCTCGCCCAGCAGCGCCATGATCTCACCGCGCCGCAGGCTGAAATCAACGTTATCCAGCGCCTTTACGCCGGGGAAGAATTTGCTTAAGCCCTCTGTGCGGAGGATTTCCTGGTGTTGTTCAGTTTTCATATTTACGTCCCCGGCACGTTCCCGTAGGCCGGGTAAGCGCAGCGCCACCCGGCAATTTCACAGGATCAGTAGCCCATATTTTTCTTCTTCTCTAACTCTTCTTTCGCCGTGTCAGGCAGGTAGAGCGTGGACTTGGTGACCGTCACCTTCTCTGGCATCGTGCCGTCTTTCTTGAATTTCTCCAGCGCGTCGAATGCCGGGCCCGCCATGTTTGGCGTCAGCTCCACGCTGGCGTTGGCTTCGCCGTCGATCATCGCTTTGTAGATGTCCGGCACGCCGTCGATAGAGCCGGTGAGGATATCTTTGCCCGGCTTCAGGCCCGCTTCCTTAATCGCCTGAATCGCACCGATCACCATGTCATCGTTGTGGGCGTAAACCATGCAGATGTTCTTGCCGTTGTTTTCAGCCTTAATGAAGCTCTCCATGACCTCTTTACCTTTACTGCGCGTAAAGTCGCCGGACTGAGAGCGGATAATCTTGATGTTTGGCGCTTTAGCGATGGCCTCAGCAAAGCCTTTTTTACGGTCGATGGCCACGCTCGCGCCGACGGTGCCCTGCAGTTCAACGACGTTACACGGCTTGCCGTCGACCTGTTTTACCAGCCAGTCGCCAATCAATTGCCCTTCAAGCACGTTATTGGCGGTCACGGTGGTCATATAGAGGGATTTGTCTTTGACGTCGATGGAACGGTCGAGCAGGAAGACCGGGATCTCAGCGTCTTTCGCTTCCTTCAGGACGGGTTCCCAGCCGGTCGCCACGACGGGTGCAATAAAGATGGCATCCACGCCCTGGGCGATAAAGGAGCGCACGGCTTTGATCTGATTCTCTTGTTTTTGCTGACCATCGGCGATTTTCAGGGTAATGCCGCGTTTCTGAGCCTCGCTTTTCGCAACGTTGGTTTCTGCCGCTCGCCAGCCAGATTCAGAGCCGACCTGCGAAAAACCTACGGTTAAGGGAGCGGCCATCGCCATAGACGACATGGCTGCCGAAACTGCTGTGACAAGAAGTAAGCGCTTCCACATATGAGCGTCCTCGTAGGGGTGTTTATTGTTGGTTAAAAGATGTTCTGCGAAATGACTATAGCCCATGAAATATGTAACGAATTGCGTTACATCACACTTCAGAAAAGTGAATAAAACGTTAATCACAAGTTTGTAATCGCTTTCATTTCACCATGAAAAATGTGGCTGAGTTTATGGATTTTTCTGTCATGGAATCGGTCTGAAAAGTGGAGAAAGCGGGGAGAGAAAGCGAAAACAGGCGGAGACATTCAGCGCGAGTTGGCTATAATACCTGCCACTTGTTTACCATCCATTTTAAAGGACACCGACATGAGCTTACTCAACGTCCCAGCGGGTAAAGAACTGCCAGAAGACATCTACGTAGTTATCGAAATCCCGGCTAACGCAGATCCGATCAAATACGAAGTGGACAAAGAGAGCGGCGCCCTGTTCGTAGACCGTTTCATGTCTACCGCGATGTTCTATCCGTGCAACTACGGTTACATCAACCACACCCTGTCTCTGGACGGTGACCCGGTTGACGTGCTGGTCCCAACGCCATACCCACTGGAGCCAGGCTCCGTCATTCGCTGCCGTCCAGTTGGCGTGCTGAAAATGACCGACGAATCCGGTGAAGATGCGAAGCTGGTTGCGGTACCGCACACCAAGCTGAGCAAAGAATACGATCACATCAAAGATGTGAACGACCTGCCAGAGCTGCTGAAAGCGCAGATCACTCACTTCTTCGAGCACTACAAAGACCTCGAAAAAGGCAAGTGGGTTAAAGTTGACGGCTGGGACAACGCAGAAGCGGCGAAAGCAGAAATCATCGCCTCTTTCGAACGCGCTGCTAAGAAGTAATTCTTACTGCCGATCAAAAAAAGCCCCGCGAGTCGGGGCTTTTTTGTGGCTGGAGCGCAGCACCACCCGGCAAGAGGCGTAAAAAAACAACGCCACCTCACGGTGGCGTTGTTTTTTTCAGTACTGGTCTCTGTCTAACCAGTTACCGCTTACAATCCGCGTTAACCCTTCGACCGGACGCTGGTAGACATACATCCACGCGCTTCCGTACGGCGTCTGGATCAACTGGCGTGCGTATTCACCGCCCCTGGTGCGCAAGGCATCAAGTTCGGCAAGCGTCGCGTTATCAATACGATAGACTTCACCCTGTACTGTTCCTTCGCCCGGAACCGCGCCTGGATAGTGGCCCAGGCTGTACAACTGGTAGTTCTCGATATTGTAATTCCCCAGCAGCAGGGCATTGGTCATCCAGTGACTGTTGCCTTGCTTGGTTCGTAAACTGCCGTAGACAAATATTCGCATTGCTAAAACTCAAACTGATAGAGCAGATCAAGTGCCTGGTCTACGCCGGACACTGCTTCCAGATATAGCTTAGGCATCAGGCGATAGCGTAACGTGAGAGTTGCCAGTGAGTCAAAGATCCCCACACCATATTTTACCTGCAGACCCGGCAGTACATACCCGCTGACCACCACCTGCGAGGAGTCACCCACGCCCTGGGTGTCCAGCGCCAGATTGCTTACGCCGAACGTCTCGCCGATTTTACCCACAACCTGCCCACTTTGTGCAACCCCCAGACCCACTAACATCGAGGTCATCGCCGCACTGTCGCTCTGACCGCTGTCCAGACCTTGTCCACGCAGCAGGTAAGAGAGGGCTTCCTGCTGCGGCATCGCCGGGTCAGAGAAGATCTCGGCCTTCGGCTCGTCGGCGGAGCCGGTGACGCGTACGCCAGCAATAACGTTATTTTCCGTCGCTTCCGGGTTACGAATCGCTTCGATGTTCAGCAGAGGCTGATCCGGTGGACCGGAGAAAAGCAGCTCGCCTTTACGGACGATGAGGTCCTGACCATAGGCGTGGAAACGCCCTTCAGGAATATTGATCTGCCCGTTCAGGCCAAGCCCTTGTTTATCCTGCGCCACTTTCAGGTCGCCCGTGAGCCTCGCCTTCAGCCCAAACGCATTCAACCGCACGTTATTCCCTACGTGCACGATGAGGTTACTGTTAATCGGTATGCCCGCGCTCTTCTGCTCGACAGGTTTCAGATTTTCATTGAGCATCACTTCATCACTTGAAACGCCGACCGCGCTTTCCGGCACGTCGTGAACCACGATGCGCGCCCACGGCACGTCGACGCGTCCGTCAAGCGTGAAGAGGCTTGGCGTGGCTTCAAAGACCACATCAGGCGAAACGTCCAGGCGCACCATCGGCGGTACGGTGATACGCACCTTACTGCCCTTCGCGGCGATACGGGCGCGCCAGTTATCGAGCTGGCTCCAGTCCGCGTCGCCGCTGAGGTTGATTTGCCCCTGCTGCGTCAATACCGAGCCGCTCAGCGTCGAGCTCATGCCGTTGAAGTTCATCGCGATCTGGCTGGGCTGCATGTCAAACGGCATGAAGTTGCCGTCGATATCCACGCCGCTGAGCCGCATCTGACCAAACAGCTGCGGGCTTTGCGCGTTGCCGGCCAGGCGCAGGTTAGCGTTGAGCATGCCCTCGGCTTTTTCCCCGCGCGCGAAAATCGGGTTCACCATCGCCAGGTTGAAGTTACGGATGTTGACGTTGCCGCCCAGATTACGCCGCCCCTGCGGATCGGTAATCTGAACCTGCCCGTCCAGCTGGCCGTTGTTGGTGAGGCGGATTGTCCACCCCAGCTGTGCGCGATTGTTATGCAGATCGGCACTCAGGTTCAGGGTGTCGAACGCCACCGGAAGCGACGCGTTGTTGACCTCTTGCGTCACCTTCACGTTACGCCCGGACAGCGTGACGCTGCCCTGCGGCAGACCCTCTTTGGTGGTGTCCCAGGCGACATCGGCTTTCCCGCTGAAGACGCCGCTGGCCTGAGTCGTGTCCGGCATAAACGGCTTCAGCATCGCCAGATCGAAGCGGTTGAGGTTGATCTGCGCGCGCCCTTCCGCGCCCGCATCAATGGTCTGCGGCACGCACAGTTCCGCATTCGGATTGGTCCAGCAGTGTGGCCCAATGCTGATCTTCTGCTCGGCATTGCGGTAGTCCAGCGCGATGGAGCGCGACAGCGCCAGCGGCCCGACCGGCGTATTGAAACGGGTGTTATCAAGCAGACCTTTCCAGCGTTCTGCTTTGCGGTCGAAGCTTCCGGTGAGGTGAAGCTGACCGGAGACCGGCTCGCCCTGTACGCGCAGCTGGAGGTCGTGCTGCTTCTCGTTCCCTTTGGCGTCCAGGGTAACCAGGCTAATGTTCACGTCCGGCTGAGAAATGCGCTCCACGCGCAGGTTCAGGTTACCGCCGATCTGATCGGTGGATTTCACATCCCCTTCCACGCGGACGCGGGCAACGCTCAGCTCCTGCCAGCGCAGGTTATTGGCGGTGATATCCGCCAGCAGCTGCGGCGCATCCACGGTTCCGCGCACTTTCACGAGGCCTTTCGCCGTGCCGCCCAGACCCGGCAGGGCGTTGTCCAGATTCGGCGCGTCGATGGTGGCGTCCAGATTCAGATCTTTCACCCCCAGCTCGCCTTTGATATCCGCCGTGTTGCGGCCCAGCGCCACGTGCAGCCCCGGGATAACCCACTGCAGATAGCTGTTGCCTTTCAGCGAACCTTCAACGTTAACCTTGTTCTGCTTCACGTTCCCGGCAATCTTGATTTCCGGCACGTCCATCTGCCACGTACCGCCGTACAGGCTGCCGCGGGTTTTGATCAGGCCATCCAGTTTCGACGGCCAGTCCGGCACCTCTTTGGCGGTGTTAATGCCCGTCAGCTTCAGCTCGCCGCGCCAGCTGATCGCCTGCTGCCAGTCGAGCAGCGCGGTCAGCTCGGTTTTGCCTTCCAGCGCCGCGACGGTCAGCTTGTCGAGGTTGACCTGCTGTTCGTTGCCCTTCGCATCCAGCGTGATGTTCGCGGGCGGCACGCCCTGTCCCTTCACCGCGGTGCGGAACGAGAGCGCGTAGTCGGTCATCTTGCCGCTCAGCTTCAGCTTCAGGTCATCGGCCTGGAACTGCTTTTCGCCGGTGAACGGCCAGTAAAGCTGCTTGCTGACAATTTCAATATTGAGCGGCAGCCCGGCTTCCGCCAGCTGCGTTTGCGCGCGCAGGACCATGTCCACCGGGCCGGAGAGATTCACCCCGACATCCAGCTTATCGCGTAGCGCCCCGCCCACTTTGATCTTCACCTTTTCGCCTTTCAGCGGATCGATGTTGAGGGCACTGTTAAGGGTGATATCCACCGGCCAGTTATCGCGCAGCAGCGCATTCCCTGACGCATTCACCGAGCCCTGGCTGGTGTCAATATCCAGCGCGTCGAGCTTCATGTTGCCGTCAATGCTGCTGACTTTCAGCAGCATAGTGTAGACCGTCAGATCGGTATCGCCGGTCAGGCGCAGCTGCTCGCCTTTGAACTCCTCGATGTTGAGGTTCAGCGGCAGATGAACGTCAGTCATTTCCGGCAGAACGGGCTTCGAGAAAAGATCTTTCAGCGTTTCGCCCAGCGGCTTCTCTTCCGGCTGCGGGTTCTGAATCTTCGGCTCGACGATCTCTTCCTGCGCCACGTCGGACACCTTCGGCAGCGCGATCAGCAAGCCCTGCAGGGACGTCGGCGTTAGGGTGAGGTTTTTCTCCTGCCAGCGCAGGCCGGAGGTGAAATCCATCACGGACACGGTGGTGTCGTCGATTTTGATATTAACGTTATCGAGCGCCACCCGATAGAGCGCGATCGGGTACGGCGTGGAGAGATTCAGCGGGCCGCTGTCCTCTTCCTCGACCGGCGCAGACTGCGGCATTTTTTTCGAATCTATCGCCACGTTGACGTCTTTAAGCGACAGATCGTTGACGCAGAGCTTGCTGTCCCGCAGACAGCCCAGCTTTACCGCCAGGTGGAATTCCCCGGCGTTCACCGCCACGCCCGGCTGCTCATAGCGGATGTTCTTCAGACGCAGGTCGCGCCAGCCGCCCGTTACCTGGCCAATCTCCAGCCCCGGCACCCAGCGGTTCGCAGCGTTAAACAGCAGATGCAGGCCGGTGGTGGTCCCTACCAGAAACGCTACCGTCCCGAGCAACAGCACGATAAAAATCAGCACCCCGAGGCTTATCTTCTTCCATAAACTCATAATTCAGGCCCCAGACCGATGTAAAACTGTAAACCGTGTTCGTCTTTGTCACCCACCGGAACGGCGAAATCGAGCTTGATCGGCCCGACCGGTGACTGCCAGCGTACGCCCACGCCCGCGCCGGTTTTGAAATCGCTGCGGCGGATGTCGTTTACGGCTTCACCGCCATCCACAAACATCGCCCCCCACCATTTTCCGCTGACGTTATACTGGTACTCCAGCGAGCCGGTGGCCAGTTTCGAGGCACCGGTCAGCTGGCCTTTGTCATTTTCAGGCGAGATCGATTTGTATTTATATCCGCGAATACTGCGGTCGCCCCCGGCGAAGAAGCGCAGATCCGGCGGAACGCGCTCGAAGTCTCCCGTTTCAATCCAGCCGAGATTGCCGCGCATCACAAAGCGATGTTTGTCGTAAAGCGTGCGGATCCAGACGTTTTGCGCCTGCACGACGGTGAAGTCCACATCAGAACCCCACATGGTGTTGGAGTAATCAATGGAGTAACGCTGGGAATCCCCCCACGTTGGCATCAGGCCACCGCGGGAGCGGGTACGGCTGATCATCACGCCCGGATAGAGCAGCATGGTAGTGTTGGTGACGTTAGCCTGGGTAAAGTGGTCGAAGCTCCAGCGCAGGTTAATGGCGCGCTGCCAGCCGCTGGAGAGATCCCAGAAACGCGATACGGCAAGCGTGGTGGAATCGGATTCGGTATCGTTCAGGTCGGTGCGCTTAAAGCCCCCCTGAACCAGGTAGTACTGCTCAAGCGGGTTTTTCAGCAGCGGCATTTTGTAGCTGAAATCCAGCTGCTGTTCCGGAGCTGAGATACTCGCGCTGGTAGTCAGGCTGTGGCCGTAGGAGTTCATCCACGGCTTTTTCCAGGTGGCCTTCACGCGCGGGCCGACGTCTGTCGAGTAGCCAACACCGGTCTCAATGGTGTTCTCGGTGCGCGGCGAGACAACGCCATGCAGCGGCAACACCTTCGTTTTGCGAGACTTATCAAATTCCGGTGCGACAACCACGGAGTTAAACCAGCCGGTAGCAGAAAGACGACGGTTCAGTTCCGCCAGGTCCCTGGACTGGTAGTAATCCCCCTTTTTGAACGGCACGAGGTTTTGCAGGTACTCTTCACGGATTTGCGAACCTTCAAACGTCACGTCGCCAAAGCGGTAGCGTTCTCCGCTGTCGTAGTCGATATCCCAGAAGGCCTGATGTCGATCCAGCGCAATGCCCAGCTGGCTTTTGTTGAACTGGCTGTCGAAATAGCCCTTACGCAGGGCAACGCTCGTCAGCTCTTTTTTGAAATGATCGTAGTCACCGTGGTTAAGCACGGTACCGATTTTCGGCCGCGTGCCGAGCAGGTCAAGGTAATCCCGGTCGGTACGCGCCCCGCCGCGCAGAATGACGTTGGTGCCGCCAATCAGTACCGGTTCACCCGGCGAAACGCGGGCAATAAGGACCTGGCGCCCCTTCTCTGGAGGCGGACGGAGATCGAAATCAATGGTGGGTTCGTAATACCCCAGCGCTTTCAGCCCTTCACGGATGGCGTCATCCACGCGCGCGCGAAAACGCCGGTCCGGCGTCACCTCATCACTCTGGATGGTCGACAACTGCGCACGCACGTTTTTTTGTAGCGCCCCGGATAACCCCTCAACCTGCAAACGGACATTCGCCGCGCTGGCAATCCCGCTTGTCAGCAACACACTGACTAAACATAACTGGCGGATTTTTGTCACGTTTTCTCCTGAATATCCCTGTTTCCACCCTGGAAGCAAATGAAGTGCCGCTCCGCGGCAAAATACGGCCTGTTAGCCAAAAACCCAAATCACGGGTTGAAAACGGGTGTAACACCCAAATATTTCTTATGATTAAATCTAGACTCATTCAGCGCATTTATTGTGTTCAATTAAACGCTTCGTGACAACCTTAACCGAAACATCGCACCCCGGGAGGCCCCATCGTGAGTTTATTCGACAAAAAGCATCTGGTTTCACAAACTGATGCATTACCGGGACGCAACACCCCTATGCCTGTGGCGACCTTACACGCCGTCAATAACCATTCCATGACCAACGTGCCGGAGGGAATGGAAATCGCCCTGTTCGCCATGGGCTGTTTCTGGGGCGTTGAGCGCCTCTTCTGGCAGCTGCCCGGCGTTTACAGCACGGCGGCTGGATACACGGGCGGTTACACGCCGAATCCTACCTATCGCGAAGTTTGCTCCGGCGAAACCGGGCATGCGGAAGCGGTACGCGTGGTCTACGACCCTGCAGTCATCAGCTACGAGCAGCTCCTGCAGGTCTTCTGGGAGAATCACGACCCGGCGCAGGGCATGCGTCAGGGCAACGACCACGGCACCCAGTACCGCTCGGCTATCTATCCGCTCACGCCCGAGCAGGATGCCGCCGCGCGCGCCAGCCTTGAGCGTTTCCAGCAGGCCATGCGTGAAGCGGGCGATACGCGCGAGGTGACCACGGAAATCGCGACGGCGAAACCGTTCTACTATGCCGAGGACGATCACCAGCAGTATCTGCATAAAAACCCGTACGGCTACTGCGGTATCGGAGGCATCGGCGTCTGCCTGCCGCCGCAGCTGGCGTAATTATTGATCCAGCGCCACGCGTGCCGCGTGCCGCGTGGCGTTACTGACCGAACCGTAATCCATTACTTTGCCCTGCAGCAGCAGGTTAAAGACCGCCGCCTGCGGTCGGTTAAGCCGCGTTTGCAGCAGATGAACGGCCTCAATCCCCAGCTCGCGGCAGGGCACAGTGACGCCCGTAACCGGCTTTTCCAGACGGTGCGCTAAATTCCAGGCAAAATCGGTGGTAATCAGCGAA
Source organism: Enterobacter sp. HG048 (assembly GCF_024702055.1). Taxonomy (NCBI): domain Bacteria; kingdom Pseudomonadati; phylum Pseudomonadota; class Gammaproteobacteria; order Enterobacterales; family Enterobacteriaceae; genus Enterobacter; species Enterobacter sp. HG048. The sequence continues at coordinate 133,616 of NZ_JANLIZ010000005.1, forward strand.
ATGTCTTCCGGAATGCGCAGCCCGTGGCGCGTTAACGCCCTGATCACCCCTTCCGTCATGCTGGTACTGTTCGGGAAAATCACCTCCGGCCACTGGGAGCTGTCATGCGTCATCAGCCACGCATCCAGCGCCCGCTCGGCCTCGTCTGCCGTAAACCATTCCGTCACGAGCAAATCGCGCTGAGGATCAAAGGCCACGTGAAAATGGCGATACGCCTCTTTGATGCCGTCCAGACGCGCGTATAGCGTATCCCGCCGCAGACAGGTGAGCGTGAGCACCCGGCGATGCCCCTGCTCGAAAAGATACTGCATGGCGGTGAAGCCGATTGCCCGGTGATCGGGTGACACGGCATCCAGCATCCGATCCCGGTCAACGGAATTAATTAACACGCAGGGCTTATTCAGCGTGCTCGCCAGTTTAAATATGGTGGAATCATCAGTGCCAATAATAATTATCGCGTTGATATTCTTATGACTGGCCTTTTCCATAAAGACTTTTACATCGGCATGCTGTTCTTCTAAACCACAGCACGTGACCCACACATTATGCCGCGAGCAGGCTTCAGCAATCCCTTTCGTTACTTCCAGATAAAATATATCTCCGCGCCCCTGAAAGGTTCTTTCCGGTGCAAAAACAGCGATACCGTTAATTAACAGTCTTCCGCTCGCCATAGACTCCAGCACACCGAGCTCCCGCGCGGTGCGAACGATCGCCTCCCTGGCTTTATCGCTGGTGTAAGACTTGCCGCTTAATACCCGCGAAACCGTGCTGACGGAATAGCCCGTCAGGGCTGCAATTTCCTCCATTTTTAACCTGCCCGGCATAGTGTGACCTCGCTCTCATTCAGTTTTTGCAAATATTTGCAGAAACAGTCCTTTGATTTTAAAACCAAATTTCAAAACGCCTGGAAATTACTTAATCACCTTGCGAGTATTATCACAAAAACACATTGTCGCTACCGCTCCCCTTTCCTATTTTCCGGTCATCACTCATTTCAACTGAAATTAAGGTGTGACATGGAGAAGGTACGTTTTGGCATTATTGGAATAGGTAATATCGGTACGGTCCACGCGCGTTATTTACTGGCAGGTACGGTCAGCGACGCCCGCCTGGCCGCGGTTTGTGATAATGCGCCGGAAAAGCATCCCGCTATCCGCCAGTTGGTCGGTACCCTCCCATTATTCAGCGACGCGCAGGAGATGCTCCAGAGCGGGCTTATCGACGCGGTGATTGTCGCCACGCCGCACTACGAGCATCCGCGCCTGTCGATGCTGGCGATGCGCAACGGCATCCACACCCTGTGTGAAAAACCGGCGGGCGTGTACACCGCCCAGGTACAGGAGATGAACGCCTGCGCCCGGGAGTGCGATGTGGTGTTCGGCATCATGTACAACCAGCGCCCGAACCCGCTCTACAAGAAGGTGAAAGATCTGATCGACAGCGGCGAGCTGGGCGAGATCCGCCGCTCCAACTGGATCATCACCAACTGGTATCGCTCGCAGAGCTACTACAACTCCGGCGGCTGGCGCGCTACCTGGAAAGGGGAAGGCGGCGGCGTGCTGCTCAACCAGGACCCGCACCAGCTCGATCTCTGGCAATGGCTGGTCGGCATGCCCGTCCGCCTGCGCGCGTTCTGCCAGTTCGGTAAACATCGTGAAATCGAAGTGGAAGACGAGGTCACCGCCTATGCCGAATATGCCAACGGCGCGACGGGCGTGTTTATCACCACCGTGGCGGAAACGCCGGGAACCAACCGGCTGGAAATCGTCGGCGATCGCGGCAAGGTCGTTGTCGAAGAGGGCAAGCTACGCTACTGGCGGCTGCGTGAATCTGAAACCGCCTTCAACGCCCGCTGGCAAAACGGTTTTGGTGAACCTGAGTGCTGGGAGGTCACGCTTCCCGTCGCTCCGGAATGCAGCGAACACCACGTCATTACCGCCAATTTCTGTGCCGCCATCCTGCGCGGCGAGCCGCTCATTGCGCCGGGTCTGGAAGGGATCCACGGGCTGACGCTCTCCAACGCTATGCACCTCTCCACCTGGACAGACGACTGGGTCGAACTCCCGCTCAACGAGAAACAGTATCTGCGCCTGCTTCAACAGCGCATCAGCACCTCAGTGGCAAAAGAGACAGCCAGCGTCACGCTGGATGCCTCTGGCACCTGGTAACTCCGGAGGAGAAACGATGTTAAATGTCGCCATTGTGGGAACAGGGAATATCTCGCACAACCATATTCAGGGTTATTTGCAGTTTGGCCAGCGCTGCCGGATCGTCGCGCTGGTAGATATCTACCCGGAAAAAGCCCACGAGAAAAAAACGCGCTACGGCCTGAAGGAAGCACGCGTTTATGACAGCCACCAGCAGATGCTAGCCTCAGAGCCGGATATCGACATCGTCGACGTCTGTACGCCGCCCTACGTCCACGCTGAGATCGGCATTGATGCCCTGAACGCGGGGTGCCACGTGCTGTGCGAAAAACCGATGGCCGCCTCGCTGGAGGAGTGCGACGCGATGATTGCCGCGCAACAGGCCAGCGGCAAAACGCTCGCCATCATTGCACAGAACCGCTTTACCGATGCCTTCTGGCGCCTGAAAGCCGCACTCGATTCCGGCCTCGCAGGAAAAGTCTGTCACGCGCAGGTGGATTCGTTCTGGTGGCGCGGACATTGCTACTACGACCTGTGGTGGCGCGGCACCTGGGAAAAAGAGGGAGGCGGCTGCACCCTTAACCACGCGGTTCACCACATCGACGCCATTCAGTGGATGCTCGGCTTCCCGTCCGAAGTGGTGGCGATGATGACCAACGTGGCGCACGACAACGCTGAAGTCGAAGACCTCAGCGCCGCAATCTTCAAATACCCCAGCGGCGCGATCGCGCAGCTTACCGCCTCGGTCGTGCATCACGGCGAAGATCAGAAAATTATCATTCAGGGCGATAAGGCGCGTATCTCCGCGCCGTGGCAGGCCTTTGCCAGCGTCAGCGCCGATAACGGCTTCCCGCAGGAAGATCGGGATCTGCAGCGAGAAGCGCAGCTCAACGCCGTTTTTCAGGAGACGCCGAAGCTCGAGTGGACGCTGCATACCGGGCAAATTAACGACCTGCTTTATGCCATTGAGCACGGCACCGCGCCGTTAGTGGATGGCCTGCAGGGCAAACGCTCGCTGGAGCTGATTACCGCGATCTATAAATCCGCCATTACCCGCAGCGTGGTCTCGCTGCCGATTCAGCGCGATGACCCGCTTTACCGCACCGGCGGGACGAACGCCCTCGCTCCCCGTTTTTATGAAAAATCCGCAAGCGTCGCCAACTTCAGCGAAGTCGGCGCAATTCCCCTTGGCAAAGATCTGGACTAAGGAGTGACACCATGAACAAGCATGACGGAATGAACTACGCCCCGGTGGGCAAACCGCAGCCCGTTGTCAGGGAAGGAGAGTTTATTTTTGCCGCCGCTGCGCTCGACCACGGCCATATCTACGGGATGAGTAACGGCCTGATAGAAGCCGGGGCCACCCTGAAATGGGTATACGACCCCGATCCGGCCAAAGTGGATAAATTTATCCAGCAGTACCCGCAGGCAAAAGTGGCGGAGTCGCTGGAGGTGATACTCAACGACGACGAAGTGCGTCTGGTGGCCAGTGCGGCCATTCCGTCCGAGCGCTGCGCGCTGGGGCTGAAAGCCATGGCCGCAGGCAAGGACTACTTCACGGATAAAGCGCCGCTCACCACCCTTGAACAGCTGGCGGATGCCAAAGCGATGGTCGAGAAAACCGGGCGGAAATACGCCGTGTACTACAGCGAACGCCTGCACGTTGAGAGCGCGGTGTTTGCCGGACAGCTGGTGCAGCAGGGGGCCATTGGCCGCGTCGTGCAAACATTGGGGACAGGCCCGCACCGGGAAGGAACCGGTCGCCCGGACTGGTTCTACGATCGACGATTTTTCGGCGGCATTCTGTGCGATATCGGCAGCCACCAGATCGAGCAATTTCTCTTCTACACGGGCAACAGTGAGGCATGCGTGGTCGCCAGCCAGGCACGCAATTTCAACCATCCGCAGCATCCGGCATTTGAAGATTTCGGCGACGCAACAATCAGGGGCGAAAACGGCGCCAGCGGTTATTTCCGCTGCGACTGGTTTACGCCGGACGGGCTTTCTACGTGGGGTGACGGCCGCCTGACGCTGCTCGGCACCGAAGGCTATATCGAAATCCGCAAATATGTCGATCTCACCCGCGGCGAGCAGGACGTGGTGTATCTCGTCAATAAGGAGGGGGAATTCCGTTATCCGGTTGCCGGTCAGGTCGGGTTCCCGTTCTTTGGCGAACTGATCTTCGACTGCCTGCATCGAACCGAAAACGCCATGACGCAGGCGCACGCCTTCAAGGCGGCGGAGCTCTGCGTGAAGGCCCAGATGCTGGCCAACGCGACGGAATAACGGGAGGCGACGATGACGATCCTGAACACGGCAGTAATCGGTGCGGGAGCGATTCACGGCTGCCATGTGAACGCGTTGCGCCAGATGCCCAACGTCGCGCTACGCGCGCTGGTCGATATCGACAGCGTCAAAGGGCTAAAGCTGGCGATGGGCTATCAGTGTCGCTTTTATCAGGATTACCGGGAAATGCTGCTGGATGATGCCATCGACGTGGTCCACATCTGCACGCCGCATTTTGAGCATAAGAGCATGATCCTGGCGGCGCTCGCCGCCGGGAAGCATGTTTTCTGCGAAAAACCGGTGGGCATGAACAGCAGCGAACTCGTGGACATCACCCGCGCCGCCGAACAGGCGCCGGGTCTGCTCGGCGTGTGCTATCAGAACCGGCTCAACCCCACCAGCCTGCGCATTCACCAGGCGCTGGAGGACGGCGAGCTGGGAAAAATGCTCAGCATCAAAGCGGTGCTAACGTGGTCGCGCTCGGGCGCGTACTACACCGAAAGCCCGTGGCGCGGGCGGCTGACAACGGAAGGCGGCAGCCTGCTGATCAACCAGGCCATCCATACTCTCGACCTGATGCAGTGGTTCGCTGGCGGCGTGACGCGGGTGAAAGGCGTGGTGGACCGCGGTGAGCTGGCGAACGTGACCGAAGGAGAGGACAGCGCGATGGCCACGCTGCATTTTGCCAACGGCGCGCGCGGCCTGTTTTATGCCAGCAACTGCAATACCGCGGACTCCCCCCTCTGGCTTGAAATCCACTGCGAACGGGGCTCGCTGCTGCTCAGCGACAACGTGCTCTGGCGCATCACGCCCGGCGAGCGCCTGAGGCTGGCGAGCGATAACACCCCTGACGGCCTGGTCAAAAGCTACTGGGGGCTGGGGCATGAGCAGGCGATCCGCCGTTTTTATCATGCTATTTCCCATCCCGGAAATGCGAATTACACCGACATCCGCGAATCCGGAAAATCACTCACCCTTGTGGAGGCTATTTATCGCTCATCTCAGTTAAGACAATGGATAGAACTCAATAAGTAGAACGTAATGTGTCGTCCAGATTTGAATAAAAATACGGCCTGAAAAACAGGTTAATCATTACCCTACACTGGATATTATTATGGTCAAACCTACTGAACGTAGAGTGGGTTACGGCGTGGCACTTGGCTACGGCGTAACCGATCTGTTTGGCGGAGGGGCGTTCGCCGTTATCGGCACCTGGCTGCTCTTTTTTTACACCACCTATTGCGGGCTGTCTGTTATTGAAGCGGGATCTATATTCGCTATTGCCCGCGTCATTGATGCGCTATTAAGCCCGATTATGGGCTATATCACCGATAATTTCGGGAATACCTGGCTCGGGCGTAAATTTGGTCGTCGCCGCTTCTTTTTATTGCTCAGTTCGCCGCTCATGTTTTTGTATTCCCTGCTTTGGCTGACGGACATGGGCTACTGGTACTACCTGGGCACCTACCTCTCTATTGAGCTGCTATCGGCGATGGTGCTGGTGCCCTGGGAGACCCTGGCGGCGGAGATGACAAACCGCTATGAAGAGCGAAGCCGCCTCTCCGGCGTGCGCATGATCTGCTCCCAGCTGGGCGGTTTCCTTGCGGTTTCCGTTCCCGGCGTGATTATGCATTTCACGGGGAAAGATAATCCGTTTACCTATACCCTCACCGGGCTGATATTTTCCTGCGTGTTCTGCATTGCGGTATTTATTACCTGGTACACCACCTGGGAAGCGAAAGATGTGCAGCAGGAAGCCAGTTTTAAAGTGGACAACCAGCGCATCGGCGGGCTACTGAATCACCTGAAATATCTGGTGCTGGATCTCTTTTCCTCCTTCCGTATCCGCACGTTTCGCCTGCATATCATTATTTACATCTTTTCGTTCACGGCGATGGACGTATTCGGCTCGGTCTTTACCTATTACGTCGTGTATTGCCTGAGCCAGGACGCCTCGGCGGTTTCCGGCTGGCTGAGTATTGCCGCCTTTGCCTCAGTACCGGGTACCTATGGATTTATGCTGCTGTTGAACCGGCTGAACATCACGCCGTCTGCCGCCCTGCGACTCTCCTACGGCTGTATCTTCATGGTGCTGGCGTTTCTGCTTACGGTCTACCTCACCAAAACGCAGGTGCCGACGCTGCTCTTCTCAGCGGTCTTTATCCTGCTCGGTGCCGCCCGCTCTGGCCTCTACTATATTCCGTGGAATATCTACAGCTTCATTCCGGATATTGACGAGATGGTAACGCAGCAGCGCCGTGAAGGCATTTTTGCCGGTGTGATGGTCCTGACCCGTAAGAGCACCGTGGCGATTGCCATCATGATCGTAGGCCTGGTGCTGCAGGAGTCCGGCTTTGTGAAGGGTAACGGCGCACAGCCTGAAAGCGCGCTGAGGGCGATTATCGGCCTGATGATCTTCGCGACGGCAGCCCTGCTGGCGGTTAGCTTCTTTACCACCTACAGGTTCAAGCTCACCCGTGAGACGCACAAGCTGCTCCTGAAGGAGATAGCACGCCGTAAGCTGGGTGGTGATTACCGCGACTGCGACGCCAGAACCCGCGTGGTGATTAAGCAGTTAACGGGATATGAGTATGACCAGGTGTGGGGAGGAAGCGCCTCACGTCGCGCGGAGGGGACGGCCCGTTTATCCGCCGCGAAATAGCGCCCTGTACCGGACAGCACCACGCTGTCCGGTCTGTTTTATGCCAAAATGTGACCTCTGGCAGATTTACATCTCTTTACGCTATACTACCCGCTGAAATAATCGGCTCAACGCTACGAGCTGATGTTCAATGTGTTTTCACACAAATGGTATCAATTCCCCTTCTGAGGATCTGGCGAGAAGCCGGATAAACTATGTTAAACAGTATTTTAGTAATACTTTGTCTGATTGCCGTCAGCGCATTTTTCTCGATATCTGAGATCTCGCTGGCCGCGTCCCGTAAAATCAAACTGAAGCTGCTTGCCGATGAAGGCAACATCAATGCTACCCGCATCCTGAAAATGCAGGAAAACCCCGGGATGTTCTTCACCGTGGTGCAGATTGGCCTCAACGCGGTCGCCATTCTCGGCGGTATCGTGGGTGATGCGGCGTTTTCCCCGGCGTTTTATAGTCTGTTTGTTAAGTACATGTCCGTTGAACTGGCCGAACAGCTGAGCTTTATCCTCTCCTTCTCGCTGGTAACCGGCCTGTTCATCCTCTTTGCAGACCTGACCCCGAAACGCATCGGTATGATTGCGCCAGAAGCTGTGGCTTTGCGTATCATCAACCCGATGCGCTTCTGTCTGTACGTGTTTCGTCCGCTGGTGTGGTTCTTCAACGGTCTGGCGAACGTCATTTTCCGCATCTTTAAGCTGCCGATGGTGCGTAAAGACGACATCACCTCTGACGACATTTATGCGGTGGTGGAAGCCGGCGCGCTGGCCGGGGTGCTGCGCAAACAGGAGCACGAGCTGATTGAGAACGTATTCGAACTGGAATCCCGTACCGTGCCGTCTTCCATGACGGGCCGTGAAAGCATTATCTGGTTCGATTTACATGAAGATGAGCAGAGCCTGAAGAACAAAGTGGCGCAGCATCCGCACTCTAAGTTCTTGGTCTGTAATGAAGATATTGACCACATCATCGGTTACGTCGACTCCAAAGACCTGCTGAACCGCGTGCTGGCAAACCAGAGTCTGGCGCTCAACAGCGGCGTGCAGATCCGCAATACCCTGATTGTGCCGGACACCCTGACGCTCTCAGAAGCGCTGGAAAGTTTCAAAACCGCCGGGGAAGACTTCGCGGTTATCATGAACGAATACGCGCTGGTGGTGGGCATTATCACCCTGAACGACGTGATGACCACGCTGATGGGCGACCTGGTTGGCCAGGGGCTGGAAGAGCAGATTGTTCAGCGTGACGATAATTCATGGCTAATTGATGGCGGCACGCCGATTGAAGACGTAATGCGCGTGCTGGATATCGACGAGTTCCCGCAGTCCGGCAACTACGAGACCATCGGCGGCTTTATGATGTTTATGCTGCGTAAGATCCCGAAACGTACCGACTCGGTGAAGTTCTCCGGCTACAAGTTTGAAGTGGTGGATATTGATAACTACCGCATCGACCAGCTGCTGGTGACGCGCATCGACAACAAACCGACCGTACTGGTGCCAAAGCTGCCGGACGCGGAAGAGAAGGTGTCGGCGTAAGATTCTGGCCCCACATACATCAACGGCTCCCATTGGGAGCCTTTTTTTTTAACTACTGCATAGCACGTTGGTTAAGCCATCTCAGTCTGCAGACGCATAACCTGACGGTTGACTTCGGACATCACAGACAGGTGCTGTTTGTCCTTCACTTTTGGGACAAGGATCTTGCCCTTATCAAACTCAAAAGCGCCAACATCCTTGATATACAACCGTCCACGGAACAGGATCTTCACGTACTTCGCCACCTGAAGCGGGTTGTAGCGTTGGAAAATTTTCATTCTTGTATCTCCTGCGAATCATACGCTCTTGCGGTGCCACAATCGGCCCGACTGTCCTGAGCGCAAATTTTAATGCCCAATGACTATAGACCAGAACTACGGTGTTACCCAGTGTGCATAAGTTTATTTACCGTTTGATTACAATTATTCAGAATAATCTTTGCAAAGCGTGACCGGGCGCAGTATAAGCCGTCGTTTTTTCATGGATATGTGCGTTCGCCCGCAAACTGGCATCGGGATTGCGGGAAAACCACATTGATCGCACTTATGATTAAAAGCGCAAGACCAAGTGGTCGGATCACCTGCAAACAATAAGGAAACGCCATGACCCTACGTAATATCCTTGCAGCAGCCTGCCTGCTGCTGCCCCTGTGGGCTTGTGCTCACAACATTGAAAAAGGACAACGTGTACCGCCAGTCGGCATTGCTGACCGGGGAGAATTGATTCTCGACAATGATAAGTTTAGCTACAAACCCTGGAATAGCGCGCAGCTCGCGGGCAAAGTGAGAGTTGTACAACATATTGCCGGTCGTACATCCGCAAAAGAGAAAAATGCCAGCCTGGTAGAAGCGATCAAGGCCGCAAAATTCCCGCACGACCGCTACCAGACGACTACCATTGTGAATACCGATGACGCCATTCCGGGTTCCGGAATGTTTGTGCGCTCCAGTCTTGAGAGCAATAAAAAGCTCTATCCGTGGTCGCAGTTTATCGTCGACAGCAACGGCGTAACCCGTAAGGCCTGGCAGCTGGAGGAAGAGAGCTCCGCGATTATCGTGCTGGATAAAGAGGGTCGCGTTCAGTGGGCGAAAGACGGCGCGTTAACCCAGGAAGAGGTGCAGCAGGTTGTCGACCTGCTGCATAAGCTGCTGGCTCAGTAAATAGAGACGCGGAAGCCGGGGTTGAGGAAGGATTCGCGCGGGGTATAGTCCAGCGGCTTGCCCTGCCAGTCATGAACATGCGCCCCGGCGGCCGCGGCAACGGCATGACCTGCCGCGGTATCCCAGACGTTGGTTGGCCCAAAGCGAGGGTAGAGCTGCGCGTGGCCTTCCGCCACCAGGCAGAATTTTAGCGATGAGCCAATCGAGGTGGTCTGGTGTTCACCCAGCTGCTGCAGATACTCCTGCAGCTCGCTGTCGCTGTGCGAGCGGCTAATCACCACCAGCGGTGGACGCGCATCGCGCACCTGAATCTGCTTGCGCACGCCGCACTCTTCCTTCCACGCCTTCCCTTCTGCGGCGCTGTACATCACCTTCATTACCGGCGCGTAGACCACGCCCAGCACCGCTTTGCCCTTCTCAATCAGGGCGATATTGACGGTGAATTCACCGTTGCGCTTGATGAACTCTTTTGTCCCGTCCAGCGGATCGACCAGCCAGTAGCGCTGCCAGTGCTGGCGCTCGTCCCAGCTTTGCGGCGCTTCTTCTGACAGAACGGGGATATCCGGCGTTAAGGCCTGTAACCCTGTCAGGATCACCTTATGCGCCGCGATATCCGCCGCCGTGACCGGAGAGTCGTCGGCCTTGCTGACCACCTCCATAGGTTTACTGCCGTCATATACCTGCATGATGGCATCTCCCGCATCCCGTGCGAGCTGACAAATTTTATCTAGCATTTTCCACCTCTTTGTTAACGCAGTGAGGTTAACTCTTTGTTTTAGTTATATCGTAATGTGAACAATTCCGCTATCTGTGAAGCAATTCCGGTTTCAGGTTACTTTTTTCTGTCAGGATTCACATTTCTGTAAGCAACACGCTATAGATACATACTCTTTTGTGGTCTGCATCGAAAAAAGGACTCCTCTGATGATTAAGTTTAGTGCAACGCTTCTGGCGACGCTGATTGCAGCGAGCGTGCAGGCGGCGACGGTAGATCTGCGTATTCTGGAAACGACCGATCTGCACAGCAACATGATGGACTTCGATTACTACAAAGATACCCCGACGGAAAAATTCGGCCTGGTACGCACGGCAAGCCTGATCGATGCGGCGCGTGGCGAAGTGAAAAACAGCGTGCTGGTCGACAATGGCGATCTCATTCAGGGCAGCCCGCTCGGGGATTACATGGCGACCAGGGGGCTGAAAAAAGGCGAGATCCATCCTGTTTATAAAGCGATGAATACCCTGGACTATACCGTCGGCAACCTCGGCAACCACGAATTCAACTACGGTCTGACATACCTGCACGATGCGCTCGCCGGTGCGAAATTCCCGTACGTTAACGCCAATATCATCGACGTTAAGACGCAAAAGCCGCTCTTTACCCCTTACCTGATTAAAGAGACAAACGTCGTCGACCAGGACGGTAAAAAACAGACGCTGAAAATCGGCTATATCGGTTTTGTGCCGCCGCAGATCATGACGTGGGATAAGGCCAACCTCGACGGTAAAGTGACCGTTAACGACATCACCGAAACCGCGCGCAAATACGTGCCGGAAATGCGCGAAAAAGGCGCCGATCTGGTGGTCGTTGTCGCCCACTCGGGCCTCTCCGCCGATCCGTACCAGGCCATGGCAGAAAACTCCGTTTACTATCTGAGTGAAGTTCCGGGCGTCGACGCGATCCTGTTCGGCCACGCCCACGCGGTCTTCCCGGGCAAAGATTTCGCCAGCATAAAAGGCGCGGACATTGAGAAAGGGACGCTCAACGGCGTGCCGTCGGTGATGCCGGGCATGTGGGGTGACCATCTTGGCGTGGTGGATCTGGTGCTGAATAACGACGGCGGCAGCTGGAAGGTGACGCAGTCAAAAGCCGAAGCGCGCCCGATTTACGACGCTGCGGCTAAAAAATCTCTGGCGGCGGAAGATAAAAAACTGGTCGACGTGCTGAAGCACGATCACGACGCCACGCGCGAATTCGTCAGCAAGCCGATCGGCAAATCCGCCGACAACATGTACAGCTTCCTGGCGCTGGTGCAGGATGACCCGACCGTTCAGGTCGTCAACATGGCGCAGAAAGCCTATGCCGAACACTTTGTGCAGGGCGATCCGGATCTGGCAAAACTGCCGGTCCTGTCAGCGGCTGCGCCATTCAAGGTGGGCGGGCGTAAGAATGACCCGGCAAGCTATGTTGAAGTCGAAAAGGGCCAGCTGACCTTCCGTAACGCCGCCGATCTCTACCTCTACCCGAACACGCTGGTGGTGGTAAAAGCGACGGGCCAGGAGGTGAAAGAGTGGCTGGAGTGCTCTGCCGGACAGTTTAACCAGATTGACCCGCACAGCAGTAAGCCGCAGTCGCTGATTAACTGGGACGGCTTCCGTACCTATAACTTCGACGTGATCGACGGCGTGAACTACCAGATTGACGTCACCCAGCCGGCGAAATATGACGGCGAGTGTCAGGCGATCAACCCGCAGGCGGAGCGCATCAAAAACCTGACCTTCAACGGCAAGGCCGTCGACCCGAGTGCCACCTTCCTGGTGGTGACCAATAACTACCGCGCCTACGGCGGTAAGTTTGCCGGTACGGGGGATAGCCACATCGCCTTTGCCTCGCCGGACGAGAACCGTTCGGTGCTGGCGGCGTGGATCAGCGCAGAGTCGAAGAAGGCGGGCGAAATTCACCCGGCGGTGGACAACAACTGGCGTCTCGCGCCGATCCACAGCGATACGAAACTGGATATCCGCATTGAAACGTCGCCGTCCGATAAGGCTGCCGCGTTTATCAAGGATAAAGCCCAGTATCCGATGAAGCAGGTCGCGACGGATGATATCGGATTCGCGATTTATCAGGTGGATTTGAGTAAGTAAAAACAAAACGGCAACATGCGTTGCCGTTTTTCGTGTTCGTTCCCTCTCCCTGTGGGAGAGGGCATCAGGCCGCACATATCCGGCGTTTACGCCGCGCGATCGTCCCGATTCGCCATCACCTTCGGCGTATTCACCTCAATCCAGTCCGCCAGCGCGGCGACTTTCTCGCTGACCTCAATCCCCATCGGCGTCAGGCTATACTCTACGTGCGGCGGCACCACCGGATACGACACGCGATCGACAAACCCGTCCTGCTCCAGCGCCTGGAGCGACTGGGACAGCATCTTTTCGCTCACCCCGCCCATTTTACGGCGCAGATCGCTAAAGCGATGCGTTCCATGGCGCAGAGCCAGCAGAATGAGAACGCCCCAGCGGCTGGTAACGTGTTTGAGCACCTCGCGAGAAGGGCACTGTTCCGCGAAAAGATTGCCATCGCGCATGAGTTCGCTGAGCGTCGGTATCGTTGTTTTCATACTTACCTTTTTGTACGTACTTACTAAAAGTTAGCTATGGTGCTAGTGTGCCACAACACCAGACAAACACGAAGGAGATTCATCATGATCGCGATTACCGGCGCTACCGGCCAGCTTGGCCATCTCGTTATCGAACAATTGCTGAAAACCGTACCGGCCAGCCAGATTGTGGCCATCGTACGTAACCCGGCGAAAGCGCAGGCCTTAAGCCAGCAGGGAATTGTGGTTCGTCAGGCGGACTACACGGATGAAGCCGCATTCACCACCGCGCTGAGCGGCGTGGATAAGCTGCTGCTGATCTCTTCCAGCGAAGTCGGCCAGCGCGCGACCCAGCACCAGAACGTGATTAACGCCGCCAAAACGGCAGGCGTGAAATTTATCGCCTACACCAGCCTGCTGCATGCGGACAACTCCCCGTTGGGTCTGCACGTTGAACACGTTGCCACTGAAAAAGCGCTGGCGGCGTCCGGCATTCCTTATGCCCTGCTGCGCAATGGCTGGTATACCGAAAACTACCTGGCGAGCGCGCCGCCTGCGCTGGAACACGGCGTGTTTATTGGTGCGGCAGGCGAAGGCAAAATTGCCTCTGCCACCCGTGCAGACTATGCCGCGGCGGCAGCCAAAGTGATTGCTGAAGAGGGCCACGCGGGCAAAGTCTATGAACTGGCGGGCGACCACGGCTGGACGCTGAGCGAACTGGCGGCTGAACTCAGCAAACAGAGCGGGAAGCCGGTAACCTATCAGAATCTCAGTGAAGCGGATTTTGCCGCCGCGCTGAAAAGCGTCGGCCTGCCTGCCGGGCTGGCAGATATGCTGGCGGACTCCGATGTGGGCGCGTCCAAAGGGGGACTCTTTGACGATAGCCACACGCTGAGCAAACTGATCGGGCGCGCAACGACGCCGCTGGCGCAGAGCATTAAAGCCATTCTGTAACGGCCTGAGCGTTTTTTCCTGCGGCCGGGTCATTCCCCTTACCCGGCCCGCACTTATATGGCATTCTGTTCCCCCGACAGATACCGATACCCTGCAATGTTTACTGCGATAAACACGGATTCAGCTCCCCCTTTTATTCACTCCGTTGAGATGGGCAGCGTCGACCCTTTCCCCGCCCTGCGCTACTGCCTGGTCTCATTCACCGCGCGTGATTACCATGACGGGCTCTTTGATAAATGGGGCATCCCCTTTCCCGGCCCGCTCAACAGCGCCGTGGTTAAACGCAGGGCGGAATATCTTGCGGCACGCTATGCCGCGCAACGGGTGCTCAGATCCTTCGGCTGTGACGCTACGCCGGGCAGCGCGCCGGACCGTTCTCCGGTGTGGCCTTCCGGCTGGCGGGGCAGCCTGTCACATTCTCATGAATGGGCGCTGGCGGTTGTTGCGCCAGAGGCGTCGGGCCTGACGCCGGGCGTCGACATTGAATTTCTTGCACCCGAGATGATCCAGCGGACAGCGCACCTGTTTACCACACCGCAGGAGCGGGAGTGCCTTGCCGCCAGCCGGATCGACGAGGCCAGCGCGCTATTAATGACCTTTTCCGCGAAAGAGAGTCTCTATAAAGCGCTCTATCCTGACGTTGGCCGCGCCCTCGATTTTGAGGCGGCCAGCGTGTGCCACATTGCGCCTGAACAGCAGGGGATCGCCCTGGAGCTGAACCGGACGCTTTCCCCCCAACGCGTAAAGGGCAGCCGGATCCAGGGCTATTATCAGCTATCAGGCAACCGGGTTATCACGCTCATTGCCTGACGTCAGCAAGGGAGCAAGATACGTCATCACCATGTCGATGCCCTCCCCCGGACGGCGCAGCGGATTATGCCCCTGGCCGTGGGTCTCTGCCAGCCTCGCGCCAGGCCAGGCGTTGACCAGGCATTCTGCTTCGACCCGCAATACGATGTCATCACTGCTGTCGTGAATAACAAGGGCGGGCTGATCGACCTGCTGCAGCCCCTCGTAAGCGTTAAAGCGCTGCCAGACCGCCTCACCAATACCAAAATACCCTTCAATATACCGGCGCAGCCTCTGCTGCTGGCGTCCCGGGAGGTTCAGGATCGCGGCATATTTCGTGACCAGCCCGCTAAAGTGCGTCGGCGCACCTACGATAACCAGCGCGCGGGTCCGCAATCCCGCCTTTACCGCATTGATGACGGATAACCCGCCAAACGAGTGCGCCACAATCGCGTCAAAACCGCCATCCTGCTGCGCGAGTTGTTCAATGATTTCAATGAACTCGACGATGCTGCTCTGACAACCTGCCGCGTTACCATGTGCAGGGGCGTCAAACCCGATGACCTGAAAGCCTTTTTCGACCAGCGCTTTGATAAGCCTGCCAAAGTGGGAAGCCCTGGACTCCCAGCCGTGGGCTAATAGCACGGTAGGTCCCGTGCTGCCCCAGCGGTACACCACCGCATGTTTACCATTGCTCAGAGGGAGGGATTCAATGCGGCTCGCCAGCGCCGTCATCTCTTTATCGCTTGCACGCGTCGGCACCCGGCGCGGCGTAAAAAAACGATTGCCCAGCCAGTCGGCGGTCGCCCCCGGCACAACCCAATCCATCAGGCGAATCCCGGCCTTCACGCATGAAACCATCGGCGAGCGCAGGTAGGCGGGTCCACGATACTGCTGGTAGGCTTGCTCGATCAGTCGATCAAATTGCTCACTCATGGGATTCTCCAGAAACACAGGGAACAGTGGAATTAACCGCGGATGATTCAGACTGACGGATCAGGGCACGCTCTGCGTCGCTGGCAACGTGTTCGTCCCAGTACGCGAGTTTTGCTTCCATTCGTTTAAACCACAGTGGCGGTATCAGCGCGTAAAAAATATGGGCGACATACCCTTTCTCTATTCCCACCGCATAGCTGTGCGCCTGCAAATTCCAGTACTCACGGCGGGGATGGGTGTGATGATCGGAGTGGCGCGTCAGGTTCAACAGACCGGCCGACGAGGCCCGGTTATTGCAATCCCAGCTGTGTCGCGGCTCCACGCGCGTGCCGGGAAGGCGGACCAGACCGTAGTGCTGGATGTAATTCACCGTTTCAAACAGGAATTTAGAGACCAGCATGGTCACCAGGCACGCCAGCGCGCCCCTGATGCCCGCCGCCGTAAAGCAGGCCGCCACGATCAGCAGGCTCATCAGCACCCCGCTTATCACCCGGTTCACCAGCATGGCGCCGCGCCGGTTCTGAAGCGACAGCCGCTGTGCTTCAACCTGCCAGGATTCAACATACTGCGACAGAGAGGAACGGATAAAGAAGCGATACACATTTTCCCCACGACGCGCCGTCGCCCCGTCCGCCGGGGTCGCCACGTTAGGATGATGCGAATAGACGTGCGAAATCGAAAACTGCGCATCGCCGACCAGCGCCAGAAGCCAGCGCCCGACCATCATCGCCATCAGACTGTGGGTTTTGTGGATAAGCTCATGAGCCACCACGGTATTGGTGCTCATGGTATAGCCGGTGGAGGTCGCCGCAAGCAGCAGCTCAGGTAGGGTAAGGTTATGCAGCGCCATAATGTTGTGACCCGTCAGGGCGGAAAGCCATGCGCCAAACCCGAGCAGATCGCCCGGAGCGGCCTGCCAGACAAGAGTGAACAACGCCAGCAGCGTGGCCGGGAGCTGTAAATACGGGATGATTTCCAGCAGCGCCGGAAGCCGGTAGTGACGATCGGCGGTGTCGTGCGTGGTTGCGTTATCGAAGAGGACATAGCTCAGCGTCACGCAGAGCATGGAAACGACGATCCACACGCCGCCGAGCAGAGTGGTTAGCGCGGTGAGCGGTAAAAAAACGCAGGGGACAAGGGCAAATCTCAGGTAACTCAACATACGGGCTCCTTATTGTTATGACTGTTTTTTGCACCGACCGGCGGCGAGAAGCAGTCCATTTCAAGCAAGTGGCTCATCACCCCTCCGGCAAGCAGCCTTTGCCGGCACGCCTGCGCCAGCGCTGGATTGCCGCAAATCACGACGCGCCATTCGGCTACCGCCGTCCGGCGGGGATAGAGGGCGCGCCAGTCATCAAGCCAGCAGGTCACACGGCCAGCCAGCTCTCGCTCCTGAACCTCACGCTCCCGGGATAACGCATGCAGAAAGTGGAAACCGGGATAGTGCTGACGCAGACGCTGCAGTTCTTGCAGGTCGAATTTGTCCTGTCGTCTGCGAACCGCGTGGACCAGCATGACCTCGCGGTGGGGATGACGCGCCAGCGCGGCGCGGACCAGACCCAGCGTCGCTCCCAGCCCCGATCCGCTGGCGATGGCCAGCAGCGGACCGTTACCGTCATCCTTCTGGCCTAACTGCCCCCGGCAGTCTGAGAGCCACACCTTCCGGCCAGCGCCCTGTTCATCACACAGCAGCGGGGATAGCCGCCCCTCTTCCCGGCGCGTGATATCCAGAACAATCTCTCGCCCCCGGCTCGGCCAGCTGACGGAGAAGCTCCGGATATCCTTATCCTTTTCGAGACCGACCTGAACGTATTGTCCTGGCTGAAAGGGCAACGCCTGCTCCGCCAGCAGCGTCACGCGCCATACCGTTGATGAGAGCGCGACAGCCTGCGTAATTCGCGCAGGCGTCCAGGACGTCGAGACCGCGGCCAGCGTTAAATCCGATTCCGGCAGGCACTGGCATGCCAGCACATGGCCGGCGGCAATCTCCTCCTGGCTGAGCAAATAGCTCAGGTCGACGAGCGAACGCACCTTGCCGCTCGTCACCCGGCAAAGACAGGATTTACACGAGCCGACCTGGCAGTTATACGGCAGGGAAACGCCGGCGTTGAGCGCGCTTTCGAGGAGCGTATTGCCGGACGTCAGGGGGAATTCCCGTCCCTCAAGCGTCCCCTGAAAATGACCGCGTCGGGAAAACCATCTCTTCAGCATCTTATTGTTCCCCGCACAGCAGCAGCCCGTCGTCAAAGACGCTGCCCATCATCATCTTTCCACCCACCGGCGCGGCGACGCTGATTGCCGCCAGCGCCTCGCCGTGGCTCTGATAGAGCATACTGGCCTGAGCGATCTCTCCCTGCGGGCCGGTTGTCAGCCGCCACACCATGGACGGTGAACGCGCCTGGGCATCTTTCTGATAGGCGGCCAGCTTCAGAAGCTGCGGGTGCGCCGCCACCAGCATTCCCTGCCCGTCCGGCAGAATATTGTCGACGCCATGCAGACCGCTGACGCGCCCCAGCAGGACGGGCGCAGCCTCGTTCGGTTGCCACGACCAGCTGCTCACCGCGCCGCGGGTGGTTTCCGCCACGTACAGACGCCCCTGCGGTCGGTTGTAGTAAATGCCGTTCGCAAAATGCAGGCCATCGATCAGGGTATGCAGCCCCGCCCCGTCTGCCAGCAGGACGCTGGAGAGCGGCAGCCGCAGATAGTCCTCCAGGCGTCCCGCGAAGCCCTTCCAGCGGTGGTCCCGCGTCAGCAGCCAGCGGGTTTTATCAATGACGCTGATATCATTGATGTTGTTGCCGACAGCGCGCGACAGGGCGGGCTGATACTCAAGACGCATCTGCGCGCGATTAAAGCGAAACACATCAATGCTGTCCTCCTGCGGGCGGTGGTTCACCACGTAGATCCACGTCTCGCCCTCCTGCTGCCAGACATCGATGCCGTGCGGGAAGAAGACATCCGGATAGTCGCCGGCCAATCGCCGCGGCCGGTCGCTGCCGTTGAGGTAATACAGCGCCCCGGGCGTGCTGCCGTGTCGGTTGAGGCTACTGGCTATCGCCCCGCCATCCGATAAGGGAGCGATATCCTCCGCGCCCTCAATGCCCGTTATTTTTTGGCACTGTTCCCCGCCGCTCTCCTGCACCCGGTAAAACAGTCCGGCATCGATCAGCAGATTAACGGCGAACGCCAGCACGGCGCCCAGGAGGACGAAAATCGTCAGCTTTTTCATGATGCGGCCAGCGCCTCTGACGACGAGAACAACGCTTCGGCAGCCTCTTCTCCCTGCTCGGCCAGCACGGTTATCGCCTTCAGGAAGTGCTCCAGTAGCGCGCGGGCTCGTTCCTCGGTGAAATAGCGCATCTGGTAATCCAGCTCGACGGACAGCCCCTCTTTCGTCTCGAGAATGTTAACCATCAGCGGGAATTCGACGGCACCGATCGGGAGCAGCGACAGGCTGGCCTCCCACTGACGCATCTCAGCCAGCGGAGCATGCGGCTCGACGTTAAAGGTCGCCAGCAGAGGAAGCGGCGCATCCTGACCGTGGAAGCAGCGTGACGGCAGTGCGGGCTCGCCGCGCTGCGCGAGGATACCGTCATGGATTGCCCTGGCGACCCCGGATACCGACGCGCAGGTAGCGCTGTCGATACACAGCGGCAACAGCCTGACGCACTGGCCGACAAGCGCGTCCCCCTGCCCGAAGTCCCGCCCGGCATCCGGCACGCCGACCGGCACCGGGGAATGGCCGACCGCCATCTCAAGCGTCAGGGTAAAGAGCGCATTCAGCATCGCGAAGCGGGTCACCCGCAGCTCGGCGGAGGCTTTGCGAAGCTGCCCGGTCAGGCCCGGATACGACAGGCGCTGTACTAGCCGCTGCCCCTGATACGTCAGGGAGGGATCTTGCACGCTCAGAACTTCCGGCGTTACCCGGCGCGCTGGAAGCGCCGCAAGACGCGCAGGTAGCTCAGCCTCGCTGATGATGTTCTGCGCGCGGATAGCCTGCAAATAGCTTGCCGCTGCCGCCAGGTCAGGACGTTTACCCGACGCCAGGGCATCGTAAAGATGCAGCAGCTCGCGCAGCATCACCATAAACGACCAGCCGTCCGCCACCGTATGATGTGCCGAGATGGCGAGCGTGGTTTTCCCCTCGTGGCGGACCAGCAGCAGGCGAGCCAGCGGCGCGGCGGTAAGATCAAAAGGACGCGCAGCAAATTCAGCGAGACAGGCGGAAGGCGCAGCGTTTTCCTCGCAGACATCGACGATGGGCGCCTGGACAACCTGAAGGTCACCTGCGTCGGTGAACTGCATACGCAGCGCGTCATGGCGCTCGCACAGCAGTTGCCAGGCGGCGCGCATGATGTCGCCATCTACATTGCGCGGCGTTTCGATCACGCCGCCGATCGTCCCGGCCAACAGCCCGCTTTCATCCTGCGCGGCCAGCTGCAGAAAACGCTGCTGGCTGTCTGCAACGGCATAACGCGTGTCGGGGCGCAATCCCGCCTCGCCAAAGAAGCCGTCCACGCGCATGGCGTTAACGCTCTCTTTCACCGCCGCAATAAACCGATCGATATCCTCATCCGCGTGCGCGACCGAGACAAAACAGTTACGCCCTTCCCAGATGAAAATGCCGCGCAGCATCAGGTGGTGGAAGAGGATGTCGTAGTTACCGTTGAATTTGAAACGGAACAGGCTGCCGGCTGAGACGATCTCAATCGGCGTGCCGGTCGCTGAGAACCAGGTATTTAGGGACATCGCCAGACGCGCGGTTTTTTGGTTGATGTCGTCATATAGCGCCGGATGCGTTTTGATGTACTCCAGCACGGCTTTGCTTGCCGCCATGGTCAGCGGATGCTTGGAGAACGTACCGGCAAAGAAGATCAGTTCAGCCTGCGGCCAGGAGTCATCGCCATACAGCCAGAATCCGCCGTCGATACTGTCCATAAAGCGGGCAGAGCCTGCAATCACGCCGATCGGCATACCGCCGCCGACAATCTTTCCGTAGGAGGCGATATCCGCCTGAACGCCGTAATACGCCTGCGCGCCGCCGGCAGCCAGACGGAAACCGGTGATCACCTCGTCAAACATCAGCGCAATGTTGCGGGTCGTCGTCAGTTCACGCAGGGTGTGCAGGTATTCGCGTGGCTGATGATCGGGATAACGGCTCTGCACCGGTTCGACGATCACCACCGCCAGCTCGGCGGCATAGCGGGCGATAAGCGCCAGGCTCTCTTCGCTGCCGTAATCGAGCACCAGCAGGTCGTCCACCAGCGATGGCGGCGTGCCTGCGGCAATCGGCGTGGCGCGCTCGGGGGTATCTCCCCCCTGCTGTCGCCCCAGAATGCCGTCAAACACGCCATGATACGAGCCGCTAAACAGCGCGACTTTATTTTTCCCCGTCACGGCGCGTGCCAGGCGCACGGCGCTCATTACCGCTTCGGAGCCGGAGTTACAAAATGCCACCCGCTGCTGGCCGGTCAGCTCGCTGATAAGCGTTGCCACCTCGCCTGCCAGGGCGCTTTGCGGACCAATCTGCATGCCCCGCGCCAGCTGGTCGGCAACGGCCTGCTGCACGCAGTCCGGCGCATGTCCCAGCAGGTTAGCGCCAAACCCCATCGTAAAATCAATATACTCGTTGCCATCGACATCCCAGATGCGCGAACCCTGAGAGCGCTCTCCCACTAAGGGGTAAAGCATCTCTTTGGTGGATAAACGAAAGCCCGCAGAGGCCCTGTTATCCGCGAGCACGGCGCGGTATTGCTGGGCATTGCGTTTTGACCCGCCCGTTTTATCGACAAACCGTTGGGTGAGTTGCGCCAGATGCTGGTCGCGCTCAGCGCCGAGGGAGACCTTTTTGGTCTCTTTTTTAAACCAGCTGTTGTGCGCGCTGGCCTTCACCGGTGCGGTCGGGGCCACGACGGGCGCAGGCGCGATAACGTCCGGCGTCGCGGGTGCGGCTGGTATCGGGAGAGCCTGCGCCGTGCCGTTAAGCAAATTTAGCTGCTGGGACATGAGCTCCAGCTGGCGGGCAATCAGATCCTGAACCGTATCAGGCACCGGCCTGCTGGCCCCCTGCGGTGCCGCGACAGGCTGTGCCGCCAGGCCGGCGGTTTCCGGGGTGGTGAGCGAAGCCGCCGCCGCCGGCTGCGCGTGCTCCACCACATAACCGATCACCGCGTCCAGCGTATTGAGCTCTTCAAACAGCGCCCGCACCGGGATGGCTACGCCGTAGCGGTCTTTAATGGTATTGATGGCATCCAGCAGCACCAGCGAGTCCGCCCCCATTTCCAGGAACGGCAGAGAGTCGTCAAGCGCGGCGGGATCCGCCTCAAGAAAACCGGCAATAATCGCTTTTATTTCAGCGGCTAAATGGTGTTGATTTGACATAGCGTCCTCTTTAGCAGATGGGGTCTGCGCTGGCGTCTCACCCGCCAGCCAGTAACGTTTGCGGCAGAACTGGATGGCGGGCAGGGTTAGCGCCTCCCGCGTGGTCGCGTGGTACAGCCCGCTCCAGTTGATGTCGTGCCCTTGCTGCCACAGCGTACCCAGCAGCGTCAGCAGTGATTTGTACTCATGTCGCCGGTCGCCTGCGGCCAGCACCCGGTGACGGCGGTCGGTTGCGGTCACAAATTTGCCCAGCGAACCGTCCGCGCTCAGATCGATAAAGGTGAACTCACCCTGCGCCAGCACGTTTTGCACGCCCTGAAGGAAACTCACGGGCTGGCGAATTTGCCGGGTCCAGTAGTCGGCGTCGGTGCGGTCGCACGCCTCACCGTTCAGGTTGCTGTAAAACGGGATCGTCCCGCGGGTGAAGGTGACGTTGTTGACCAGCCACTCGCGCCAGGCGCCGAGGATCGGATCCATCATCGAGGAGTGAAATGCGCTGGCAGTTTTAATTTTTCTGGCGTGACCGCCTTTTGAAGATATGGCCTTAAGGCAGGCGTCAATCGCCGCCCGACTGCCTGCGATGGTGGTCAGCGTCGGCGTGTTGAATGCGGCAATATCAATGTCGCCCGTCCAGGGGGAAATCATCTGACGGACGTCGGCTTCGCCGCTGAAGACGACCGCCATCGCCCCTTCCTGCGTCAGGGCTGACATCAACAGCGCGCGCTGATGAACCATTGCCAGCCCGTCGTCCAGCGAGAGATAGCCGGCGATAACCGCCGCGCAGTATTCTCCCAGGCTATGCCCCATTACGGCAGCCGGACGCGGGCCGAACTGCATCACGCTCTGAGCAAGCGCGTAGCTACAGGCAAATAATGAGAGCTGACAGGTTCTGGCGCAGCGCTGCCAGCTGTCGTCACGGGCAAACAGCGCCTGCGTAATATCAATCTGATAGCGCTGCTGAATAGTCGTCGCCAGCGCGTCAAACTGGGTGCGATAGTGCGGCAGATGATGATACAGCTCGGCACCCATGCCGATTTGCTGGGTGCCCTGCCCCGGGAAGAGCCACACCTGGGGCTGGGCTTTACCCGCCTTGCAGGCGGTGAGCTGCGCAAGGCTTTCCGCCAGCTGGGAGCGATCCGCGCCATACGCCACGCCGCGATAGCGGGCCGCGTCGTAGCGGGTGTTCACCAGCCGACACCAGGTGGCAATATCGCTCTCCTGGCACGTCGATAACCCTTTTTTGACCGCCTCCCGCTGAAGGGTAAACGCCCCTTCATCATGTGAACCGACCAGAAGCAGGCCGTGCGGCGCAGCGGGCTCCTGGCGTTTTTCCACCGCTGGCGCGCTGCGCAAAATCACATGACCGTTGGTACCGCCGAAGCCAAAGCTGCTTACGCCCGCGTAGCGTGCTTCGCCATCGGCATGCCATGAGGCAGGCTGCGCGCCGCTCACCTCAACATGACGGCTAATCGCCGCAATATGCGGGTTTTTCTGCTGAAAATTGAGGTGAGGTACGTATTGCCGGAAGTGCAGCATCAGAGACGTTTTCACCACGCCCAGCACGCCCGCCGCCGCCTCAAGGTGGCCAATGTTGGTTTTGATCGAACCCACCTGGACAGGTGCGGTCTTTTTCCGGTCCGCAAACACCGCTTCCAGCGCCTGATATTCAATCAGATCGCCAAGCGCCGTTCCCGTACCGTGCGCTTCGATATAGTCAATGCTGTCGCTGTCCAACCCGGCGTCCGCCATCGCCTGCCGGATGACCGCCTGCTGCGATGGGCCATTTGGCGCGGTAATGCCGTTGCTGCGGCCGTCCTGATTCACGGCGCTCGCCACCAGCGTGGCATAAACCCGATCGCCATCCGCCAGCGCCTGCGAAAGCGGCTTAAGCACCACGACGCCGCAGCCTTCGCCACGAACGTAGCCATCCGCGCGGGCGTCGAAGGTTTTACACCGGCCGTCGGGGGCCAGCATCTGGGCTTCGGTGAAGACTTTTTGCAAATGCGGCGTCAGCGCCAGATTCACGCCTCCGGCAATGGCCAGAGCGCAACGTCCGGCCCGCAGGCTCTGCATGGCCCCCTCTATCGCCACCAGCGAGGAAGAACAGGCCGTGTCGACGGCGACGCTTGGACCTTTTAAATCATAAAGATAAGAAATTCGGTTGGCCGCAATACTGTGCGCGTTGCCTAAGCCGCTGTAGGCCGAGACGTTATCGCCGCAGGTCAGCGCGTAGTCGCTGGCGCTGATCCCAACAAAGACCGCCGTATCGCTACCGCGCAGGGAGGACGCCTTAAGGCCGGCATCGGTTAGCGCCTGTTGAACGGTTTCTAACAGCAGACGATGCTGCGGATCGATATAGACGGCCTCACGGGGAGAAATGCCGAAGTAGCCTGCGTCGAACGCGTCGACCTCGTCGAAGAAACTGCCTTTACGGTTAAAACCGTCAAGGGACGAGGTACGCCAGCGGTGCGCCGGGATCTCGCCGGTCGTGCTGTGGCCCTGCTGCAGCAGCGACCACAGCGCCTCCACGCCGCTATGTCCCGGCAGCTCCACGCCGATGCCAATCACCGCAATGGCGCTCTCCGCGACGGCTGAGCTGACCGGCCGGGCCGCAGCGGGTTGCCCCAGCGCGGCCGCCAGCCGATTGATGGTGGGGTAGTCATAAATCAGCGCGGGAGAGAGCTCGCGGCCCAGCCGCTGTTCAAGCTCGCCAATCACGCCCACCGCCTGCAGAGAGCTCATGCCAAAGCCGGTAAACGCCTCGTCCCACTGGGATTCGCCGATCGTCGTGTTCATCGCGCTGCTGATTATCCCGGCAATCAGCGCCGCCAGCGCGGGTGGGTTTTCCTCCGCAGTTACGACAGGTTTAGACGCGTCCTGACGGCTGCGCCAGGCCACTTCCAGGATTCCCTGCTGATACATCGCTTTCGCGCGGGTGCGCTGTAGTTTCCCGCTGGTGGTGCGGGGGATTGCCCTTCGTCCGACAAGGAGCATTTCATCCAGCGTGATGCCGTGCCGCTCCGCTACCGCTGCGGTAATGCGCGGGGCCAGCGCCGCCATATCGAGGTCATTTTTATGACGCATCATCAGCTCAAGCAGCGCAACCGGGCGCTCGTCTTCACTGGCAAACACGCAAACCGTCGCTTCCGCCAGCGCGGGATCGGCCTGGCGGATCGTCTCTTCAATATCCGTCGGGTAGTGGTTCTGACCGTTGATAATCAGCAGCTCTTTGAGTCGTCCGGTGACGTACAAATGGCCGGACTGGAGAAAACCCATATCGCCGCTGCGCAGCCACGGGTGCGGATGGCCAGCCAGAGACGCCTGGAAGGTTTCGCGTGTGGCGGCGTCATTGTCCCAGTATCCTGCGGCAACGCTCGGACCACGCAGCCATATTTCCCCGCTCTCACCATCAGCAAGCGGCTGATGGCGATCGGGATCGACGATACGCACCTCGGTATCCGGCAGAGCCTGCCCGCAGCTCACCGTACCGGCCTCGTCGGAAACGCGGAGCCCTTGTCCTTTCTCCATCCCGGTGACGATGAGCGTGGTTTCCGCCATGCCGTAGCAGGGCAGGAACGCGCCGGGCCGAAACCCTGCGGGCGCAAAGTGTTCGCTAAACTGCTGTAGCGTGGCGGGCCGAATCGGCTCTGCGCCGCAAAAAGCCACATCCCAGCGAGAAAGATCTAATGCCTCAACCTGCTCTCTGCCAATCTTGCGCACGCACAGATCGTAGGCGAAATTAGGGCCGCCGGAGGTCGTCGCCTGATAGTCAGAAATATGTTTGAGCCAGTTAAGGGGATTTTTCATTAACATCATGGGCGACATCACCCGACAGGGGAATGCGCCAAACACGGGCTGCAGTAGCCCGCCAATCAGCCCCATATCATGAAAATGCGGCAGCCAGATCGTGCCCCGGCTTTCGCTGTGATGGCCGAAAAAGCGGTGAATGGCATGCGAGTTGGCCCACAGGTTGCCATGGGTCACCATCACGCCCTTCGGAGAGCCCGTCGAACCCGAGGTGTACTGTAAAAAAGCCAGATCGTTTTCCGCTACCGGAACGGGGTGAAATGCCCCGGAGAACGTGCGATCAAGAGGATGCAGACGATAGCCCGCAGGGAGCGCAGCTGTGTCTGGTTTGTCGAAGGTAAAAATAAGCGGGGATAACGGAAGTGATAGCTGGCCTAGCGTTTCTGCTCCCTTTGCTGTCGTAACAATACATTCCGTTTGCGCATTACGTAATACTCCGGCAAAACGCTCCCACGCGCTTCCTGATGATTTTGCGGGCATCGGGACGGGAACTGCCACCCTGCCGGCATAAAGGCATCCAAAAAAAGCGCCAATAAAATCTTCGCCATCCGGATAAAGCAATATTACCCGGTCGCCCCGTTGCCCGTATTGCAGTAATGCGTGTGCAAGCGACGCGGCGCGCTGGTGTAACTGGTCATAGCTTTGGCTCTGAATATCACTGGCGCTGCGGACGAATTCAAATGCCGTCTGAGTAGTTTGTTGAACAGCAAGTTCGGGCAAAAGCTGGTTGAAGGAATGATATCCCCTGTTAAACAACTGATGAGACGGCATCATAATTCGCTCTATATTTTCAAATGTAGTGAGGGTGAAAAGATTATTTTCCGGCGCGGCCAGCCAGCAGATCGTTACAGAAGTCGTTCCATACCTTCAGCCAGAGATCGACGCGCTGTTCCATCTCGGCATAGCGGTCTTCCGTCAGCGCCTGGCAGAACAGGATCCAGGCATCTTCGGAGTGACCATCTTCAATGGACTCTCCCGTTTCGCTTTCTACATGGATGCTGTGATAGCCCTGCGTGACGTCAATATCCGTTGCTTTATCAACACCTTTGGCCCACGGCGTGGCGAAGTCGTGGAAGACAGTCTCTGCCACGGCCAGCAACCCCACCAGCTGGGTATAGTCGCCATAGGCGTTTTCAAAGGTCGCCCGGCAGGCCAGGGAGCTGGACATCGGCAGCCAGGATTTCACCTCGTGCTCCGTCATCCCCAACTGCTGGATGGTCGTGAAGAACTGGACGTAGTGCGCCAGCGCGGGCTGACCGTTGTAATTGCCTTCGGCGTCTTCGCCAGGGTGGAAGCCAAGCTCATCCAGCAGGTTGATTTGCAGCAGAAAACGGGCCGCCATTTTCGCCTGAGCGCCCAGCGGCGCTTCCAGCTGTTTCGCCGCGCTTAACGCTTCAATAACGGCATCGGTAAAGACTTGCGCAAACGCGTGATAAAACTCCAGGTGGAATACACGCATCTGTTGAATATCAACTTCACCGCTGTTCATTTTTGCCAAAATAGGGCTGCGCATCAGCGGATGGGATTCAATCCGGTCAATAAGCCTGTTGGCAAATGCGCGGTTTTCTGTATAAACGTGCTTATCTACGGTCGCGACAATAGCGTCCCGACCCAGCTGGCGGGTATTCAGTAACGTTTTCATTTTTATCTCTCAGGTAGGTGATAGTTTACAGGGCTGAAACCCTGCCAATTGCCATTACGACTAACGCATACATTCCACAGCTAAACGGTATTACCTGCACATATTTAAATGGCAGATAAAAACACGACGCAATCAGGAGAACCGGAATACCCACCGAAAGTATCATCATGCAAATAACGGCATAATATTTATAGATATAAGACACGGCGAGGTCATCAATACACATGCCATAGAGCATGGATATTAATGGCAGCATAATAAAGGCAATATGTGCCAGCCTTAACATTCTGCGATTTAAATCAGTATAATTTTCATGCCCTTTAGGGGCGCGAAAGGGTCCCTTAAAGGCATACATACCCATTAATCCACCCATCATTATGCCGACGACAATACCGCTCCAGCCAAAGGCAATCAGTATTGCACTGAGATTAGCCACTTTCTTTCTCCTGTTTAGCGCTGCACAAAGGTAAGGCGCCTGAGGAAATACAGGCACCTTTATTTATTAATAATAAAAACAGATATAACGATTAAAAGTCCGGGTATTCTTTATCCGTCGCGTACGTTATCGGTTTTTCAAATCCGGGAATGGTGATGCCATTCATATCAATCTTAATATCTTCCTCATTTATCCCCTGCTGGCCGAACAGATAAATGACATTGAGTTCACCCTGCGACGCCGCCTCGTCGTACGCGTTCGCCTGACGCCGCACCTGGCGGTTACGCTGCTGATAATCCGCATACACCGCGTCCCCATAGCGTTTGCGCAACCATTGATGGGTCAGCTTTGGCGAGTAAACCACCCCCGTGGCATTATTACCGCCAAAGCCTTTTGAATTAATAAAGGCGATTTGTCCATGGTCTTCCTCTAATTTGCAGTCCTCAAGAGGAATGGTTAAGCGCGCGTTATTCACCTGCGGCGCGATGTGGGACACGCTTTTAATTCCCGGCAAAATACCATAGCGGAAGACGCCGAGGCAGCTGATGAGCTGGTCGCCGCTGGCGGGGCCCAGAGAGTGACCGAGATACGATTTCACCGCCGTCACCGGCCAGTCGCGAATCGAAAAGGCTTGCGCAACGCGGTCAAAAATATCCGCCTCGGAGACGCAATTCTTCGGCGTGCTTGAGCCGTGCGCCTGAATAAACGATCCCTTTTGCACCGTCTCCATCCCAGCCATCGATACCGCAGAGGCTACGGCTTTCGCCATGGTGATGTAATTCCCCGGCCCTGGCGACGCAATAGAACGTTTAAAGCCGTCAGCGTTGATGAAGACATTCCCCACCGAACCGTGGATCTCTGCGCCAAGCTGCAGCGCCAGCTCGTCGTCCATTAACACGACATACTGGCTGGATTCCGCGATAACAAAACCGCAGCTGTTGCCAAACGGGCGGCTGCTGTTGCGCCAGTCGGCCGTTTCCGTTTCATCAATATGCTTAAGCTTGCTCTCCGTTGCCAGGGCGCCCATGGCATCGAATCCTTCAATCACTTCTGAGGTCACCGGCGCTTCGGCGCTGCCAACAACGGCTACGCGAATGCGCCCTGCTTTAATATCTTCAACTGCCGCATTCAGGTTATACAGAAACGTGGCGCATGCCCCCAGCGTGGCGCTGGTATGACCGACGCTACCCAGCACATAGGCATTGAGGAAATCGGCGCACATGCTGTTCAGGCCCAGCGGGCATTGCTTGGCGCTGACGCGATGGCCTTTCAGGCGCGACTGCAGCATCCCGCCAAAGCCATAATCGTCGAGCTGCCCCATGATATTGCCCGAATAGACGCCGAGCTGATCCGGCGTGATTTTGGCCTGCACCTCTCGCCACGGGATCCCCAGGGCGTTGATGGCGTCTGACGCCCCGACAATCGCCATTTGTAACGCCCGCGGATGAAACTGCGAATTGTAATGGTCGCCCGGGCGGAATCCCTGCGGCAACAGCCCGGCAGCCTGAACCTCCGTGCGCAGCAACGCCTCAATTTTACAGTCCATCTCTCCCTGAACGGTGATACGGACACGCTGATCCGCTAATTCTTCAACGAGCCATCCAGCCGGTAAGGGTTGAGGTAATTGTCTGGCAGATATATTAAAACTGAATCCCTCTTCGCCTGAAACCATATTCAATTTTGCATGGCTGGCGATAGCATCGACATCAAAATAGTCGCGCGTAATTTTTCTGATAAGGGTTCCCTCAAGCGCCTCGTCTTTTATCCTCGCGGCGGCCTGAGCAGGCGTAAATCTTTTACCGGAAATGTCGCAATACCCACCTTCATCATATTTAAGCACGCCCATCAGAATGGCTAACGATAATAACGTCTCCTGCCTTTCCTCTTCCGATAATGACTCAATAATCATTCGACGAAATGCATGATGTGAAGAACTACGACCAGCTGGACCATAGCCGCCAAAAGCCGTTATTACGGGTAATTTCACCATAATTGATCCTCTCGTGGTCGTGGATTTATTTTGTTAAGTAAGTGCGATAATTTCAGATATTAGTTTACAAATTACCAACAAAAGCTAATATGAAAATCCAGCCAAAATGCTGACTTTTTTGGCCAGGACAACAATGAGCTACCAAAAATAATAGTCAAAACAGGTATTAATCAAAAATGACAAATACACAAATAGGATTTGTGTTATGTGAACGCATGCTAAGTTCCGGTCTCAGTCTTCCGATTGAAATGTGGAAAGCGGCAGCCAGTAGCTATTTAGCCGAGCAAAAAACAACATCCCACGCAGACACGCACAAACCGGAGACGTCTTCATTCAGGCTCTGTCGCCCGGAGAATATTCTGAAGGTGAATACCATTGGCATAAACAGCGAGCCCATCCTGACGCACAGTGGCTTCAGCATTACCGCCGATACCACGCTGACCGCAGACAGGCACTATGACGTTATCTATCTTCCTGCCCTGTGGCGCAATCCTCGTGCAGTGGTCAGACAACAGCCTGAACTCCTGGCATGGCTTAGCGAACAGGCGGCGCGAGGGACCCGCATCGCGGCCGTCGGAACGGGCTGCTGTTTCCTGGCGGAATCGGGATTGCTCAACGGGAAACCCGCCACCACCCACTGGCACTACTTCAAACAGTTCTCGCGTGACTACCCCAACGTAAAATTACAAACCAAACATTTTCTCACGCAGGCCGATAATATTTACTGTGCCGCCAGCGTCAAAGCCCTCTCAGATCTGACCATCCATTTCATCGAAACGATATACGGGAAACGTGTAGCCACACATACCCAACGGACCTTTTTCCATGAAATTCGGAGTCAGTTTGATCGCCAGTGTTACAGTGAAGAAAACAAACCCCATCCGGATGAAGATATTGTTCAAATTCAAATCTGGATAAAAGCCAATTGCGCCTCGGATATATCTATGCAAAATCTTGCCGATATGGCTGGCATGAGTTTGCGCAACTTTAATCGCCGCTTTAAAAATGCCACCGATATATCCCCCCTGCAGTATTTATTAACCGCCAGAATTGAATCCGCCATGACAATGCTGCAATCCACCAATCTGAGCATTCAGGAGATTGCGAATGCGGTGGGATATCAGGATATTGCACACTTTAATCGCCAGTTTAAGCATAAAACAACGGTTTCACCGGGGGATTACCGTAAGACCGTCCGGGCAAAGATGTTTAGTGCATAAACCCCGGTCATCTCTGATAATGAAAAGATGACCACGAGGAGGCTCAACGTGCAAGGCGTACCGGAACAGTTTAATGATGAAAGAGACAGCGCGCGCTTTCGCCATCTGGCGCAGCTGCCGGGCCTGGAGCTTTATCACGCGCATATTTCTGACTACGCCTTTGAGCCTCACACCCATGAAGCCTTCGGGATCGGCACGATTGAAACCGGTGCCGAACGCTTTCGCTATCGCGGTACCCAGCATCTCGCGGCGGAAAAATCCGTCGTTACCATGAACCCGGACGAAATCCATACCGGCGAATCCGCCACCGAAGGCGGCTGGCGCTACCGGATGGTCTATATCGAACCCGATCTGCTGGAAGAGGTGACCGGCCTCCGGCACTGGTGGTTTAGCGATGTCACGCGTCATGACCCGCTGCGCTCGCAGCAAATAGGCAGGCTGATTTACGGCTTGTGGCACACGGACGATCCGCTTGCGCAAAAAGGATTACTGCTGGATCTGATTGAGACCTTCCAGCCGCTGGCCCATCACGCGCCGGTGATTCAGGAAGGCGCGCACCGCTTCGAACGCGTGCGCGAGTACCTGCACGACAACTACATGCGCGCCCTGACGCTGGACGAGCTGGCCAGCGTCGTTTCGCTCAGCCCGTACCATTTCCAGCGCCAGTTCAAAGCCCATTTTCACGTTACGCCGCACCAGATGCTGATGGCCATTCGCCTCTGGCGCGCCAAAGCGTTCCTCACCCACGGCATGCCCGCCGCCGAAGTGGCAGCCGCGACCGGGCTGACCGACCAGTCCCATTTAACCCGCGCGTTTACCCGCCGATACGGCATTACGCCCGTGCGTTACCAGAAGCAGGTCACCCGGCGCTAATGCGCAATCTCATACAATACGCGCGCATTTTCCCCTCCTACACTGCATACAGCGTAAATACCTGTGGATGGAAAAATGATTAGTGGAGTGTTGTATGCCCTGCTGGCCGGGATGATGTGGGGGCTGATTTTTGTCGGCCCGCTGATCGTGCCCGAGTATCCGGCAATACTGCAGTCAACCGGACGTTATCTGGCGCTCGGGCTGATTGCTCTGCCCCTGGCGTGGCTGGGTCGCGCGCGCTTGCGTCAGCTCAGCCGTCAGGACTGGGGTACCGCGCTGGCGCTGACCATGATGGGCAATCTTATCTACTACGTTTGCCTTGCGAGTGCCATTCAGCGTACCGGTGCGCCGGTATCGACCATGATTATCGGCACGCTGCCGGTCGTCATCCCCGTCTTTGCTAACCTGCTCTACAGCCACCGCGATGGCAAACTGGCGTGGTCAAAAATGGCGCCGGCGCTGGTATGCACCGCCGTGGGGCTGGTATGCGTCAATATTGCCGAGCTGCGTCACGGGCAGGCGGATGTTGACCTGTGGCGTTATGGCTCTGGCATTGTGCTGGCGTTCATTTCCGTGGCGTGCTGGGCATGGTATGCCCTGCGCAACGCGCGCTGGTTGCGGGAGAACCCGGACAAGCATCCGATGATGTGGGCGACGGCGCAGGCGCTGGTCACGCTGCCCGTCTCACTGGTGGGCTATGCCGGCGCGTGCATCTGGTTAGGCCATCAACAGCCAGACTTCGCCCAGCCCTTCGGGCCAAGACCGTGGTTGTTTATTGGCTTAATGGTTGCGATTGCGGTGCTGTGCTCATGGGTGGGCGCGCTGTGCTGGAACATTGCCAGCCAGAAGTTGCCGACGGTGATTTTAGGGCCGCTGATTGTCTTCGAAACCCTGGCCGGACTGCTTTATACCTTCCTGATGCGCCAGAGCGTGCCGCCGCTATTCACGGCCTGCGGGATCGCGCTGCTAGTAGTGGGGGTAGTGATGGCGGTAAGGGCGAAGCCGGAAAAACCAAAGGTCGTTCCGGCTTCAGAAGGTTAGAACGTTTCCCAGTTCCCTTCAGACGCCGCCGCTGCAGGCTGCGCTTTTGGCACGTAGGTTTTCACCGGTGCCGCTTTGACCGCCTGGTTGCGGGTGATTTTGAACACCGCCACCGCTTCGTTCAGGCGTGCAGCCTGATCTTCCAGCGCCGCCGCTGCGGCCGCAGACTCCTCTACCAGCGAGGCGTTCTGCTGGGTCACGCGGTCCATCTCGGCTACCGCCTGGCCCACCTGGTCAATACCGCGGCTCTGCTCGTCAGAGGCCGAGGCAATTTCACCCATGATGTCGGTGACGCGGGTGACCGCATTGACGATCTCGGCCATCGTCTCCCCGGCTTCGTTAACCAGCTGGGAACCCGCGTTCACGCGTTCACCGGAATCATCGATCAGCGCTTTGATCTCTTTCGCCGCCTGGGCGCTGCGCTGAGCGAGGGTACGTACTTCCCCCGCCACCACCGCAAAACCACGGCCCTGCTCGCCCGCGCGCGCCGCTTCCACCGCCGCGTTCAGCGCCAGAATGTTAGTCTGGAAGGCAATGCCGTCGATCACATTAGTAATTTGCGCGATTTTACTGGAGCTGGTGGCGATTTCGTCCATTGTACGCACCACGCCTTCGACCACATTGCCACCCTTCTTCGCCGTCGAGGAGGCGTCCAGCGCCAGACGGGAAGCCTGACGTGCGTTATCGGCGTTCTGCTTCACGGTTGCTGTCAGCTGTTCCATGCTGGCTGCCGTCTCTTCCAGAGACGCGGCCTGCTGCTCGGTACGGGAAGAGAGATCGTTGCTGCCGGCAGAAATTTCACCGGCACCGGTGTAAATGGTATCCGCACCTTCACGCACCACGCCCACGGTGTTCGCCAGCGAGGTCTGCATCTCCTGAACGTTGCGCGCCAGGATAGCCATCTCGTTCTTACCTTCAGCCTGAATCGGCTGGGTTAAATCCCCCGCCGCAATGGCGCGAATATGGTTAATCACCTCTTCCAGAGGCAGCAGCAGCACGCGGCGCATGGCTACCCAGCTGGAAATAATCACCACAATCACCAGCAGCATAACCGCAGAAAGGATCCACAGGATGCGCTTGTAGTCGCTTTCATTGTCCTGGATGCCTTTATCGGTAAGCGTTGCCTGCGCTTCGCGCCATTCACGATAAACCGTCTGCATCGCGTTTTGCTTTTGTTCAGCATTCTGCTTGAACATATCTTCCAGGTTGCCCTGGCTCAGCAGAACGTTCATTTGCGTCAGCGTTGCAGAGTAAATGCGGTACTGCTCTTCGAGTTGGTTAGTCAGGTTCTCATCCAGGCCCGGCGTATTTGGCATGGCATAGTATTTATCGTAATGAACCTGCGCTTCAGTCAGCAGATTTTTCGCCGTGGTCACCAGCTCATTGAGCTGCCCACCGTTAATCTGAGAGGCCATGCTGCTTTGCAGACGCAGCATGCCGCGGTTCAGAGTGACGCGCGCCTGGTTCAGGCTGATCCACGCATCGGTAAACTCCGCCACGTTCTTGCTGGAGAGCTGCGACACGGTGAAGTTGTCTTTATCGTTATTCAGCGCGTTGATAAAGATACCCGCGGAAATCACTTGCATGATGCCGAGCACAAGCAGCACCGAAATCAGAAGGGTAATGACTTTTATACGTTTAAACATGCGTTGCCTTTGTTATATGCAGGTTTGTCTGACGTGGATATATCGGCAGGCGCGGCGGGTTGTTTACTGTTTCTCCACCTTTAAAAAGTTTCGAAACCACTTTCCTGAGCCCATTCAGAGAGTTAAACGGGGTATTTTTTTGTGATCTGCATCTCACTTTTCCCCTTCCCTCTAAAGGGTTATAGCACTGGCTTAAAGATGCATTTAATATGCATCTTATATTATTGATGACGAGGTAACTGCTATGGCCTTTCGCGACCAACCCCTTGGCGAGCTGGCGCTTTCCATCCCTCGCGCTTCTGCGCTGTTTCGTAAATACGATATGGATTACTGCTGCGGCGGTAAGCAAACCCTGGCGCGTGCGGCCTCACGCAAGGAGCTGGACGTCGAGGTGATTGAAGCTGAGCTGGCGCAGCTGGCCGAGCAGCCCGTCGACAAAGACTGGCGAACCGCCCCGCTCGCTGAAATCATCGACCATATCATCGTGCGTTATCATGACCGTCACCGTGAACAGCTGCCGGAGCTGATCCTTCAGGCGACCAAAGTTGAGCGCGTGCATGCCGACAAACCCTCCGTACCGCGCGGTCTGGCGAAGTACCTGACCCTGCTGCACGAAGAGCTTTCCAGCCATATGATGAAAGAAGAGCAGATCCTCTTCCCGATGATTAAGCAGGGAATGGGAAGCCAGGCGATGGGGCCTATCAGCGTGATGGAAAGCGAGCACGATGATGCGGGTGAACTGCTGGAAGTGATCAAACACACCACCCACAACGTCACGCCGCCGCCAGAAGCGTGCACAACGTGGAAAGCGATGTACAACGGCATTAATGAAATGATTGACGACCTGATGGAACACATCAGTCTTGAGAACAACGTTCTGTTCCCGCGGGCATTAGCTGGGGAATAGAAAAACTAAAAACGGCAACCGAAGTTGCCGTTTTGCTTTTACCTTACGCCTGCCATACGTTTCTTACCGATAAACACCCAGCCCAGCCCCAGCGCGATAAACCACAGCGGCGTAACGATCAGCGCCTGACGAGTATCATCTTCCAGCGTCAGCAGAACCAGCACGAAGACGAAGAACGCCATGCACACCCAGCACATCAGCTTGCCCAGCGGCATCTTGTAGATCGATTTTTCATGCAGGTGTGGGCGCTGCTTGCGGTACACCAGGTATGAACAGAGGATGATGGTCCAGACGAACATAAACAGGATCGCAGAGACCGTGGTAATCATGGTGAAAGCGCCAATCACACTTGGGTTCACGTAGAGCATCACCACGCCGCCCAGCAGGCACATGCAGGAGAAGGTCAACCCTTTTGCCGGTACCGCACGCTTAGACAGCTTGGCGAACGCGCTCGGCGCCACGCCTTCCTGTGCCAGGCCAAACAGCATACGACTGGTGGAGAATACGCCGCTGTTGGCAGACGAGGCAGCAGAGGTCAGCACCACGAAGTTAATCAGGCTCGCGGCAGCAGGCAGACCTACCAGCACGAACAGCTCAACGAACGGGCTCTTGGTTGGCACCACGGAGCTCCACGGCGTCACGGACATAATGATGATCAGCGCGAAGACGTAGAACATGATGATACGCAGCGGAATAGAGTTAATCGCGCGCGGGAGAGACTTCTCGGGATCTTTGGTCTCCGCTGCCGTCGTGCCCACCAGCTCAATGCCCACGAACGCAAAAACCGCGATCTGGAAGCCGGCAAAGAAGCCGCTAATACCTTTCGGGAACCAGCCGCCGTCATTCCACAGATGGGTAAACGACGCCTGAACGCCCGTTGGCGACTGGAAGTGGGTGAGCACCATCACCAGACCCACGACGATAAGGCCGACAATCGCCACGATTTTGATCATCGCGAACCAGAACTCCATCTCACCGAACATTTTAACGGTGGCGAGGTTAAGGCTCAGCAGCAGAACAATGACCGCCAGCGAGGCGACCCAGTCCGACAGCCCCGGGAACCAGAACTGCGCGTAGGCGGTAATCGCCACGACGTCCGCCATACCGGTGACGACCCAGCAGAACCAATAGGTCCAGCCGGTGAAATAGCCCGCCCACGGCCCGAGCAGGTCAGAAGCGAAGTCGCTAAAGGATTTGTATTCGAGGTTCGAGAGCAGCAATTCACCCATTGCACGCATCACGAAGAAGAGCATAAAACCGATGATCATATAAACGAAGATGATCGACGGCCCGGCGAGACTGATGGTTTTGCCTGACCCCATAAACAGCCCGGTACCGATGGCACCCCCAATCGCAATGAGCTGAATATGACGGTTTGTGAGATTGCGCCGTAGCGACTGTTCAGACGTCGCCTCTTCTGTAGCGGCGACTTTGACCTGATCTACCATGTAATTTTCCTGTTTATGCCTGTCTGTGTTGTTAAGGCTCTTCTGGCCTTTAAAAACGTCAAAAAAATGACGGTCCCTTTGTAAGGGTTTATCGATATTAGGTAAGAATCGGCGGGATGAATACTATGATTTAGATATTATGTTAATAATATGTTGAAAGTGAGTGTCATATCACTCATACAGCGCGAAACAGCTCACAAAAATACACGCAACAGTTTCGTTTGCAAGATAAAATATTGATAGCACCGTAACTATAGGTTTTTACGCTATTTTCCTCTCCCCAACCGGAGAGAGGAAATAAGAAAAGTCGATTACAGAATTTCCAGCAGCTCGACTTCAAAGACCAGGGTGCTGAATGGCGGAATGGACGCGCCAGCGCCGCGCTCGCCGTAGGCCAGGTTATGCGGGATGGTCAGCTCCCATTTGGAACCGACCGGCATCAGGGTCAGAGCTTCGATCCAGCCTGCGATCACGCCGTTCACCGGGAACTCAGCCGGTTCGCCGCGCGCCACGGAGCTGTCGAACACGGTACCGTCGATCAGTTTACCGGTGTAATGCACGCGAACGTGGTCGGTACGCGCCGGGATTGCGCCGTCGCCCTGATTGATCACGCGGAACTGCAGACCAGACTCGGTGCTGTTCACGCCTTCACGCTCACGGTTCTCTTCCAGATATTTCACACCTTCGGCTGCCATCTCTTCGAAGCGCGCACGACGCACGGCGTCAGCACGTTCGTGGATTTCACGCAGCGCACGGTGCACAACGTCTACCGGAACGGCAGGCTGCTTGCCTTCCAGCGCGTCAGCGATACCCGCCACCAGCGCTTCAGGTAACAGACCTTCCAGGCCGGATTCGCTCAGCTGCTGTCCTACCTGCAAGCCGATACCGTAACTTGCCTGCGCTTCGATAGTGTCAAAAGTCGGGGTGGTCATGGGTTTTCCTTCCATCACATTTAAAGTAGCGGGCAGCATATCAGCCATGCCCTTATGGGTAAAACTTTGTCTGAAGTTAAGGTGACAAACCGCGACGAAACAGAAACAATAGAGAGAACCAGGATTAATCCCGAACTGATGTCACGGATGTCGGGTTTACTACGCCGTTCAGGCAGTTAGCAAACTATACTTCGGGGCACAGGATAAAAAATACGCGGAGCAGGAGGAGTGCCATGCCCGGGCGATTTGAACTGAAACCTACCCTGGCGAAAATCTGGCAGGCGCCGGACAATTTTCGCATCATGGACCCGCTGCCTCCTCTGCATCGCAGAGGGATCATCATTGGCGCGCTGATGGTGATCGTGGGCTTCCTGCTTCCTTCCGGGGGCGATGATGTCGATACCGCACCCGTCACCCGCAATGCTCAGCTGGATATTCAGTCGCAAACGCGGCCGCAGCCTGACGCACAGCCGATGCAAACGCAGCTTGTGACCCCGTCTAACGATCCGGGTCAGGTCGCGCCGGTTGAGCCAGAACCCATTCAGGATGAACAGCCGCAGGATCAAGCCGCCGCCCCGTCTCAGCCTCAGACGCAACAGCCTACCGGCATTGAGCAACAGTGGCGTTCCTATCGCGTAGAACCGGGCAAAACTCTGGCACAGCTGTTCCGCGACCACAATCTGCCGCCAACCGACGTTTATGCCATGGCGAAGGTGGAAGGTGCGGGTAAACCGCTCAGTAATCTTCAGAATGGACAGATGGTACAGGTTCGCCAGAATGCCAGCGGGGTGGTGACAGGGTTAACGATTGATACGGGAAATGGACAACAGGTGCTGTTTACCCGCCAGCCAGACGGCAGTTTTATCAGGGCGCGTTAAGGCCCGGTTCTGTAAAAAGCAAAACGCCGGCACAAGGCCGGCGTTTCAACGTGAGCAGAGTAAAAAATTACTCAGCTACAACGTTAACTACCAGTTTAGCGAACACTTCGCTGTGAACCTGGAAGTCAACTTCGTGCTCACCAGTGGTACGCAGAACGCCGTTCGGCAGACGAACTTCGCTCTTAGCCACTTTAACGCCTGCAGCAGTTACTGCATCAGCGATATCGCGGGTACCGATGGAACCGAACAGTTTACCTTCGTCGCCTGATTTAGACGCGATGGTAACGGTGCCCAGTGCGTTGATTGCTTCAGCGCGAGCGTTAGCAGCCGCCAGAACGTCAGCCAGTTTGGCTTCCAGTTCAGCGCGACGTGCTTCGAAAAACTCTACGTTTTTCTTGGTAGCTGGAACAGCTTTACCCTGTGGAACCAGGAAGTTACGTGCGTAACCCGCTTTAACGTTAACCTGATCACCCAGGCTGCCCAGGTTTGCTACTTTATCAAGCAGAATAACTTGCATTACCTTATCCTCTTAAAGTCGTATTAATGGACCGTGCCCGATTACTGATGACGATCAGTGTACGGCAGCAGGGACAGGTAGCGAGCGCGTTTGATAGCGCGAGCCAGCTGACGCTGGTATTTTGCACGAGTACCGGTGATACGGCTTGGGACAATCTTACCGCTTTCGGTGATGTAGTTTTTCAGCGTTGCGATATCTTTATAGTCGATCTCTTGAACGCCTTCCGCGGTGAAACGGCAGAACTTGCGACGACGGAAATAACGTGCCATATGGCTAGTCTCCAGAATCTATCAAATCAATCTGCTCGGCATGCAGAACCATTTTGCTCAGGCCGTTCTTTGCCTTGTGGCAAGAGATGAACCCCTGAACGATTACTGCGCTACCGACCGTTAAACTGTGAGTAATGGCCTGGTTTTCGTGTCCGCTAATAATAACGGGCATTTGGCACCACGCCTGCCGGTGAAACCCGGCTTCCTCTTGCACAGAACGATGCTCAAGCACGAACTGGCAATGCGGAATTCCTGATGGACTGACCTTTCGAAGGGGAGCCCTGCATACGATGCCGGACAACGCCAGACGGTTGGTCATCAGAAATTACTCTTCAGAATCCC
This sequence comes from Enterobacter sp. HG048, assembly GCF_024702055.1. Lineage (NCBI taxonomy): Bacteria > Pseudomonadati > Pseudomonadota > Gammaproteobacteria > Enterobacterales > Enterobacteriaceae > Enterobacter > Enterobacter sp. HG048. The sequence continues at coordinate 173,731 of NZ_JANLIZ010000005.1, forward strand.
CAGCATCAGAATCATCTGCGGTTTCGTTTGCGAAATCATCGCGACGCTCACGGCGCTCGTCTTTCGCTTTAACCATCGGAGATGCTTCGGTAACTGCGTTTTTGGTACGCATAACCATGCTGCGGATAACGGCATCGTTGAAGCGGAAGGTAGTTTCCAGCTCATCGATCACTTCCTGCGGCGCTTCAACGTTCATCAGAACGTAGTGTGCTTTGTGCAGTTTGTTGATCGGGTAAGCCAGCTGACGGCGGCCCCAGTCTTCCAGACGGTGGATCGTACCTTCTGCACCAGTGATGGCAGCAGAGTAACGCTCGATCATACCCGGAACCTGTTCGCTCTGGTCAGGATGGACCATAAAAACGATTTCGTAATGACGCATCGAATTGCTCCTTACGGATTATTCAGCCTCCTGTCTGGGTCAGCCGAGGCCCGGGGAGGCAAGGAACGTGTTAAAGGTCGGCTGAAAAATTGACGCGTCATAATACTTGCGCGCCCCTGGAAACTCAAGCTGATTGCACAAATAATTCGCACAAAGCGCGAAGCGGGTCTAAGTGGGTGATTTAAAATTGGTCACACCCGGAAGCGCTGTTTTTTTGAACAACTGCATCAGAAATGGTCACGCATCCCCGCCGGATGAGTGATTACACTTTACTCAGAGGTCACCTGAATTAAAGAAGGAGCATCCCCCCCTCTCGCAGCACGTAGTCGTGGAGCGCATATCATGAAAAAAATCGCATTAGCCATAATGGCGGCGCTTTTGCTCAGTGCAAACGCGATGGCAGCCATCAAGATAGACAGCCGACAGGCCAGAAACATGGATGATGTGCAAAGCTTGGGCGTAATTTACATCAATCATAATTTCGCCACGGAAAGTGAAGCAGATCAGGCATTAAACGAAGAAACCGATGCGCAGGGCGCAACCTATTACCACGTGATGTTAACCCGTGAGCCCGGCAGCAACGGCAACATGCACGCCAGTGCAGATATTTACCGATAACGCTTTAACGCTAGCACCAGGAAAGCCAACAACGAGAACATAGCCATAGTTGACGTTGCCCCCTGCCCGGGGGCTTTTTTTTGTGAATGGCTCCGGAATACTCCCGCTAAAAGAGCCCCCCTGAGATCATCCAGAAGCTGGAAGATCAGGGGGTGAAAGTCCTGCGCGTCTAAAGATGCTGGCGGAAAAACGCCACCGTGGCGTCCAGCGCCGTTGGCGTGATGCGGTGGCGGACGCCCGGTTCCCACAGACAGGTCAGATTACCGTCCAGCCCTTCATTCATTAACGCCTGCTGCAGATGGAAGGTTCCCTCGGGCGGGACTACATCATCCGCGTCACCGTGCCACAGCAGCAGAGGGCGATCGGCCACTCGCGGCAATGCCCGGGCCACATCCCACTCTGCCAGCGTCGCGGTCATTTCCGTTAAATCCTGAGGGGGAAAAAGGGTCTTCGCCAGCGATGTAAAGTAGCCCGAGCCCATCAGGCAGGCGACCGACTTCACTTCAGGATGATGCGTCATAATCCCCAGCGCCGTCATACCGCCCATTGATGCCCCGGCTACCGCCAGACGATGGTCGGCCACCAGCCCTGCCTCATAAAGCGCATCGCGCAGCCCGGTAAATTCGGTCAGACTCCCGTGCAGAATCTGCCAGAACTGACCCAGCCGCGCCTGCTCATTACCCGTAAAGCGTGCGCCGTGGTCGGGTGCATCTGGCATCACCACGCGAAAACCCGCCTGCGCCAGCGCTACCGCAAAATAACTGTAAACCAGCTTCGATGAGGTAAACCCATGATAAAAAACTACAACAGGCAGCGGTTTATCACGTTTACCCGCCGGCATCGCGTGTAAAATTTCATGGTCGCCGAGGTGGCGTATTTCAATTTCAATCATTGTCGACCCTGTGCGAATCTATGCTTCATAATGTTGAGAACTGGGTTACGCTTTCGCGTCATTTTCATTCGAAATATACGTCCCAGATAACACTTCGGGAACATTCCCCCAAAACTAAATTCACAGACAACTACACTATGGCTATCAGGAAACGAGATATGGTTATGCGCAGGTTTGCTGCTTTATTGCTGGTGTTTCTGCTGAGTGGCTGTAGCGCGCTGCAGGGAACGCCGCAACCCGCTCCACCGGTCGCCGATCATCCACAGGAGATTCGTCGTAATCAGACGGAAGGATTACAACGAATGGGCACCATCTCCGCGCTGGTTCGCGGCTCTCCGGATGACGCAGAATCGGCAATAAAAGCACAGGCCGTCGCCGCCAAAGCAGATTATTACGTCATCATTATGATCGACGAAACCATCATAACGGGACAGTGGTATTCACAGGCCATTTTGTACCGTAAATAATGGTTTTCCTTTGAACGAGATTTACACTGCTTTGCGTCCATAGACATTTTCCTGTCCACAATAAACTCCACGCCCGCATCAATGGAAGGGAGTTTATTAGCGAAGGATTGCCCGGCGGATACCGGATATATGTGAAATGGAGCTGACGATGAAACGAACTCTTGCTTTGACCTCACTGTTGCTCTCAGCAGGCCTGCTGAGCACCACCGCGCAGTCAGCAGAATTCGCGAGTGCTGATTGTGTGACTGGCCTGAATGAAATTGGCCAGATCTCCGTGAATAATATCTCGGGGAGCCCGCAAGACGTTGAACGTGTCGTGGCATTAAAGGCCGATGAGCAGGGTGCTTCATGGTATCGCATCATCCAGATGCAGGAAGATAACCATATCGATCGCTGGCGGGTACAGGCCATTCTCTACGTGTAAACTCCCCCGATAAAAAGCCACTTATTTTTAGTGGCTTTTCGTTTTTGCAAATTTTTTATCTTATATAAAACCAATAAAGAACAATTAAATAACATTTTGTTACATTAAAACAGTAAACGTAATCCCCGCTCTGCCGTTGAAGAACCATAACTTTTCAATGATGAGCAATTTATGATCAATTTTTTCCACCGTGCGGGCCTGGGGTCGAAACTCTCGCTGCTGACGGGCGTCAGTGTCGCCACGCTGTTTCTGCTATTCACTTTTCTGCTCAGCCAAAAAGCCAGCCAGCAGCTTGAAGCCCTTGCGGTCGAAGACCTGCATAATCAGTCCACCGGCATGGTCGACATGGTGCAGATGTTTAACACTAGTCTGAGTGAAGAGGTGGAGAGCTATACCCGGCTGTTTACCACCTTTTTACCGCAGCCCCTGAATATTGATACTTCCCAACCCCAGACGATTAAAGGACTTAGCGTTCCGCTTCTGAAAGGCGGAGACACCGGGCTGCATGAAAATAACACGCTTTCGGACGAGTTCCTGAATCGTACGGGAGCCATTTCGACGCTGTTTGTACGCAGCGGTAACGACTTTGTGCGCGTAGCCACTTCCCTTCGCAAGGAGAATGGCGATCGGGCAATGGGTACCGTGCTGGATAACGCCAGCCCGGCCTTTGCCGCCGTCAACAAAGGTGAAGTCTACCGCGGCCTGGCGCTGCTGTTTGGCAAACGCTACATCACTCAGTACCAGCCGGTTAAAAACGCCGAAGGACAGGTCATTGCGATCGTCTTTGTCGGGGTGGACATCACCCACTCCTGGAACGTCATGCGCGAGAAAATCCTCAACCGCCGCCTGGGCGAGAGCGGTCACTTCTTTGTGCTGGATCGCAGCAACGGCAAAACGCGCGGGCAATACCTGTTCCATACCAGCGAAGAGGGGCAGTTGCCGAAGTGGGACGGCGCGACGCAGCAACAGCTTCTGAGTGACAAACCCAGCACGCTGGAGCGTACAAGCGACGACGGCCGGACGCTGAAAATGGCCTATACCCCGCTGCCGGGCTGGAACTGGACTATCGTGGGCGAGGTGGATAAATCGGTACTGCTCGCAAGCGTTACCGCCATGCGCGATCGCTTCCTGCTGGCCGGCGTGGTCTTATCCATCCTTTTTGCTGGCCTGTTCGTTGTCATTATTCGCCGCGTGCTGACCCGACCGCTGCGCAATGTGATCCATCTTGCCCGTCAATATGCCGCAGGGGATCTCCGTTCCAGCCTGCCCGTGACGCGTCAGGACGAAGTTGGCCAGCTGATCGATGCCATCAACGGCATCGGCGGCGGCCTGCAAAAAATTGTCCTGCAGGTCCGTGAGGCCGCAGGCGAGATCCATTTGGGCACCAACGCGCTGGCCGCCGACACTGGCGAAATTTCAGAGCAGATCAATAAGCAGGCCAGCAGCGTGGAAGAGACATCTGCCAGCATGGAGCAGCTGGCCGCCACCGTTCAGCAAAATGCCGCCAACATGGAGCAAACGCAGCAGCTGGTGGGTGAAACCTCGCTCGCGGTCCATCAGGGCGGTGAGACGGTCACCCACGCGGTATCGACCATGGACGATATTCGCGAAGCGTCAAAACGCATCGAAGACATCACGCGAGTGATCGAATCCATCGCTTTCCAGACCAATATTCTGGCGCTGAATGCGGCAGTGGAAGCGGCCCGCGCAGGCGAGCACGGCAAAGGGTTTGCGGTAGTCGCGCAGGAAGTTCGCGCGCTGGCGGGACGCAGCGCTAACGCGGTGAAGGAGATTGAACAGCTGATTGGCGATACGCTCAGAAAAGTGAGTGAGGGACATGCGCTGTCTGAACGGACGCGCCTGGCGATGGATGACATCATCATTCATATCGATAACATCAGCCAGCTGGTCACCGAGATTAACCATGCCTCACGCGAGCAGTCCGCCGGTATCGGCCAGGTGAACCTCGCCATGACCCATATAGGCGAAGCTTCGCATATCAATGCCGATCGCATCTCACGCAGCGAGCAAACCGCTCAAACGCTGCGCGAGAAGGGTTCACACCTGGCTCAGCTGGTGAGCCTGTTCCAGCTAAAAGGCTAGCCAACTCTGCCCGTGGCGCGCAGCAGCAGGTCACTTTGTATCTGCTCGCTCATCAGCGTGCCGCCACGGGTATCCAGCATCATGCGGCACCACGCCTGAGCCACCGGGGGCGACGCGTGCCGCAGCATCTGGCTTCCGGCACCCAGCAAGAAAAGCTGCTGCGCGATCTCCCGCCCCTGCGCCTCCTGCGGTTTACGCAGTTTTTGCTGAAGCTGTCGCCAGCTGCGGTCGAAGTGTCTGTCCTGCCCTTTCACCTGCGCAAACTCGTCGGCAAGCAGATCGTGAATGCCGGGCTGCTTCGCCAGCACGCGCAGCACGTCCAGGCACATGATATTTCCTGACCCTTCCCAGATGCTGTTCACCGGCATCTCTCGGTACAGGCGGGGAAGTTCGCTCTCTTCGCAATAACCGATCCCACCCAGCACCTCCATCGCCTCAGCGACAAACGGGATGCCCGCTTTACAGACGCTAAATTTCGCCGCCGGGGTAAACAGCCGCGCCCAGGCGGCCTCCTGCGGATCCGCGCGTTTATCCCACGCGCGGGCCAGGCGGAACAGCAGCGCCGTGTGCCCCTCCAGCACCAGCGCCATCCGGCTCAGCACTTCGCGCATGAGCGGCTGATCGATAAGATTTTTGCCGAAGGTCTGACGCTGGTGGGCATGGTACAGCGCCACCGAGAGCGCCCGTCGCATCAGTCCGTGGCTACCCAGCGCGCAGTCAAAGCGCGTCAGACCGCCCATTTTGAGGATCTGCCGTACCCCTTCGCCCTCTTCCCCCAGTAGCCAGCCGGAGGCGTCAAGAAACTCCACCTCGCTGCTGGCGTTGGAGCGGTTTCCGAGCTTGTCCTTGAGGCGCTCCAGCCGGACGGCGTTGCGCTGTCCGTCGGGCAAAAAGCGCGGCACAAAAAAGCAGGACAGCCCGCCCTTCGCCTGGGCCAGCACCAGATGCGCATCGCTTTGCGGGACGGAGAAAAACCATTTGTGCCCCACCAGCCTGTAGCTGCCGTCGCTGCATTTTTCCGCTTTGGTGGTATTGCTGAGCACGTCCGAGCCGCCCTGCTTTTCCGTCATGCCCATGCCGATCAGCAGGCCGCGCTTTTGCGCACCGGGAGCAAGATGAGGATCGTAGCGATCGCTGAGCAGCGGCGTCAGCCAGTCGTGAAATATTTTGGGAAGCGCCTGCTGCAGCAGCGGCGTGGCGGCGAACGTCATGGTGACCGGGCACAGCGTGCCCGCCTCCACCTGCGCATGAAGCACAAAGCGTGCGGCCCGCGCGACAAACGACCCTTTACGCGCCTCCTCTTCCCACGCCAGGTTATGCACGCGGTTGGCGCAAAGCCCCTGCATCAGCAGGTGCCATGCAGGGTGAAAGCGGACGTCATCCAGCCGCTCCCCGGTGGCGTCATAGCGTAACAGCTCGGGCGGGTTGACGTTTGCCAGCCTGCCCAACTCCAGCGACTCTGCGGTGCCTAACTGCTGCCCGATGCTGGCGAGCAGTTCGATATCCCATTCGGCACCCTCACGCGAGACTGCGTCACGCAGGGCGCAGTCCGAGAGAAAAAGGTTGCTGTTAGAAAGTGGGGCAGGTTGATTGAAAACGGTATGAGTCTGCCAGTGCATACTGTCTCCCTCCTTCAGTGGCAATGACGATAAGTATGGACAGACCGCGCTCGCGCTGCATGGGAGGGGAGTCACACGTTCACGATCCCGCTGATATCATTCGTGAAATAGCTCACAGAACATAAGAATAAACTATTTCATGACCTCGCTTTTGTTGAATAATTTATTCTTACCCTTTTCAGTGAGGATCGTTATGCAACCGGATGCGCACAAGCGAGCATTAATTGCAGGCTCCATTGGTAACTTTATCGAGTGGTATGAGTTTGCGGTCTACGGTTTTCTGGCGACCGTCATTGCGAAGAACTTCTTCCAGCTTGAAGGGGAAGCGGGGCTTACCAGCCTGATCCTCACCTACGCCTCATTCGCCATCGCCTTTTTCTTCCGTCCGCTGGGCGCGGTGGTGTTTGGCCGCATCGGCGACCGGATTGGCCGTAAGCCGACGCTCATCATTGTGCTGGTATTGATGACGCTCGCTACCGCCGCCATCGGCGTTGTGCCGGTCTATGCCAGCATCGGGATTGCCGCGCCGCTCATTATTACGCTGCTGCGCATCCTGCAGGGGCTGTTCGCGGGCGGCGAGTACGGCGGTGCGGTCTCGCTGATGACGGAATTCGCCCCGCGCGGCAAGCGTGGGCTCTATGGCGCGTGGCAGTCCTTTACCGTGGCGCTGGGGCTGTTAGCGGGCGCAGGCATCGTGGCGCTACTCTCCGCCCTCCTCACGCCTGAAGCCCTGCACGAGTGGGGCTGGCGTATTCCGTTCTTCCTGGCGCTGCCTATGGGCGTCGTTGCGCTGTGGCTTCGCGTCAGCATGGAGGAGACGCCCAGCTTTGTGCAGCAGCAGGACAAACCGGCTGTCGCTCAGGCGGATACTGCCGCCACGCTCCGGGCCATCGTAATGGGGATTGGCCGCGTGATGGTCTGGTCTGCGGCGGGGTATACCTACCTGGTGATTATGCCGACCTATCTTCAGTCGGCGCTGCACACCGGGTTCAACCAGGCGCTGTTGATAGCGGTGATTTCGAACGTTGGTTTTGCGCTGACCATCATTCCGTCGGGGATCCTGAGCGACCGGATCGGGCGCCGCACGGTGATGATTCTCGCCACCGCGCTGCTGCTGATCCTCGCCCTGCCGCTGCTGAAAATCCTGCAGGCGGAGTCGAGTACGCTGGCGGTGAAGGCTGGTGTGGTACTGATTGCGGGCGGTCTGGTGGGCATGCTGGCGGGGCCGGGCCCGGCGATGCTGTCTGAGATGTTCCCAACGCGCGTGCGCTATACGGGGCTGGGGCTGGCCTACTCGTTGTCGAACGCGATTTTCTCGGGATGCGCAGGGCTAATCATTACCGGGCTGATTAAGCAGACGGGCAATCTGGATATTCCGGCGTATTACGTGATGGCGACGGCGGTAGTGAGTATTTTCGCGCTGATGACGCTGAGGAAGGATGACCATTTGCGGTCGCTGGAAGAGTGAGGTTGTCACCGTCTGGTGCCCTCTCCCACGGGAAGAGGGAGAAAACACAAAAGGCCGTCCTGTGGACGGCCTTGCTGTTTATGCTCCCCGCTGACGCACCGCTTCAAACAGGCAGATGCCCGTCGCAACGGAAACGTTCAGGGACGACACGCTGCCCGCCATCGGGATGCTGATCAGCTCGTCACAGTGCTCGCGGGTGAGACGACGCATGCCTTCGCCCTCTGCGCCCATCACCAGCGCCAGACGGCCGGTAATTTTGCTCTGGTATAGAGTATGATCCGCTTCACCGGCGGTACCGACGATCCAGACGTTCTCTTCCTGCAGCAGACGCATGGTACGCGCCAGGTTAGTCACGCGGATCAGCGGAACGTTTTCCGCCGCGCCGCAGGCCACCTTCTTCGCCGTCGCGTTCAGCTGCGCGGAGCGATCTTTCGGCACGATAACCGCATGCACGCCCGCCGCATCCGCACTGCGCAGGCACGCGCCGAGGTTGTGCGGATCGGTAACGCCGTCGAGGATCAGGAAGAACGGGTTATCCAGCCCGGCAATCAGATCCGGCAGATCGTTTTCCTGATACTGACGACCCGGCTTCACGCGGGCAATGATCCCCTGGTGAACCGCGCCTTCGCTTTTCTCATCCAGGAACTGGCGGTTCGCCAGCTGGATCACCACGCCCTGCGCTTCCAGCGCGTGGATCAGCGGCATCAGACGCTTATCTTCACGCCCTTTCAGAATAAACACTTCCTGAAAACGCTCCGGTGCGCGCTCGAGAAGGGCCTGCACCGCGTGGATGCCGTAAATCATTTCACTCATTGATGGTTCTCGTAATAAGTATTTCCCCTCCCCCGCTGGGGAGAGGGTCAGGTTGAGGGGAGAATTTACTCCGCCTGCTTTTTCTTGGCCGCGCGCTTCGCTTTGGTGGCGGCAGCGATTTTCTGCGTTTTCGCGGAAGGTTTTTTCGCTGAGCGGGCTTCTTTCTTCGCCGCCTTCGGCTTCTGTTTCTTCTCGCCGCGGAACGCGCTGTCCGGCTCGAAGTTTACCTTCTTGCCCGCCTGACGACGTTTACCGCCGCCCGGTTTACCGTTACCGGTTTTTTTCGCCCTTTCACGCTCGGTTTTACCAACGTTACGCGGGGCGCGCTCGCTGGAGATCAGGCTGAAGTCGATCTTACGGTCGTCCATATTCACGGCTTCGACCTTCACTTCTACACGGTCGCCCAGACGGTAAGTCTGGCCGCCAGATTCGCCAATCAGGCGCTGGCCGACCTGGTCGAAACGGTAGTAGTCGTTATCCAGGCTGGAGACGTGCACCAGACCGTCGATGAACAGCTCGTCCAGACGAACGAAGAAACCAAAGCCGGTCACGCTGGCAATCACGCCTTTGAAGACGTTACCGACCTGATCGAGCATAAAGTCACACTTCAGCCAGTCCGCCACGTCGCGTGTTGCTTCATCGGCACGACGTTCGGCCATGGAGCAGTGCTGACCCAGCTGCAGCATCTCTTCCATCGAATAGTGGTAGCCGCCGGTTTCGGTGGTGTTCCCTTTATGGCCCTGCTCCTGCGCCAGCAGATACTTGATCGCACGGTGCAGAGAGAGGTCAGGATAACGACGGATCGGCGACGTAAAGTGGGCGTAAGACTGCAGCGCCAGGCCGAAGTGGCCGCGGTTTTCCGGATCGTAAATCGCCTGCTTCATAGAGCGCAGCAGCATCGTCTGCAGCATTTCTGCGTCAGGACGGTCGCTAATGGATTCCAGCAGCTCGGCGTAATCGCGCGGCTCTGGCTTGTTGCCTCCGGGCAGTTCCAGACCCAGTTCAGCCAGCACGGAGCGGAACGACGTAATGGCTTCCGTGGTCGGCTTATCGTGAATACGGAACAGCGCAGGCTCTTTGGCTTTCTCTACGAATCGTGCCGCCGAGATGTTCGCCAGAATCATACACTCTTCGATCAGCTTGTGCGCATCGTTACGCTGGGTCTGCTCGATACGCTCAATACGGCGTTCAGCGTTGAAGATGAATTTCGCTTCTTCGCTCTCAAACGAGATCCCGCCGCGCTCTTCGCGCGCCTGATCCAGCGTTTTGTAGAGGTTATGCAGCTCTTCGATATGTTTGACCAGCGGCGCGTACTGCTCGCGCAGATCCTGGTCGCCCTGCAGCATATGCCAGACCTTGGTATAGGTCAGACGGGCGTGCGAGCTCATCACCGCTTCGTAGAATTTGTAGCCGGTTAAGCGCCCTTTGGTGGAGATGGTCATCTCGCAAACCATACAGAGGCGGTCAACCTGCGGGTTCAGGGAGCACAGGCCGTTAGACAGCACTTCCGGCAGCATCGGCACGACCTGGGACGGGAAGTAGACCGAGGTACCGCGGCTGCGGGCTTCGTTATCCAGCGGGGTGTGCGGACGAACATAGTAGCTTACGTCTGCAATAGCGACCCACAGGCGCCAGCCGCCGCCGCGTTTTTTCTCGCAATAGACGGCGTCATCAAAGTCGCGGGCGTCTTCGCCATCAATAGTGACCAGCGGCAGGGAGCGCAGATCCACGCGGCCCACCTTGGACTCTTCCGGCACTTCTTCGCGCAGGCTTTCGATCTGCTCTTCAACCGCTTTCGGCCAGATGTACGGAATTTCATGGGTACGCAGCGCCATATCAACGGCCATGGTAGTGCCCATGTTGTCGCCAAGTACTTCGACGATTTTACCTACCGCTTTAGTGCGACGGGTTGGGCGCTGGGTGAGTTCCACCACCACCACAAAGCCCATGCGGGCGCCCATCACCTCTTCAGGTGGGATCAGAATGTCGAAGCTCAGACGGCTGTCGTCCGGTACCACGAAGCCCACGCCCGCGTCGGTAAAGTAGCGGCCGACGATCTGGCTGGTTTTTGGCACCAGAACGCGCACGACGCGCGCTTCGCGGCGACCTTTACGGTCAGCGCCCAGCGGCTGGGCCAGGATCTGGTCGCCGTGAATGCACATTTTCATCTGTTCAGATGAGAGATACAGATCGTCCTTACGGCCTTCCACGCGCAGGAAGCCGAAGCCATCGCGGTGACCAATGACGGTCCCTTTCAGCAGATCGAGGCGTTCTGGCAGCGCGTAGCACTGGCGGCGGGTAAAGACCAACTGCCCGTCACGCTCCATCGCGCGCAGGCGGCGGCGAAGGGCTTCAATTTGCTCTTCACCTTCAATGTTTAATTCAACGGCAAGTTCTTCACGATTGGCGGGTTTTTCGCGTTTTGTTAAGTGTTCAATGATGAACTCGCGGCTGGGAATAGGATTCGCGTATTTTTCGGCTTCGCGTTCCTGGAAAGGATCATGTGACATGTCGGTTCCTCCGTTGTCAGCTCCGGTGGAAATTTTCTTCATTCCACCAGCAATAATTTATAAAGCGGTTGATTCTCTTCAACCAAATCGGCCAGCGTGTAGTTATCCAGTTCCATGAGAAAACTTTGCACGGCCTTTGAAAGCGCCTTTTTCAGGCGGCAAGCGGGCGTGATGTGGCAGAACTCGCTGCTGCAGTTCACCAGAGACAGCGGCTCCAGTTCACGTACCACATCGCCAACACGAATACTCTGTGCCGGTTTACCGAGACGGATCCCACCATTCTTCCCTCGGACGGCAGCAACGTATCCGGCACGACTAAGTTGATTGATTATTTTGACCATATGATTACGGGATACGCCGTAGACCTCTGTAACTTCAGAGATACTGGTCATCTTCCCATCGGGTAACGACGCCATGTAAATCAGCGCACGTAAGCCGTAATCGGTGAAACTTGTTAACTGCACATCAACCTCAGGAAAAAGGGAAAACGCGGTTAAACCGCAGAGATATTCATTAATGATGATAAACCAGCCAGATAGTGAGCGGCTAATTTATTTGACAGACGGGGCGAAAAAGCGGAGATCCAGGAGCGGTCGCCGGATGGCGCTACGCTTATCCGGCCTGCGGGTCTCCCCGCAGGCCAGCAGTCACGAAGATTATGCGTCGAACGGGTCGCGCAGGATCATCGTTTCAGTACGATCCGGGCCGGTAGAAATAATATCGATCGGCACTTCGGTCAGTTCTTCAATGCGCTTGATGTAATCCAGCGCCGCCTGCGGCAGGCCGCTACGCTCTTTCACACCGAAAGTGGTCTCAGACCAGCCCGGCATGGTTTCGTAGATTGGCTCAATGCCTTCCCAGTCGTCAGCAGCCAGCGGAGTGGTGGTCACTTCGCGGCCATCTGGCATACGGTAGCCTACGCAGATTTTCACTTCTTTCAGGCCGTCCAGTACGTCCAGCTTGGTCAGGCAGAAGCCAGACAGGGAGTTGATCTGCACTGCACGACGCACTGCAACCGCATCCAGCCAGCCGGTACGACGACGACGACCGGTGGTCGCGCCAAACTCGTTACCCTGCTTGCACAGGAACTCGCCGGTTTCATCAAACAGTTCGGTCGGGAATGGACCCGCACCCACGCGAGTGGAGTACGCTTTGATGATGCCCAGCACGTAATCCACATAACGTGGACCCAGGCCAGAGCCGGTCGCCACGCCACCTGCAGTGGTGTTAGAGGACGTTACGTACGGATAGGTACCGTGGTCGATGTCCAGCAGCGTACCCTGCGCACCTTCGAACATGACGAAATCGCCACGCTTGCGCGCCTGGTCCAGCAGATCGGACACATCAACAACCATACCGGTCAGAATGTCAGCGATTGCCATGACGTCATCCAGCACTTTCTGGTAGTCAACAGCGTCAGCTTTGTAGAAGTTCACCAGCTGGAAGTTGTGATATTCCATCACTTCTTTCAGTTTTTCAGCGAAGGTTGCTTTGTCGAAGAGGTCGCCCACGCGCAGACCGCGACGTGCAACTTTATCTTCGTAAGCCGGGCCGATACCACGACCGGTGGTGCCGATCGCTTTCGCGCCGCGCGCTTTCTCACGCGCGACGTCCAGCGCCACGTGATAATCCAGGATCAGCGGGCAGGCTTCAGAGAGCAGCAGACGCTCACGAACAGGGATACCACGGTCTTCCAGACCTTTCATCTCTTTCATCAGCGCAGCAGGAGACAGCACAACGCCGTTACCGATGATGCTGGTGACGTTATCACGAAGAATGCCTGATGGAATAAGATGGAGGACGGTTTTTTCACCGTTGATTACGAGAGTATGGCCTGCGTTGTGACCGCCCTGGTAGCGTACAACATATTTAGCCCGTTCAGTCAGAAGATCAACAATCTTCCCTTTACCTTCGTCACCCCATTGGGTGCCCAGTACGACGACGTTGTTACCCATTTTTTCAAAATCACCGTTTGCTTAAAAATGGATTCTACCATCGCTTTTTCAGATATACAGCACTTTTTGACCTCAAAATACGCCGATTGCGCCTACTTTTTGATCAGCCAATCGTTTTCCTCAACATGTAGTAGATCACAATGCCCGCAACCACAAGACCGCCACCAAAACGACGTAAAATATTATCCGGCAGCTGGCTCATCGTGGCGATCATTCGGCGCCAGGCGCGCGGATAAAGCATCGGTCCAAGACCTTCCAGCACCAGGACCAGGGCCAGTGCGAGCCAGATCGTTGAATTCATTTTTATTCCTTATAAAAGAAAACCACCGCTCCGTTGAGAGCGGTGGTTTGAATACTCAAACGAGCCTGAGTTTATCGCGTTGCGTTAGTCGGCGTCTTCATATAACGGAAGAAATCGCTGTCCGGGCTGAGCACCATCACATCCTGGTTGCTCTGGAAGCTATTCTCGTAAGCGCGCAGGCTACGGATAAAGGCGTAGAAGTCAGGATCCTGGCTGAAGGCATCCGCGAACAGCTTCGCCGCTTCGGCATCGCCTTCACCGCGCAGGATACGGCCCTGGCGCTCAGATTCCGCCAGCGTCTTGGTGACTTCATAGTCCGCTGCGGCACGCAGCTTCTCAGCCTCTTCCTGGCCCTGTGAACGGTGACGACGGGCTACCGCTTCACGCTCGGCGCGCATACGGTTGTAAATCGCCTCGGACACTTCCACCGGCAGGTTGATCTGCTTAATACGCACGTCAACGACTTCGATACCCAGCGCAGCCATACTGTTCGGGTTGATCACCGGCACTTTACCGTTGGTCTCCGCCTGAACGCGTTCAGCCGCTTTGGCAATCGCATCATCTGCTGCTGGCGTTGAAACTTCATCTTCCGTGCCCGCTGTACCGGAGTTCAGCGCATCGCGTACTTCCAGGGTCAGACGACCACGGGAGTCGGTCACGATGTCTTTCACATCAAGACGACCAATCTCGGAACGCAGACGGTCAGAGAACTTACGTTTCAGCAGCACTTCTGCCTGAGAAACATCGCCACCGCCCGTTGCCAGGAAGTAACGGCTGAAGTCGCTGATACGCCATTTGATGTAGGAATCAACGATCAGGTCTTTCTTCTCTTTGGTCACGAAACGGTCGGCCTGGTTATCCATGGTCTGGATACGCGCATCAAGCGTTTTCACTGACTGAATGAAAGGCACCTTGAAGTGCAGACCCGGTTCGTAAATCACCGGGCGTTTGTCGCCATCACGCACGACGCTGCTGAACTGGAACTTGATCCCACGCTCGCCTTCTTTCACCACAAAGATCGAGGTATAAAGCGCGACCAGTACGATGACGATGATCGCAATAACTGACTTACGCATCCTTATTCCCCCTGACGCTGGTAGTCGTTACGCTGCGCGTTAGCACGGCGTTGGTCCATAATGTCACCATCGTTCGAAGAAGGCGTTGTGTTCGTGCTGGCGCTGCCTGTTGAGGCTGGCGGCAAACGCAGCAGGTTATTCGCTCCGCTGGTGTCGCCTTTCGCTGCTGGTGCAGAACCGCCTTTCAGCATCTGATCCAGCGGCAGAACCATCAGGTTTCCGCCTTTGTTGTCGTTAACCAACACTTTGCGGGTGTGGCTCAGCACTTTTTCCATGGTCTCGATATAGAGACGCTCACGGGTAATTTCCGGTGCCGCTTTATATTCCGGCAGGATCTTCGCGAAGCGGGCCACTTCACCCTGTGCTTCCAGGATGGTCTGGGTCTTATACGCGCGCGCTTCTTCCAGAATACGCTGCGCCTGACCGTTAGCGCGTGGCTGAACTTCGTTGGTGTACGCTTCTGCTTCACGGATGTACTGCTGTTCGTTTTCACGGGCAGCAATCGCATCGTCAAATGCGGCTTTCACCTCTTCCGGCGGACGCGCAGCCTGGAAGTTGACGTCCAGCAGGGTAATACCCATGTTGTACGGACGAATGGTCTCTTCCAGCTCGCGCTGGGTATCGCTACGAATAACGGTACGACCTTCGGTCAGAATACGGTCCATGGTGTATTTACCGATCACACCGCGCAGGGCGCTGTCGGTCGCCTGACGCAGGCTGTCATCGGCGCTGGTCACGCTAAACAGATAACGCTCAGGATCGGTCACGCGGTACTGAACGTTCATCTCAACGCGCACCACGTTTTCGTCAGAGGTCAGCATCACGCCAGAGGCGGCCAGTTCACGGACAGATTCCACGTTAACCGCGGTCACGTCATCAATGAAAGTCGGCTTCCAGTTCAGACCCGGCTCAACCAGATGGCTGAACTTACCGAAACGGGTGACTACGCCGCGTTCTGCTTCTTTAATGGTGTAGAACCCGCTGGCTGCCCAGATGATGACTACCGCAGCGGCCACGATGCCCACTACGCGGCCACCCATTGGCGGGCGCGAACTCTGAGTGGAATTGCCACCCGAGCCAGAACCTTTTCCTCCGCCAAGGCCACCAAGCTTCTTGCTCAGTTTGCGGAAGATATCATCCAGATCCGGCGGCCCCTGCTCGCGACCACCTTTGTTGCCATTTCCCTCAGAGTTGCCGCCAGGTTTGCTGCTTCCCCACGGGTCGCGGTCTTGTCCGTTATTACCGGGCTGATTCCACGCCATGTATATGCTCCATATTTGTTATGCAAGGGCGAATTATTCAGGCATCCCCTTTCTGATCAGACGACATAGTCGACCAGCGCAGGTTCTTGTTTACAGAGGCGACGCCAGTCAACGATCGGCATACGCACCTGCATCCCCACGCTGCCGTCATCCTCCATCCACTCTTTTTCTATCGCCTGAAGCTGATAAAACCGGCTGCGCAGCCTGCCTTCCTGTGGCGGCAGTCGCAGCGTGTGCTGAGCTACCTCACCGGAAAGACGTTCTGTCAAAGCCTGGAAAAGCAGTGGCACACCAATACCGGTCTGGGCAGAAAGCCAGACCCGAATCGGTTTGTTTTCTTCATCTCTGTCGATACGCGGTTCGAAATCGTCCAGCATATCGATCTTGTTCATGACCAACAGCGTGGGGATCTCGTGGGCGTCGATCTCTTCGAGCACCACGTTCACCGCGTCGATGTTCTCCTGCACGCGCACGTCTGCCGCATCAATCACGTGCAGCAGCAGAGTCGCCTGTCGCGTCTCCTGCAGGGTGGCTTTAAACGCCGCCACCAGGTCATGCGGCAGGTGGCGGATAAACCCTACGGTATCCGCCAGCACCGTTTCACCGACGTCTGCAACGTCAATACGGCGCAGCGTAGGGTCCAGGGTCGCAAACAGCTGGTCTGCGGCATACACCTGGGCCTCGGTTATCTGGTTAAACAGGGTGGATTTACCGGCGTTGGTATAGCCCACCAGCGACACCGTCGGGATATCGGCTTTGGTTCGCGCCCGACGCCCCTGTTCGCGCTGTTTCTCTACACGTTCCAGACGTGAAAGGATCTGGGTAATTCGGCCACGCAGCAAACGACGGTCGGTTTCGAGCTGGGTTTCACCCGGGCCGCGCAAACCAATCCCGCCTTTTTGTCTTTCAAGGTGTGTCCAGCCACGCACCAGACGCGTTGCCAGATGGCGCAGCTGCGCCAGCTCAACCTGCAGTTTCCCTTCGTGGGTACGTGCGCGCTGAGCAAAAATATCTAAAATCAAACCCGTGCGATCGATAACACGGCATTCGCAAAGGGCTTCCAGGTTGCGCTCCTGGGCTGGAGACAGCGCATGATCAAATAACACGACTGACGCGCCGGTTGCTTTTACGGCATCCGCAATTTCGACTGCTTTACCTTCACCAACAAAATACTTTGGGTGCGGCGCTTTACGGCTACCGGTAATCACCTGCATTGCTTCGACACCGGCGGAAGAGACCAGAGATTCAAACTCCTGGAGGTCTTCCATATCTTTGTCTTGCGAAAAATAGATGTGTACCAGCACCGCCTGCTCACCGGCATCATAACGGTCAAACAAGCGTAAACCTCTCTAAAAAGATCAGCGGGGAACGCAGGATCCCTGGCTCCCCGTGTGGATAACAGTGCGAAACCTTATTCGGTCTCGTCGCTGTCCTGCGCCGGCGTTGAAGAACCCTGCGCGTTGCTGCCATGATGGTAGTTACTACCTGTGCCGCCGCCAGCGTTATTGCTGTGATGAGATACCGGACGGGACGGAACAACAGTAGAAATAGCGTGCTTGTAGACCATCTGACTGACCGTGTTTTTCAACAGAATCACAAACTGATCGAAAGACTCAATCTGACCTTGCAGCTTAATACCATTCACCAAATAAATAGAAACTGGAACACGTTCCCGACGCAATGCGTTCAGGAACGGATCTTGTAAAGATTGCCCCTTAGCCATTCTATCTTTTCCTTATATGCTTGTTTTGTACTTAGAACCTTGCGATTCTGAAAAATTGCGCACGATACGTCTCAATTGTACACATTCAGTGAGCGATATCACCAACAACCTCAATCACTTCGTTTAACGCCTGTTGCGGTTTTTCACTGTCTAACCAGTGAACACCCTCCCAACCGCGCAACCAGGTGATCTGGCGCTTCGCTAACTGTCTCGTGGCGCAAACACCTCTATAAACCATTTCATCGTATGAAATCTCACCTTCAAGATACGACCACATCTGGCGGTATCCCACACAACGAATGGAAGGCATGTCCGTATGCAAATCTCCACGGGCAAATAGCGCCCGCACTTCTGCTTCAAAATCTGAAGCTAACATCTGATGAAAACGCTGCTCAATTCGCTGATGGAGCAGTTCACGGCTCGCCGGGGCGATGGCGAACTGATGCACCTGATACGGCAGAGCGTCTCCTGACGTTTGCGTCAGTTCCGTTAAAGTTTTACCCGAAATGAAAAAAACTTCCAGTGCCCGGGAAAGCCTTTGCGGATCATTTGGATGGATCCGTGCTGCAGCAACCGGGTCAATCTCCGCCAGTTGCTGATGCAAAACGTCCCAACCCTGCTCTGCCGCCTGCTGCTCAATTTTCGCTCTTATTTCCGGATCCGCGGATGGCAGAGGTGACAACCCCTCCAGCAACGCCTTGAAATAGAGCATGGTTCCGCCAACCAACAGCGGTATACGTCCCGCCGCCGTTATCTCGGCCATTTCGGCTAAGGCATCCCGGCGGAAATCCGCTGCGGAATAGGCCTGAGCCGGGTCGAGAATATCCAGCAAACGGTGCGGTGCCGCACGCAACTCTTCTGCGTCAGGCTTCGCCGTGCCGATGTCCATCCCCCGGTAGATGAGGGCGGAGTCGACGCTAATCAACTCTACAGGCAAAACTTTACGCAACTCAATGGCTAGCGCCGTTTTGCCGGAGGCCGTTGGGCCCATTAAAAAAATTGCCTTAGGCAGGCTCGCCTTACTTGCGTCAATCATGTTTCAGGGCGTTCATCGCCGTTTGTAAATCAACAGGTTGTAATAACCCACCCGGCGGCGTTTTCACCAGATGCGGACAGAGGCGTTCCACCTCCGCCAGCACGCTAATGGCCTGCGCCATACTCCACGGCGCGTGTTCGCTTGCCAGATGGCGGGCGATCCACTGCGCGGTGTTGGCGGCATCAAACGATGTTTGCTGCGCCAGGTAGCCTATCAGTTCAGGAATCAAGTTTTGTAAATTTTGTTGGCGTAAGGGTAAAGGCACTGCACGAATTGTCACATGTTGTGGTTCGAGCACAGTTTCAATACCCATTTGCGCCAGCTGCGGCTCTGCGCGCTGTAATACCCTCGTTTCTTCAGAGGATATTTTCAGGCGAACCGGAATTAAGAGCGGCTGCGCGCAGGCTGCATTTTCGCCTGGCGTGAGTTGCACCTGCTTGAGCCAGCGTTCGGCGACCGGCAGGGCCAGAAGCATCAGTTTGCCGTCACGTTCAAGCAGTGCCATATCGGGCGCGATAATCGTCAGCACCCGGCCAAAACTTTGGCTATGCCCGTCCAGAGAAGGCTGAGCGGGCGGAATCTGCTCTTTACGCTCCACGGCTGGCGTTTCCAGCAGCTTGCGGTACAACGCGCCCTGCTGCTTCTGATAGCCCGGCTGGGCGTTCGGGTAGTTCGCGCCCGTTGGACGCGGTGCGCTCCCGGCCTGGGAGAAACGCGGAGCTTCCGGTTCACGCGCGACGGCAGGCTCAGCAAAATGGTTGCGGCCCGCCGCCACACGGTTTTCCGGCAGCGGACGCGGTGCAGGGGCGTCGTTTTCCAGCGGCAGCGTTGGCGCTGCCTGCTGCTGCAACACAGTGACCACGCCCTGATAAATAAAGTCGTGAACCAGACGCGACTGGTGGAACCGCACCTCATGTTTGGCAGGATGAACGTTCACATCCACCTGATGGGGGTCGATCTCCAGATAAAGGACGAAAGCAGGCTGCTGATCGGCCCCGAGTTTGTCTTCGCAGGCCTGGCGAATCGCGTGATTGATGAGACGATCGCGCATCATGCGCCCGTTCACGTAGCAATACTGAATTTCAGAGAACGCAGCACTGCTCGCATTTGGATCGGCAACCCAGCCGCGTAAAGCCAGATCGCCGTGCTGCCACTCAATGGCCAGAGCCTGTTCCAGAAACGGCGTCCCGCAGATAGCGCCCAGGCGACGCTCTTTCTGTCCACCTTCCGCCACCGCGCGGTACTGGCGCATCACCTTACCGTTATGGCTGAGGTTGATGGTGACATCGAAACGGGCCAGCGCAATACGGCGGATAATCTCGTCAATATGGCCGAACTCGGTCTTCTCGGTACGCATAAACTTGCGTCGGGCGGGGGTGTTGTAGAATAGATCCAGGACTTCCAGCGTCGTACCGACAGGGTGCGCCGCGGGTTTGACCGTCACATCCATATCGCGCCCTTCGGCGTAAGCCTGCCAGGCTTCCTGCTGTTCAGCGGTACGAGAGGTCAGCGTTAAACGCGAAACGGAGCTGATACTGGCCAGCGCTTCGCCGCGAAAACCGAGGCTAATAATCGCTTCCAGATCGTCCAGAGAGGCGATTTTACTTGTGGCGTGACGAGCCAGCGCCAGCGCCAGCTCCTCTTTTTTAATACCACAGCCGTTGTCGCGAATGCGGATAAGCTTCGCGCCACCGCGTTCGATATCAATATCGATGCGGGTGGCGCCCGCATCGAGGCTGTTTTCCACCAGCTCCTTCACCACCGACGCAGGGCGTTCCACCACCTCACCGGCGGCGATTTGGTTCGCGAGCTGCGGCGGTAGAACCTGAATCGGCATGAATGCTCCTTAGTTGGTCGCGGTCATCTCACCCGGCAGCGCTGCGCTGGCCGTCTGTGCTGAGCCGCTCTGCGGCGCAGACTGCAGAGGATGCGCCTCAAAATAGTTGCGTAAACCCTTATAAATCGCTTCGGCAATTTGCTGCTGATAGCTGTCGCTTCCCAACAGACGCTCTTCACCGTTGTTGCTGATGAAGCCCGTCTCCACAAGGATCGACGGGATATCCGGCGAGCGCAGAACGCCGAGGCTGGCATGTTCCGGACGACGCTTATGCAGCACGCCAACGCTTTGCAGCTGGTTCAATACGTTAGTGGCAACATCATACCCGACGCGCTGAGAATGACCGAACTGTAAATCCAGCACCGCCTGGCTGAGGTACGGATCGGACTGGCTGTTCGCCAGCACGTCGCCCGCGCCGCCTAACAGTTCAGACTGCTTCTCATGCTCTTCAAGCCAGTTGGCCATTTCGCTGTTGGCGCGGCGGTTCGACAGCACCCAAACCGAGGCGCCGGTGGCGCTACGATTCGGTGCGGCGTCCGCATGAATAGAGACCAGGAAGTTCGCGTTTTGCTTACGCGCCACGTCCGAGCGCCCCATTACGGAGATAAAGTAATCCCCGTCGCGGGTCAACACGCCTTTAAACATCGGGTCGTCATTGAGTAGCGAACGCAGCTTACGCGCGATAGCGATAGTCACGTTTTTCTCTCGCGTGCCGCCAGGACCAATCGCCCCGGGATCTTCCCCGCCGTGGCCCGCATCAATGGCGATAATCACTTTGTCACCGCTGACCGTCGCGCGTCGCGCGCTGGCTGCCGGACGTGTCACCGTATTGCTGCTGGTTGCCGCAGTAATGCGATCGTTCTGCGATTTAAAGGGATTACGCGCTGGTTCAGAAGGACGCGGCGTATATACCGGTTCTTCCACGCGCTTCGCTACGACCGGCGGCGGTGGCGGCGCGTCGGCATTGATGGTAAACACCACCGTATAGTTCGCTCCGTTTTGCTGCTTCACCGCCTTCGTTTTGCCCTTTTCGGTCAAATCGACCACCAGACGTAACGACTGGCTATCCTGCGGCGTTCCCGAACGGATACTTTTCACCAGGTTGTTACCGCTGAACCGCAGCGGCAGCCCCTGGATCACGCCTGTTTGTTTGATATCCAGCGCCACGCTGTGGCTGTCTGGCTGTGAAAACGCATATTCAGGATCGCCCATAAAGCTGAACGTGATCCGGGCCTGGCTTTCGCCGTTTGATACCTGAATATCTGAGAGGTTTGCCGCCCCGGCCTGCGCGCACAGCAGCACGGTGGCAGCCAACAACCAACCTTTAACGCGATTTATCATCCCGTCATCCCTACGCTTAACCGGCCAGTCGCGCCAGTAAGGAACTGCCTGATGAGGAAACAGCACTGATGCGTGCCTCACGCCCTTGTGCCTGGTAATCTAAGTGAATTTCGACATCCGGGTCAGGCAGCACACCCGCACCTTGTTGCGGCCACTCCACCAGGCAAATGGCGTCGTTGGCAAAATAATCACGGATCCCCATAAATTCCAGCTCCTCAGGATCCGCAAGGCGGTATAAATCGAAGTGGTACACCATGAGATTTTCAAGGGTGTACGGTTCAACCAGGGTGTAGGTTGGGCTTTTCACATTCCCGTTATGCCCTAACGCCTGCAAAAAACCCCGGCTGAAGGTGGTTTTACCCGCACCTAAATCACCATACAGATAAATGACGGTTGCCCCCTGACAGGCCTGCGCCACGCGCTTGCCGAGTTCTAAAGTGGCTTGTTCATCAGGTAAAGGAATCGCTCGATTAGTCATTTTCTACGTCAATCACATCCGGGTTAACAACACGCCGTAGCGTGCAAAAAAGATCGGTGGCCAGCATGCCGCGTGTACCGTAACGCGCGGCCAGTTTATCCGCCGCGACACCGTGGGCCACGCAGCCCGCGCAGGCTGCATCATAAAGGGGAAGTTTCTGTCCAAGCAATGCGCCAATGATGCCGGAAAGCACATCGCCCATGCCGCCGCTCGCCATACCCGCATTTCCGGCATCAATAATGCCCTGCGTCTCGTCACTGGCGATAACGGTTCCTGCCCCTTTCAAAACAGCAACACCTCCGTAACGTTTTACCAGACGCTGAGCAGAAAGTAAGCGATCGCTTTCAATTTCTGCCACGCTGCAGTTAAGCAGGCGCGCGGCTTCGCCGGGGTGTGGCGTCAGAATGCGATTGTGACGCTTATCCGGGTTTATTGCCAGAAGGTTAAGCGCGTCGGCATCCCACAGCATCGGTTTACGAAAATTCTCGACCTTTTGCAGGGCCTGTTTACCCCATGCCTGCTGCCCAAGACCCGGGCCAATCACCACCACATCCGCCCATTCAAGGCTCTCTTCAAGCGCCTGGGGGGTAAGCTCATGGACCATCAGCTCCGGTCGGGCTGTAACGATCGGCGCAATATTCTCGATGCGAGTGAGTACTCGCACTAATCCGGCACCGCAGCGCAGAGCCGCTTCGCCGGTCATGCGAATCGCACCTGCTGTACCATGATCGCCGCCAATAATCACCAGCCTGCCGTGATCGCCCTTATGGGACGTCGGCCGGCGCGGCGGGAGCCACGCCGCAAGCTGCGACGCATCAAAACGCGCGAGGTGCGTTTCCTGCCCGGCCAGCCAGCTCTCCAGCCCCAGTGCATGGTGGTGCAACATGCCGACCACATCCCGCGCTTTACCGGTCAGTAGCCCCGGCTTGAGGGCGATGAAGGTCACCGTATGTGCAGCCTGAATGACCGCCCCCGGCGTCGCGCCGGTTTGTGCGATTAGGCCTGAGGGAATATCCAGGGCAACTACCGGCGCGGAATGTCTGTTAGAGTGTTCAATCAGCGCGGCAATGTTCTCACGAGGCGCACTGCGTAGCCCGGTACCCAGCAGACCATCAACAATCAGATCCACCTCTTCCGGCCAGACAATATCAGGCGCATGAATCACACCGCCTGCGTTAAGCCACGCCTCCCGCGCCGCGCTGGCCTCTTCCGGCAGCGGTTTATCACTCTCCAGGGCCAGCAACGTCACGCGGATACCTGCCGCAACCGCAAGACGGGCGACGACGTAGCCGTCGCCGCCGTTATTGCCGTGACCGCACAGAATCAGCCAGTGGGCGGCCTGAGGGTACGCGCTGCGGGCAACGTTAAACGCCGCCTCACCTGCGCGCAGCATCAGTTCATAAAGGGTAATCCCGAGGCTGTCTGCGGCCTCTTTTTCGGCGCGCCGGAGGTCATCCGCATGCCAGATGGAGTGTGGTATACTTGCGGGGTTTTTATTCACCGTATGGTCCGTCATGTCACAGCCCCTCGATCTCAATGAATTAGCGCAAAAAATAAAACAGTGGGGTGCTGAGCTTGGCTTCCAGAAGGTGGGAATTACCGATACCGACCTTTCCGCCAGCGAGCCGAAACTGCAGGCCTGGCTGGATAAACAATACCACGGCGAAATGGAATGGATGGCGCGTCATGGCATGATGCGCGCCCGTCCTCACGAGCTTTTGCCGGGCACATTACGCGTCATCAGCGTGCGCATGAACTATCTGCCCGCCAACGCGGCCTTTGCGCGCACGCTAAAAAATCCCTCTTTGGGTTACGTCAGCCGGTACGCCCTGGGACGTGATTACCATAAGCTCTTGCGTAACCGTTTAAAAAAACTCGGGGAAACTATTCAGCAGCACTGTGTTTCGCTGAATTTTAGACCCTTTGTCGATTCTGCGCCTATTCTTGAGCGCCCGATCGCCGAAAAAGCCGGGCTTGGCTGGACAGGTAAGCACTCACTTATCCTCAGCCGCGACGCCGGATCGTTCTTCTTCCTGGGTGAACTGCTGATTGATTTACCGCTGCCGGTAGACGGCCCGGTAGAGGAAGGCTGCGGACGCTGCGTGGCCTGCATGACCATCTGCCCGACGGGTGCCATCGTCGAGCCTTACACCGTGGATGCGCGCCGCTGCATCTCCTACCTCACTATCGAACTGGAAGGCGCCATTCCAGAGGAATTTCGACCGCTTATCGGCAACCGCATCTACGGCTGCGACGACTGCCAGCTGATCTGCCCGTGGAACCGCTATTCGCAGCTCACGGACGAAGAGGATTTCAGCCCGCGTAAGGCGCTGCATGCGCCGCAGCTTATTGATTTATTTGCCTGGACTGAAGCCTGGTTCCTGAAAGTGACGGAAGGTTCGGCCATTCGCCGTATTGGTCATCTGCGCTGGCTGCGTAATGTCGCCGTCGCGCTGGGCAATGCCCCGTGGGATGAAGCGAATATTCGGGCGCTTGAAAGCCGTAGAGGTGAGCACCCACTTCTTGATGAGCACATAGAATGGGCTGTTGCGCAGCAAATAGAGAAGCGTAATGCCTGCGCGATCGAGGTGCAGCTACCGAAGAAACAGCGTCTGGTGAGGGTGATTGAAAAAGGGCTTCTGCGGGATGCCTGAACTATTCACAGCCTGTGAATAAAATTACAAACTCAAGCGCCATCTGGTCTGGAGAAGAGGTCAAGTGATCTCAATAACATTTTTAAATGAAAATTTATCGAATAAATACAGTGCATTACAAAGATATTATTCACCCTGCTAAGCTTTAACCCTGTTTCGGTTAAGCGCAGTTTCTGTGGATAACTCTGTTCACAAGAGTATTTCAGAGACAATAGAAAACGTCCCCAACGATGCTTTTCGCTGTGGATATTTTAGAGATTAAGAAGAATTTGGAGCGGGAAACGAGACTCGAACTCGCGACCCCGACCTTGGCAAGGTCGTGCTCTACCAACTGAGCTATTCCCGCTTGGGTGGTCCGTGCTTTGGAAGCACTTTCAAATTTTGGAGCGGGAAACGAGACTCGAACTCGCGACCCCGACCTTGGCAAGGTCGTGCTCTACCAACTGAGCTATTCCCGCTTGGGTGGTCCGTGCTTTAGAAGCACTTTCAAATTTTGGAGCGGGAAACGAGACTCGAACTCGCGACCCCGACCTTGGCAAGGTCGTGCTCTACCAACTGAGCTATTCCCGCAAATCTGCACTGCTTTTGTTGCTGTCGTAACGTGTAATTCTCTGTCGTTACGGGAGGCGCATTATACGAGAAATCCTTTTAGCTGCAACCCCCCTTAAAGCGATTTTTTCGAAATTAAGTTCAAATGCTTATTTAATCGGCAAGCTGAACAATTTAACGACAAAAACCCGGCCACGCAAGGCGCCGGATCGCAAAATCACAGCTTGATAAAGTTTTCGCGGTAGTAGGAAAGCTCCGCCACGGACTCACGGATATCGTCCATCGCCTGGTGGGTCCCCTGCTTTTTGAAGCCGTCGAGGATTTCAGGCTTCCAGCGACGCGCCAGCTCTTTCAGGGTGCTGACATCCAGATAGCGGTAGTGGAAATATGACTCCAGCTCCGGCATGTACTTAAACAGGAAACGGCGATCCTGGCCGATACTATTCCCACAGATAGGCGATTTGCCTGCCGGAACCCACTGTTTCAGGAACTCAAGCGTCGCCAGCTCCGCTTCGCGATCGCCGAATGTGCTCGCCTTCACGCGCTCCACCAGGCCACTGCCGGTGTGGGTGCGCACGTTCCATTCATCCATCAAAGCCAGCTGGTCGTCGGACTGATGCACCGCAATCGTTGGCCCTTCAGCCAGGATATTCAGGTTGGCGTCCGTCACCAGCGTTGCAATTTCAATGATGCGATCGCGCTCGGGATCCAGCCCGGTCATTTCGAGATCGATCCAAATCAGGTTGTTTTCATCCGCGCTCATGTTATTTTCCACCCTTCTCGCATAACCGGCAGTAGCAGGTTAACTAGTATTAATTAGAGTGTATCATAGAGGTTTTGCCCCTTACGGGCGACCAGGAGCCAGCGCGATTGAGTAAAAATAAACTCTCCAAAGGGCAGCAGCGCCGCGTAAACGCCAACCACCAGCGCCGTCTTAAAACCACTTCGGAGAAGCCGGATTATGACGACAACCTGTTTGGTGAAGCGACAGAAGGCGTAGTCATCAGCCGTTTCGGTATGCATGCCGATGTCGAATCCGCCGACGGTGATATTCACCGTTGCAATATCCGTCGCACTATCCGTTCACTGGTAACCGGCGATCGCGTCGTCTGGCGTCCGGGTAAAGAGGCCGCTGAAGGTGTCACGGTTAAGGGCATCGTTGAAGCCGTGCATGAACGCACGTCGGTGCTCACCCGACCAGACTTCTACGATGGCGTAAAACCTATTGCCGCCAACATTAACCAGATCGTCATTGTTTCGGCGATTTTACCTGAGCTTTCGCTCAACATTATCGACCGATACCTCGTCGCCTGCGAAACGCTGCAGGTTGAACCGATTATCGTGTTGAACAAAATCGATCTGCTGGATGACGACGGTATGGCCTTCGTGAATGAGCAGATGGATATCTACCGCAAGATTGGTTATCGCGTGCTGATGGTCTCCAGCCACACCAAAGATGGCCTTAAACCGCTGGAAGAGGCGCTGACCGACCGCATCAGCATCTTTGCGGGCCAGTCCGGCGTAGGTAAATCGAGCCTGCTGAACAACCTGCTTGGCCTCCAGCAAGAGATCCTGACCAATGATGTGTCCAACGTCTCTGGCCTGGGCCAGCACACCACTACCGCCTCGCGTCTGTATCATTTCCCGCACGGCGGCGACGTGATCGACTCCCCGGGGGTGCGTGAGTTCGGTTTGTGGCACCTTGAGCCGGAACAAATCTTTAACGGATTTGTCGAATTCCATGATTATTTAGGCGCCTGTAAATACCGCGACTGTAAGCACGATAACGACCCTGGCTGCGCTATTCGTGAAGCGGTTGAGAAAGGCGAGATCGCGGAAACCCGCTTCGAGAATTACCACCGCATTCTTGAGAGCATGGAAGACGTAAAAACGCGTAAAAACTTTTCTGATTCTGATAACTGACAACTAAGCTAAGCATCGCTAAAATCGTCCCCTTTTTTCAGGTTCCGGCGGCTTAACGCCGGATCAGGAACGACAAAACAATGGCCTGGAGGCTACCTTGTTAAACGCATTTAAACTTTCGCTTCAATACATTCTGCCAAAACTGTGGCTCACTCGCCTGGCGGGCTGGGGCGCAAGCAAACGCGCAGGCTGGCTGACCAAACTGGTCATCGACCTTTTCGTAAAATATTACAAGGTCGATATGAAAGAGGCGCAAAAGCCGGATACCGCCAGCTACCGCACCTTCAACGAGTTCTTCGTGCGCCCGCTGCGTGACGAAGTGCGCCCGCTGAACACCGATCCTAACGTTCTGGTGATGCCGGCAGACGGCGTGATCAGCCAGTTGGGTAACATCGAAGACGACAAAATCCTGCAGGCGAAGGGCCATAACTACAGTCTGGAAGCATTGCTGGCAGGTAACTACCTGATGGCGGATCTGTTCCGTAACGGTACGTTTGCCACCACCTATCTTTCACCGCGCGACTACCATCGCGTGCATATGCCGTGTAACGGTATCCTGCGTGAAATGATTTACGTCCCGGGCGACCTGTTCTCCGTAAACCACCTAACCGCGCAGAACGTGCCGAACCTGTTTGCCCGTAACGAGCGCGTCATCTGTCTGTTCGATACTGAATTTGGTCCTATGGCGCAGATTCTGGTCGGTGCGACCATCGTAGGCAGCATCGAAACCGTCTGGGCGGGCACCATCACCCCACCGCGCGAAGGCGTGATCAAACGCTGGACCTGGCCTGCCGGTGAAGCGGAAGGCTCGGTGGCCCTGCTGAAAGGTCAGGAGATGGGTCGCTTCAAGCTGGGCTCTACCGTAATCAACCTGTTTGCGCCGGGCAAAGTGAAGCTGGCTGAACAGCTCGAAAGCCTGTCGGTCACCAAACTGGGCCAGCCGCTGGCGGTCTCTACCGAAACCTTCGTGACGCCGGATGCAGAACCAGCGCCGCTACCGCAGGAAGAGATCAACGCCGAGCACGACGCCAGCCCGCTGGTTGACGACAAAAAAGACGAAGGCTAATAACAGAAGGATCGCTGACGTGCGCCCGATTATCGTTCTACTGATGGCCTGGTGCCTCAGCATGGGGGCGTACGCAGCGACAGCCCCCGACGCCAAACAGATAACCCAGGAACTGGAGCAGGCAAAAGCGGCCAAACCCGCTCAGCCAGGGACCGTCGAGTCGCTCCAGGCTGCCCTGAACGCGCTTGAGGAGCGGAAAGGCTCTCTTGAGCGCGCTCAGCAGTATCAGCAGGTTATCGACAATTTCCCCAAACTCTCGCAGACGCTGCGCGCGCAGCTCAATAATCTGCGTGACGAACCGCGCGACGTGCCCGCAGGCATGACCTCGGACGCTCTGAACCAGGAGATCCTGCAGGTCAGCAGCCAGCTTCTGGAAAAGAGCCGCCTGGCGCAGCAGGAACAGGAGCGCGCGCGTGAAATTGCCGACTCCCTCAGCCAGCTTCCACAGCAGCAAACCGACGCCCGCCGCCAGCTTAATGAAGTTGAGCGTCGCGTAGGTGCGCAAAGCGGCAACACCCCGCAGGCTCAGGCACAAAATCTGGGCCTGCAGGCGGAATCGGCTCGCCTGAAGGCCCTTGTCGATGAGCTGGAGCTGGCGCAGCTTTCCGCCAATAACCGCCAGGAGCTGTCGCGGATGCGCTCTGAACTCGCTCAGAAGCAGAGCGAGCAGCTGGATGCGTATCTCCAGGCCTTGCGCAATCAACTTAACAGCCAGCGTCAGCGCGAAGCCGAGCGTGCCCTTGAAAGCACCGAACTGCTGGCTGAAAACAGCGAAAACCTGCCTGCCGGTATCAACGAACAATTCAGGGTCAACCGTGAGCTTTCTGCCGCGCTGAATCAGCAGGCGCAGCGCATGGATCTGGTTGCATCCCAGCAGCGTCAGGCGACCAATCAAACCCTTCAGGTGCGTCAGGCGTTAAACACCCTGCGCGAGCAGTCCCAGTGGCTCGGGTCATCAAACCTGCTGGGCGAAGCGTTACGCGCCCAGGTCGCGCGCCTGCCGGAAATGCCGAAGCCGCAACAGCTGGATACCGAGATGGCCCAGCTGCGCGTTCAGCGACTGCACTTTGAAGATCTTCTCAATAAGCAGCCGCAAATCCGCCAGATCCGTCAGGCTGACGGCCAGCCCCTGACCAGCGAGCAAAACCGCATTCTGGAAGCCCAGCTGCGTACCCAGCGTGAACTGCTGAACTCCCTGCTCCAGGGCGGGGATACGCTGATTCTGGAGCTGACCAAGCTAAAAGTCTCCAATAGCCAGCTGGAAGATGCGCTGAAAGAGGTGAACGAGGCGACGCACCGTTATCTCTTCTGGACGTCCGACGTGCGTCCGATGACCTTCTCGTGGCCGATTGAGATTGTTCAGGATCT
The DNA here is from genome assembly GCF_024702055.1 of Enterobacter sp. HG048. NCBI lineage: Bacteria > Pseudomonadati > Pseudomonadota > Gammaproteobacteria > Enterobacterales > Enterobacteriaceae > Enterobacter > Enterobacter sp. HG048. The sequence goes on from NZ_JANLIZ010000005.1 coordinate 203,593, forward strand.
GCGTCGCCTGATTTCGCTGGACACCGTCAGCCAGCTGGGACAGGCCAGCGTGATGATGTTTACCAGCAAAGAGACCATTTTCCCGCTGCTCGGGGCGTTGATTCTGGTGGGCTTCAGCATTTACTCGCGCAGGCATTTCACCCGCTTCCTGGAGCGTTCCAGCTCCCGGGTCGGGAAAGTCACCCAGGATCACTTCTGGTTAACGTTGCGCACCGTATTCTGGTCGATTCTTGTCGCCTCCCCGCTGCCGGTGCTGTGGATGACGCTGGGGTATGGTCTGCGGGAAGCCTGGCCCTATCCGCTCGCGGTCGCAATTGGCGATGGCGTCACCGCCACGGTGCCGCTGCTGTGGGTGGTCATGATTTGCGCCACCTTCGCGCGCCCCAATGGCCTGTTTATCGCCCACTTTGGCTGGCCGCGTAATCGCGTTGCGCGCGCCATGCGTTACTACCTGATGAGCATCGGGCTGATTGTGCCGCTGATTATGGCGCTAATCATGTTCGATAATCTCAACGACCGGGAATTCTCAGGCTCGCTGGGCCGCCTCTGCTTTATGCTGATATGCGGGGCGCTGGCCATCGTTACGCTCAGCCTGAAACGCGCGGGTATTCCGCTCTATCTCGATAAATCCGGCAGCGGCGACAACATGTTCAACCGGCTGCTCTGGAACCTGCTGCTGAGCGCACCGTTGGTTGCGATGCTGGCGGCCGCGGTGGGTTATCTGGCGACCTCGAAGGCGCTGCTGGCGCGACTGGAAACCTCGGTGGCAATCTGGTTCCTGCTTCTGGTGGTGTACCACGTGATCCGCCGCTGGATGCTGATCCAGCGCCGCCGTCTGGCCTTTGACCGAGCCAAGCATCGTCGGGCGGAGATCCTCGCCCAGCGTGCGCGGGGTGAGGAAGAGCCAAACCACGTCAACAGTACGGAAGGCACAACGGAAGCGGACGAAGTCGAACTGGATCTGGATGCCATCAGCACCCAGTCCCTGCGCCTGGTTCGTTCCATCCTGATGCTCATAGCCCTCCTGTCGGTGATCTTCCTGTGGTCAGAGATCCACTCCGCATTTGGCTTCCTGGAGAACATCTCTCTGTGGGACGTGACCTCCACGGTGCAGGGCGTTGAAAGTCTGGAGCCGATTACCTTAGGGGCGGTGCTGATTGCCATTCTGGTGCTGATCATCACCACGCAGCTGGTGCGCAACTTCCCGGCGCTGCTGGAGCTGGCGCTGCTGCAGCATCTGGATTTAACGCCGGGGACGGGTTATGCGATTACGACCATTACCAAATATTTGATAATGCTGTTTGGTGGGCTGGTTGGCTTCTCGATGATCGGTATTGAGTGGTCGAAGCTGCAGTGGCTGGTGGCGGCCCTTGGTGTAGGGTTAGGTTTTGGCTTACAGGAGATCTTCGCCAACTTCATCTCTGGCCTGATCATTCTGTTCGAAAAACCGATCCGTATTGGCGATACCGTAACGATCCGCGATCTGACCGGCAGCATCACGAAGATCAACACCCGCGCGACGACGATCAGCGACTGGGATCGCAAAGAGATCATCGTGCCAAACAAGGCGTTTATTACCGAGCAGTTCATCAACTGGTCGCTGTCAGACTCCGTTACCCGCGTGGTGCTGACGGTACCGGCGCCATCGGACGCCAGCAGCGAAGAGGTCACCCAGATCCTCTACACTGCCGCTGAGCGCTGCTCGCTGGTAATCGACAACCCGGCGCCGGAAGTATTCCTTGTGGATTTACAGCAGGGGATCCAGATTTTCGAGCTGCGTATCTACGCCGCCGAAATGGGACACCGTATGCCGCTGCGCCATGAGATCCACCAGCTGATTCTGGCGGGCTTCCGCGAACACGGTATTGATATGCCGTTCCCACCGTTCCAGATGCGTCTGGAAAGCCTGGACGGGCGTAAAACGGGAAGAACGCTGACGTCAGCGGCGCGGACGCGTCCGGCGGGAAGTTTGTAAGATAAGCGGTGCAACCCTCTCCCACGGGAGAGGGTAAACTGCCGTCAGGCGCGATCTACGGTAAACGCAATCACATCGCCAAGCTGTTCTGCCCCCAGGGCCAGCATCACCAGACGGTCAACACCCAGCGCCACGCCGGAGCAATCCGGCAGACCTGCTTTTAATGCTTCAAGCAAATTAACATCAATAGGCTGCTGCGGCAGACCGCGCGCGGCGCGCTTGCGGTTATCCTGCTCGAAGCGCTGCTGCTGCTCGCGGGCATCCGTCAGTTCGTGGAAGCCGTTTGCCAGCTCGATGCCTTTGTAATAGACCTCAAAACGCTCTGCGACACGATGATCTTCGGTACTGATCTGCGCCAGCGACGCCTGGCTTGCCGGGAAGTGATAGACAAAGGTCGGACGATCCTTGCCAATCTGCGGTTCAACACCGAAGGTAAACAGCAGCTGCAGCAGCGTGTCGCGATCCTCTTCGGTATCCGCCACGTTGCTGAGATCCAGTTTTGCCGCCACTTCGCGCAGCTGGGTTTTGTCCGCCGATAGCGGATCGATTTCCAGATGGCGCTGGAAAGCCTGCTGATAGGAGAGCGTTTCGGCTTCCGAGCATTCCAGGACCTGCTGCAGCAGATCGTCCACCTCATTCATCAGACGGTACATATCATAATGCGGGCGGTACCACTCCAGCATGGTGAATTCCGGGTTGTGGTGACGCCCCATCTCTTCATTACGGAAGCTGCGGCACAGCTGATACACCGGACCACATCCCGCCGCCAGCAGGCGTTTCATGTGGTATTCCGGGCTGGTCATCAGATACAAATTCATGCCCTGAGAGTGGCCGGGGCCAACAAAACGGGTTTCAAACGGCACCAGATGAATATCCGTTACCGTTGCCTGACTCATGCACGGCGTTTCCACCTCCAGGACTCCGCGGTCGGCAAAGAAACGGCGGATCTCCGCCATAATTGCAGCGCGTTTTAACAGATTAGGGATGGATGCGCTCGGCTGCCAGGTGGCCGTTTCGCTCATGAGTTGTTCTCCGATTTCAGACAAGGGCACGAAGTCTACTCGTTAGCAGGGGCAGAGACAAATTTTGCGCAGTAAAAAAGCGCATTTCATTTAGGTGAACTTTTTCGTGACGTATTTCATCAATCTTCATGATAAATCGCCGTACAGAACAGCAAAAAAATCGAACACGTCAAATTTCCCTGACATCTACACGGTTATACTGTTTTACCCATAAAGGAGCAGTGGAAACGCTTTCGCAATCGTCCTTTTGGACGGGTGAACTACCTTTAGTTTGTCGCGTTGCGAAATAACAAAAATCTGGAGGAATGTCGTGCAAACTTTTCAAGCCGATCTTGCCGTAATAGGCGCTGGCGGGGCTGGATTACGTGCTGCGATTGCTGCAGCACAAGCTAATCCCAACGCTAAAATCGCATTGATTTCAAAAGTCTATCCAATGCGTAGTCACACAGTGGCAGCAGAAGGAGGGTCCGCCGCCGTTGCGCAGGATCATGACAGCTTTGAATACCATTTCCACGACACGGTTGCAGGGGGCGACTGGCTTTGCGAACAGGATGTCGTTGACTACTTTGTGCATCATTGTCCCACGGAAATGACCCAGCTTGAACAGTGGGGATGTCCGTGGAGCCGCCGTCCGGACGGCAGCGTCAACGTTCGCCGCTTTGGCGGTATGAAGATTGAACGCACCTGGTTCGCCGCCGATAAAACCGGCTTCCACATGCTGCACACCCTGTTCCAGACCTCCCTCCAGTTCCCACAAATTCAGCGCTTCGATGAACATTTCGTCCTCGACATTCTGGTTGATGACGGGCAGGCGCGTGGCCTGGTGGCGATGAACATGATGGAAGGCACGCTCGTCCAGATCCGCGCCAACGCCGTAGTGATGGCGACGGGCGGTGCGGGTCGCGTTTATCGCTACAACACCAACGGCGGCATCGTCACCGGTGACGGCATGGGCATGGCGCTCGGCCACGGCGTACCGCTGCGGGATATGGAGTTCGTGCAGTATCACCCAACCGGTCTGCCGGGCTCCGGCATTCTGATGACGGAAGGCTGCCGCGGTGAAGGCGGTATTCTGGTCAATAAAAACGGCTATCGCTATCTGCAGGATTACGGCATGGGCCCGGAAACCCCGCTCGGCGAGCCGAAGAACAAATACATGGAACTCGGCCCGCGCGACAAAGTCTCTCAGGCCTTCTGGCACGAGTGGCGCAAAGGCAACACCATCTCCACGCCGCGCGGCGACGTAGTTCACCTCGACCTGCGTCATCTGGGCGAGAAGAAACTGCTGGAACGTCTGCCGTTCATCTGCGAGCTGGCAAAAGCCTACGTGGGCGTCGACCCGGTGAAAGAGCCGATTCCGGTGCGTCCAACCGCGCACTACACCATGGGCGGGATCGAAACCGACCAGCAGTGCGAAACCCGTATTAAAGGCCTGTTCGCCGTCGGCGAGTGTTCCTCCGTGGGTCTGCACGGCGCTAACCGTCTCGGGTCGAACTCGCTGGCAGAGCTGGTCGTCTTTGGCCGCATGGCGGGCGAGCGCGCGATGGAGCGGGCGGCTACAGCAGGCGAAGCCAACGGTGCCGCGCTGGATGCGCAGGTCGCAGACGTTGAAAAACGCCTGAAAGACCTGGTGAACCAGGAGGGTAACGAGAACTGGTCTAAAATCCGCGACGAGATGGGCCTGTCGATGGAAGAAGGCTGCGGTATTTACCGTACGCCAGAGCTGATGCAAAAAACCGTCGACAAGCTGGCGGAGCTGCAGGAGCGCTTCAAGCGCGTGCGCATCACCGATACCTCCAGCGTATTCAATACCGACCTGCTCTACACCATCGAGTTGGGCCACGGTCTGAACGTCGCGGAATGTATGGCGCACTCTGCGCTGGCGCGTAAAGAGTCGCGTGGGGCCCACCAGCGTCTGGACGAAGGCTGTACCGAACGTGACGACGTCAATTTCCTGAAACACACTCTCGCCTGGCGCGATGCAGATGGCACCACACGTCTGGACTACAGCGACGTGAAAATCACCACGCTGCCGCCAGCTAAACGCGTGTACGGTGCAGAAGCAGAAGCCGCCGAGAAGAAGGAGAAGGCGAATGGCTGAGATGCAAAAAATGAAAGTTGAAGTGGTGCGCTACAATCCGGAAGTGGACGCCGCACCGCACAGCGCTTTCTATGAAGTCCCTTATGACGAGCAAACCTCCCTGCTGGATGCGCTCGGCTATATCAAAGACAACCTGGCGCCAGACCTGAGCTATCGCTGGTCCTGCCGCATGGCAATCTGCGGCTCCTGCGGCATGATGGTCAACAAGGTGCCGAAGCTGGCCTGTAAGACCTTCCTGCGCGAGTACACCAAAGGCATTAAGGTCGAAGCGCTGGGCAACTTCCCGATTGAACGCGATCTGGTGGTCGATATGACCCACTTTATCGAAAGCCTCGAAGCGATTAAGCCGTACATCATTGGTAATCCGCGCACGCCGGATCAGGGGCCAAATACCCAGACGCCGGCGCAGATGGCGAAATACCATCAGTTCTCCGGCTGCATCAACTGCGGCCTGTGCTACGCAGCCTGTCCACAGTTTGGCCTGAACAAGGAGTTCATCGGACCGGCCGCCATTACCCTGGCGCACCGCTATAACGAGGACAGCCGCGACCACGGTAAAAAAGAACGTATGGCGCAGCTTAACAGCCAGAACGGCGTCTGGAGCTGTACCTTTGTGGGTTATTGCTCCGAAGTTTGTCCGAAGCACGTCGACCCGGCCGCCGCAATTCAGCAGGGTAAAGTGGAAAGCTCGAAAGACTTTCTTATCGCTACCCTGAAACCACGCTAAGGAGTGCATGATGACGACTAAACGCAAAGCCTATGTGCGGCCTGTGCCGTCCACCTGGTGGAAAAACCTGCCGTTTTATCGCTTCTACATGCTGCGTGAAGGCACGGCGGTACCGGCGGTCTGGTTCAGCCTTGAGCTGATGTACGGCGTTTTTGCCCTCAAGCATGGCCCGGAAGCCTGGGCCAGCTTTGTCGGTTTCCTGCAAAACCCGATCATTGTTGTTCTGAACCTGATCGTGCTCGCAGCCGCGCTGCTTCATACCAAAACCTGGTTTGAGCTGGCGCCAAAAGCGGCGAACATCATTATAAAAGACGAGAAAATGGGGCCAGAGCCGGTGATTAAAGGGCTCTGGGCAGTGACGATTCTGGCCACTGTGGTCATTCTGTTTGTCGCACTGTTCTGGTAAGGAGACTACTGTGATTAATCCAAATCCAAAACGTTCTGACGAGCCGGTCTTCTGGGGCCTGTTTGGCGCAGGCGGCATGTGGAGTGCCATCATCGCCCCCGTCATCATCCTGCTGGTCGGCATTATGCTGCCGCTGGGGCTGTTCCCGGGCGATGCGCTGAGCTACGAGCGCGTACTGGCGTTCGCGAGCAGCTTTATCGGCCGCGTGTTCATCTTCCTGATGATCGTCCTGCCGCTGTGGTGTGGCCTGCACCGTATTCACCATGCGATGCATGACCTGAAAATTCATGTACCGAGCGGGAAATGGGTGTTCTACGGTCTGGCGACCATCCTGACCGTGGTGACGCTGATTGCCGTGGTCACCCTCTGACGCTTCAGGCCCGCCATCCGGCGGGCCTTTTATTTCTGCATTTTCCCCACCAGCCATTGGGCAAACTCACGCATTGCGGGCGTTTCTGTCCGTGACTGTAGTCTTGTCAGCCAGTAGCTGCCGAGGTCAATCTGCGTTGCAAAGGGCTGCACGATGCGCTCGCTGCTGAGTAAATGGGTAAACATGTCGACAGGCGCAATGGCAATCCCTGTGCCTGCCTGCGCGGCTTCCAGCATGGTCACGGACGAATCAAATACCATCACCCGGTGCGTCGGTGAGGGAGGATGTTCACCCGCAGCCTGCATCCACGCAGCCCACTCGTCACGCCGGTAGGAGCGCAGCAGGGTAAACTTCAGGATATCTGCCGGGCTTTTGAGAACTGAGGCAATGTCGGGCGTACAGAGCGGAGACAGCGGCGCAGGGCAAAGAAATTCAGCATCGGTTCCATGCCACGCGCCGCCACCGTAGCGAATAGTGTAATCAAGCCCTTCAGCCGCCGGATCGACGCGATTATTATGGGTGGAAAGCTGAAGATCAATATGCGGATAGCAGCGGCGAAAATCCGCGAGCAGCGAGAATAAAACACCCGTGGCAAAAGTCCCTACCACGCCTATTTTGAGCTTCTCCTGAGCGCGCTGGCTGGCAAACCGATCCAGCATTCCGGCGATACGATCGAACGAGTCATTCAGCACCGGCAGCAAATTCTCGCCTTCGGTAGTCAACATCAGCCCTCGCGAAACGCGAACGAACAGCTGGCAGTTAAGGTGCTGCTCCAGCGCCTTTACGTGCTGGCTAATCGCGGAATGGGTGACGTTCAACTCGATAGCGGCATGAGTAAAACTGAGGTGCCTGGCGGCTGCTTCAAACGCCCGCAGGGAATTAAGAGGGAGATAGCTGCGCGTCATAGGCTCGTCCGTTAGAAAAATTAACAGCTAATGCTAAATTTAACCGTTTGTCAGCCATAGTCAAATCCAACAGACTACAGCGGTCTGACGGGCCCGGACACTCCCTTGAACTGCTATTACGGAAGATAATTGATGATGACTAAATCCCTTTGCTGCGCCCTGCTGCTCAGCACCTCCTGCTCGGTATTGGCTGCACCGATGTCAGAAAAACAGGTGGCTGAGGTGGTGGAGCGTACCGTTACGCCGCTGATGAAAGCGCAGGCCATTCCGGGTATGGCGGTGGCGGTGATTTATGAGGGTCAGCCGCACTACTTTACCTTCGGTAAAGCCGATGTTGCGGCGAACAAACCTGTCACCCCACAAACCTTGTTCGAACTGGGCTCTATAAGTAAAACCTTCACTGGCGTATTGGGCGGCGATGCCATTGCTCGCGGTGAAATATCGCTGGGCGATCCGGTGACAAAATACTGGCCTGAGCTGACAGGCAGGCAGTGGCAGGGGGTCCGCATGCTGGATCTGGCAACCTATACCGCAGGAGGTTTGCCGTTGCAGGTACCGGATGAAGTCACGGATAACGCCTCTCTGCTGCGCTTTTATCAAAACTGGCAGCCGCAGTGGAAGCCGGGCACCACGCGTCTTTATGCCAATACCAGCATCGGTCTTTTTGGCGCGCTGGCGGTTAAGCCTTCCGGCATGAGCTATGAGCAGGCCATAACGACGCGGGTCTTTAAGCCGCTCAAGCTGGACCATACCTGGATTAACGTTCCGAAAACGGAAGAGGCGCATTACGCCTGGGGATACCGCGACGGTAAAGCGGTACACGTTTCGCCAGGCATGCTGGACGCTGAAGCCTATGGCGTAAAAACCAACGTGAAGGATATGGCAAGCTGGGTGATGGTCAACATGAAGCCGGACTCGCTTCAGGATACGTCACTCAGGCAAGGCATTGCCCTGGCGCAGTCTCGCTACTGGCGCGTGGGGGCCATGTATCAGGGGTTAGGCTGGGAAATGCTTAACTGGCCGGTCGATGCCAGAACCGTGGTTGAAGGTAGCGACAATAAGGTGGCACTGGCACCGCTGCCTGCGAGAGAAGTGAATCCACCGGCGCCCCCGGTCAACGCGTCCTGGGTCCATAAAACAGGTTCTACCGGCGGGTTTGGCAGCTACGTAGCATTTATTCCTGAAAAGCAGCTCGGCATTGTGATGCTGGCGAATAAAAGCTATCCGAACCCTGCCCGCGTTGAGGCGGCATACCGTATCCTCGACGCACTGCAGTAAAACATTGCCGGGTGGCGCTACGCTTACCCGGCGAAACACACCGCACAAAAACCACATTTTCCTTGCCGTCATCTACACTTAACAAAAAACAGTAAGGAAACTCCTATGCGCATTCTGCCTGTTATCGCCGCGGTGACAGCCGCGTTTTTAGTGGTTGCCTGCAGTTCCCCTACCCCACCTCCTGGCGTTACCGTCGTCACGCCTTTTGATGCACAACGCTTCCTTGGAACATGGTATGAAATCGCGCGCCTCGACCATCGGTTTGAGCAGGGCCTGGAGAAGGTCACTGCGAATTACAGCCCGATGGATGATGGCGGTATTCAGGTGATCAACCGGGGCTATAATCCCGATCGGGAGATGTGGCAGCAGTCGATTGGGAAAGCATACTTCACGGGCGACCCGCGACGGGCCGCGCTCAAAGTCTCTTTCTTCGGCCCGTTTTATGGCGGCTATAACGTGATCGCGCTAGACAGAGAGTACCGTCACGCGCTGGTCTGCGGGCCGGATCGCGACTATCTGTGGATACTTTCCCGCACGCCAACTATCTCGTCAGAAATGAAACAGCAGATGCTGGACGTCGCGACCCGGCAAGGGTTTGATGTGTCAAAACTTATCTGGGTAAAACAGCCCCATTAATGGGTGCTGAGCTTAAGCCCAATGATACCGGCCACAATCAAGGCGAGGCTGGCGATACGCGCCAGACTCGCTGACTCTCCCAGCAGCAGAATGCCGGTGATGGCGGCCCCAACCGCACCAATGCCCGTCCAGACGGCATAAGCTGTTCCCACAGGCAGCGAGCGCATTGCCCAGGATAACAGAACAATACTCACGATCATCGCGGTGACGGTTATGACGCTGGGCGTCAGGCGGGTAAATCCGTGGGTGTACTTGAGACCAATTGCCCATACCACTTCGAGCAGGCCAGCAATAAAAAGAATGATCCAGGACATTTCAGGCTCCTTAACTTAATTCAAGCTGGGGCCGTCCCCGGTGAAAGAAACGCTTACGGGTCGTCCCGTAAGGCAGAGATTACGCCCCATATTGTGGTTAGCGTGCTATTTTTTTTCAATCATTTTTTGCTGAACACGTTAAGGCAAGAAATAGCCGCAGTATGGCGCGTAGTTCCGGCATTTAGCACTCATCCGACTTCTCTATGATGATGTGCTTTCTGATGGCAGGAAGCCAAACCACTAGCCGACTGCGAATAAAATATGTTCAAAATTCTTTTGATTGACCGTTGTCACTTCACCCGCACGGGGTTTGAAGCATGGCTCAATCATTCCGGTTTGTTCCCGGGACACTACGTTGTGACGGGTCTAAATAATCTGTTCCTTGCCAGGGAGCACATTCTGCAATGGAAACCCACGCTGGTTATCGCCGACCTGTACGGCTTCAGGCAGGATATTCATCATTTTCAGCAGCTCTCGTCGTTGCTGAGCGCCAGTGAACGATTACCGTTTATTTTGCTGCAATCGGGAGAGGACCGCGGCATGACCGACTGGCTCGGACAGTTCCCGGTGTGGTCGTCGCTGTTGAAAAACGCCAGTCTCGAAAAAGTGGCAACGACTATCAACGACGCATTAAACTCGCGCGCCAGCGCTGAAAGGACAACGGCAGCCGCCCCCTTGCTGACCCGACAGGAAGAGAAAGTGCTGACATTGTGGATGGACGGGGCAAGCAATCAAAAAATTGCCGCTCACCTGAGTATCAACGGCAAAACGGTGTATACCTATAAACGCAATATCCGCATGAAATTGCATATGGATACGCGTTTTTCTCCGTTCTTATCCCTGCAGGAATCAGAAAGCTGACGGTACGAAACCCGCTGGTCTCGTACCGTATGTTAATTACTGCTGAGCTTTGGTTGCCGCACCAGAGATTGCGCTACCACCTTCAGAAATATCCTGACCGACGCCACGCGTGGTATTACAGGCAGTTAACACTGAAGAAAGTACCAGGACTGAAAAGATCGCTGCAATTGTTTTCTTAACCATAATATCTTCCTTTTATAGCCAAAGTTGTTTTGTGTATAGCAACTTAAGGATAGACAAGATCCCGCCGGTTGACGGAAAAGGAAGCATTTTTAGGAAAATTAGACGAACTTAGCTGGCGGCGTGAGAAATGATATGACCGAGATCCTGGATATCTTGTCCCATCCCACGGGTGGTGTTACAGCCGGAAAGCAATGCACTGGAAAGCGCTAACAGAAGCAGAATTTTAACGGTACGTTTCATCATCCCTGCCTGCAAAAATCAGGCGCAGCGGGCGCTGCGCCTTCAATCATGACGTAAATTACTTCACGCGGGATACGTATTCGCCGGAGCGGGTATCCACTTTGATCACTTCGCCAGTCTGTACGAACAGTGGAACTTTAACCACTGCGCCGGTAGACAGTTTGGCTGGTTTACCGCCGGTACCTGCAGTATCACCTTTCAGACCTGGATCGGTTTCAACGATTTCCAGTTCAACGAAGTTTGGTGGGGTCACAGCGATAGGCTGGCCGTTCCACAGGGTCACGATGCACTCAGCCTGATCCAGCAGCCATTTAGCGCTATCACCTACCGCTTTCTCATCAGCAGACAGCTGTTCGAAAGTGGAGTTGTTCATGAAATGATAGAACTCACCGTCGTTGTACAGATAGGTCAGGTTCATATCAACAACATCAGCGCCTTCAGCGGAGTCAGTAGATTTGAAGGTTTTCTCAACACGGGTACCGGTCAGCAGACGGCGCAGCTTAACGCGTGCGAATGCCTGGCCTTTACCTGGTTTAACGAATTCGCTGGCTTCAACCGCGTACGGTTCGCCGTCCATCATGATTTTAAGACCAGCACGAAAATCGTTGCTATAGTACGTTGCCATAAGGCCCTCTAAATTTGTTAACTGGTAGCTAAGCCACAAAATGGCGCATATTGTAACCCTAAACACCCCGTCCAGAGAAGATTGGTTATCGCAACTTGCCGATGTAATCACCAGTCCTGATGAATTGCTGCGTCTTTTAGACCTCGATAAGCACCCAGAGTTGCTTGCAGGCCGCGAGGCAAAGCGCCTTTTCGCCCTGCGCGTTCCCCGTGCGTTTGTGGCGCGAATGGAGAAAGGCAACCCCAACGATCCGCTTTTAAAACAAACGCTTACCTTGCAGGATGAGTTTGTCACCGCGCCGGGATACAGCACCGATCCGCTGGAAGAGCAGAACAGCGTGGTGCCGGGTTTACTGCACAAGTATCTCAACCGCGCCCTGCTGCTGGTAAAAGGCGGCTGCGCGGTAAATTGTCGTTATTGCTTCCGTCGGCACTTCCCGTATGCCGAAAACCAGGGCAATAAACGCAACTGGCAGGTCGCGCTGGACTATATCGCCGCCCATCCGGAGCTGGATGAGATTATTTTTTCCGGCGGTGACCCACTGATGGCAAAAGATCATGAGCTCGACTGGCTGCTGACTCAGCTTGAAGCCATCCCGCACGTTAAGCGCCTGCGTATTCACAGCCGTTTACCGATTGTCATTCCGGCACGTATCACCGACGGACTGGTGTCACGCCTGGAGCAGTCAAGATTGCAGGTGCTGCTGGTGAACCATATTAACCACGCGAATGAAATTGACGATGATTTTCGCGCGGCGATGGCGCGTCTGCGTAAAGCGGGCGTGACGCTGCTGAACCAGAGCGTGCTGCTGCGCGGCGTGAACGACAGCGCCCGCGTGCTGGCTGACCTGAGCAATGCCCTGTTTGATGCGGGCGTGATGCCCTATTACCTGCACGTGCTGGATCGCGTTCAGGGCGCGGCCCATTTCATGGTGACGGATGAAGAAGCCCGGCAGATTATGCGCGAACTGTTAACGCTGGTTTCAGGCTATATGGTGCCGAAGCTGGCACGCGAGATTGGCGGAGAGCCAAGCAAGACGCCGCTGGATTTGCAGCTGCGGCAGCGCTAGTTTCCGCTCACCCTAACCCTCTCCCACAGGGAGAGGGAAAAAGGCAATCAGTTCGGGCACTTGTAGACCTGGCCGTTCATCTGGCTGGCGGTCGGCACGAAGCTGGACAGCATACTCTGCGTTGGGCTGCTCACGCCGTAAATCACGTTTCCGCCCATTGCCGCAGCCTGGTTACGCAGGGCATTCGCCGCACCGCGCATCGAGCCACCTTCTTCGCCATGCTGACCTGACATCCAGTTACTTTGTTCACCGGTCGCCGTGCCTAACAGCTGGCATTCACTGCCAGGCTTATCTTCCACAAAGCGAACGCCCTGGCCCGCTGCCGACAGCTCATTGCTGGAGCTACAACCCGCCAGCAGCAATGCTGCCCCTACAATCCCTGCACAGACTTTTACGCGCATGTTATTCCTCGTTTTCAATAAGCTGGACAGTAGTTGTCCGTGTGTAAATCTTATACCTAAAAGATGACCAAAAGAAAAACCCCCGAGCATCTCTGCCCGGGGGTTTTTCACATTCTACGACGTAGAGCGCACGATTACATCATGCCGCCCATACCGCCCATGCCGCCCATGCCAGCAGCACCTAAGTCTGGTGCATCGCTTTTAGGCATATCGGTGACCATGCACTCGGTGGTGATCATCAGGCCAGCAACAGATGCCGCGTACTGCAGAGCAGAACGGGTTACTTTCGTTGGATCCAGGATACCGAAGTCGATCATGTTGCCGTATTCTTCAGTTGCCGCGTTGTAACCGTAGTTACCTTCGCCCGCTTTCACGTTGTTCGCAACCACAGATGGCTCTTCACCGGCGTTAGAAACGATCTGACGCAGAGGGGCTTCCATTGCGCGCAGCGCAACTTTGATACCCACGTTCTGATCTTCGTTCTGTGCGGTCAGGCCTGCCAGCTTAGCGGCAACACGCACCAGCGCAACACCACCACCAGCAACCACGCCTTCTTCTACCGCAGCACGGGTCGCGTGCAGGGCATCGTCAACGCGTGCTTTTTTCTCTTTCATTTCAACTTCAGTCGCTGCACCGACTTTGATTACCGCAACGCCGCCAGCCAGTTTCGCTACGCGCTCCTGCAGTTTTTCACGGTCGTAATCGGAGGTCGCTTCTTCGATCTGCTTACGGATCTGACCCACGCGACCCTGAATAGCGGCTTCTTCACCCACACCGTCGATGATGGTGGTGGTGTCTTTGTTGATCACAACGCGTTTCGCCTGGCCCAGGTCTTCCAGGGTCGCTTTTTCCAGCTCCATACCGATCTCTTCAGAGATTACGGTACCGCCGGTCAGGGTAGCGATATCCTGCAGCATCGCTTTACGGCGATCGCCGAAGCCAGGTGCTTTAACCGCAGCCACTTTCACGATGCCGCGCATGGTGTTTACCACCAGGGTCGCCAGCGCTTCGCCTTCAACGTCTTCAGCGATGATAACCAGAGGCTTGCCTGCTTTCGCAACGGCTTCCAGCACTGGCAGCATTTCGCGGATGTTGGAGATTTTCTTGTCAGCCAGCAGGATGAACGGGCTTTCCAGCTCAACAGCACCCGTTTCTGGCTTGTTGATGAAGTATGGGGACAGGTAGCCGCGGTCGAACTGCATACCTTCAACCACGTCCAGTTCGTCTTCCAGACCAGTACCGTCTTCAACGGTGATCACGCCTTCTTTACCGACTTTGTCCATCGCTTCAGCGATCAGTTTACCTACGGTTTCGTCGGAGTTAGCGGAGATAGTACCAACCTGAGCAATGGCTTTAGAGTCAGAGCACGGTACGGACAGCGCTTTCAGCTCTTCAACAGCGGAGGCGACAGCTTTGTCGATACCACGTTTCAGATCCATTGGGTTCATGCCCGCAGCAACGGCTTTCAGACCTTCGGTGATGATTGCCTGCGCCAGTACGGTCGCGGTGGTGGTACCGTCGCCTGCAGCGTCGTTCGCTTTAGAGGCAACTTCTTTCACCATCTGCGCGCCCATGTTTTCGAACTTGTCTTCCAGCTCAATTTCACGTGCTACAGAAACACCATCTTTGGTGATGGTTGGCGCGCCGAAGGATTTATCCAGCACTACGTTGCGGCCTTTCGGGCCCAGAGTCACTTTAACTGCATCTGCCAGTACGTTTACGCCGCGGAGCATTTTTACACGAGCGTCGTTACCGAATTTTACGTCTTTAGCTGCCATGTTCTTATTTCCTCAAATTCTCGTGCGTAAATTACGCTTCAACAATTGCCAGAATGTCGCTCTCGGACATGATCAACACTTCTTCATTGTCGATCTTCTCGGATTTCACGCCGTAGCCATCGTTGAAAATTACGATGTCACCAACTTTAACGTCCAGTGGCTGCACAGTTCCGTTTTCCAGGATGCGGCCCTTACCGACAGCGATGATTTCGCCACGCGTTGATTTGGCTGCTGCAGAACCGGTCAGAACGATGCCGCCAGCAGACTTGGTTTCAACTTCTTTACGTTTGACGATCACACGATCATGTAACGGACGAATACTCATTGATAGCTCTCCTTTGAGAAAGTCATTATCAGTTATGGATGACGCCGGCCCGCATGCGGTTTTCCGACTAGTGCCCTGAGAGATGGGGATAGCTTTTTCCCCCTTCAAGGGGGAGTCGAAAAAAAAATTTGCGAAAGTGTTACCATCGCCTCTCTTTTGGTACTGGCAGGGCGATGTGAATGAGTGGACTCAAGCAGGAGCTGGGGCTGGCGCAGGGCGTCGGACTGCTCTCAACCTCCTTGTTAGGTACGGGCGTGTTTGCCGTACCCGCACTGGCGGCGCTGGTGGCTGGAAATAACAGCCTGTGGGCGTGGCCAGCGCTGATTGTATTGGTTTTCCCGATAGCCATTGTGTTTGCCATCCTGGGGCGGCATTTCCCCAGCGCGGGCGGCGTGGCGCACTTTGTCGGACTGGCCTTTGGCCCGCGGCTGCAGCGTGTTACCGGCTGGCTGTTTCTCTCCGTCATTCCGGTTGGCCTTCCTGCGGCGTTGCATATTGCGACCGGCTTTGGTCAGGCGCTGTTTGGCTGGCACAACGAGCAGTTATTGCTGGCCGAACTGGGTACGCTGGCGATCGTCTGGTGGGTAGGCTCTCGCGGCGCCAGCTCCAGCGCCAACCTGCAGACGCTGGTTGCGGTGCTGATTGTCGCGCTAGTTGCCGCTATCTGGTGGGCGGGCGATATCACAATCAAGGAAATTCCCTTCCCGGCGCTGACCGACGTCGACCATTCCCAGCTTTTCGCCGCGCTCTCCGTCATGTTCTGGTGTTTTGTGGGTCTGGAAGCCTTTGCCCATCTGGCCTCTGAATTTAAGCAGCCTGAACGCGATTTCCCCCGCGCGCTGATGATAGGCCTGCTGCTGGCAGGTACGGTCTATTGGGCATGTACCGTGCTTGTGTTGCACTTCAACGCGTTCGGAGCGGATCTTGCCGCCGCGGCATCGCTGCCGGGTATCGTGGTGGAACTGTTCGGCGTGAAGGCGCTATGGATCGCCTGCGTCATTGGCTATCTGGCCTGTTTTGCCAGCCTCAATATTTATATCCAGAGCTTTGCCCGGCTGGTGTGGTCGCAGGCGCTCGACAAACCTGAGAATCGCCTCGCGCGCCTGTCTAAACGCCAGCTTCCTCTGAATGCCCTGAATGCCGTACTGGGCTGCTGCGTGGTGAGCACGCTCTGTATTTACGCACTGAAGATTAATCTGGACGCGCTCATCGTCTACGCCAACGGCATTTTCATCATGATCTACCTGCTGTGCATGCTGGCGGGATGTCGTTTGCTGAAAGGTCGCTATAAAGCTCTGGCGGTCGTCGGGGGCGTGCTTTGCCTGCTGCTGCTGGCGATGGTGGGATGGAGAAGTGTGTACGCGATTGTCATGCTGGCAGGGCTGTGGGTGTTTTTGCCGAAGCGCAGTGCGGTACCGGAAGCCCGGTAAGCGAAGCGCCACCGGGCAATAAAATCACCGATCGTCTTTATGGTCTAAACGATCGTGCTGTTCATCCTTACGCTGATACTCCCCTTCAAAGGTATCGCCCGGCCCGGTGCTGAACCCGCCGCCCGGCATACGGCTAAAGCGCAGATGCGGCAGCAGCTTCATGGTCAGGTGTTTTTGCACCGGCGGCAGAAGCAGCAGCAGGCCAAGGAAGTCGGTGAAGAACCCCGGCAGGATCAGCAGCAGCCCCGCAATAATCAACGACACGCTTTTGATCATCTCTTCCGCCGGGCTTTCCCCTGCGGCCATCTTCTGCTGCATTATCAGGAAATTTTTGAAACCCTGATTACGCACCAGCGACATGCCGATGACGGAGGTGAAAATCACCAGAATCAGCGTCAGCAGGACGCCCAGCACATGGGCAACCTGGATGAAAATGGAAATCTCAATGTAAACATAGAGAAAGAAAGCAATAAAAGGTATCCAGCGCACTGGCATCTCCTGTGTGGCAGAGGCCATCGGGCCCCTGTCTGAATGTGTTCGCGACGCGCGTTTATATGAGATGGTGACGGTTAGCGAAAATTCAATCAGTTTGCACGGATATTTTTTTTGGAAATTATAAAGCGGTGACCCATTTCACAGATTAATAATTATCATGGAATCGGCTCGATAATAAGTGATCCAGCTTACGGCAATTCGCTATCATCAGCATATGATCTCGAGCATCTGGCTGATTGAGGGAATAATCGTCGGCCAGAAAATATTCAAAACCACATAAATACTGTGTGTTTAGTACAATCCATCGGCAGCTTGAAAAGAAGGTTCACATGTTAAACAACATTCGTATCGAAGAAGACTTGTTGGGTACCAGGGAAGTTCCAGCGGATGCCTACTACGGTGTCCACACTCTGAGAGCGATTGAAAACTTCTACATCAGCAACAGCAAAATCAGCGACATCCCTGAGTTTGTCCGTGGCATGGTGATGGTGAAGAAAGCCGCAGCACTGGCTAACAAAGAGCTGCAAACCATTCCTAAAAGCGCGGCAAATGCGATTATCGCAGCCTGCGATGAAGTGCTGAACAACGGCAAATGCATGGACCAGTTCCCGGTTGACGTCTATCAGGGCGGCGCGGGCACCTCCGTCAACATGAATACCAACGAAGTACTGGCAAACATTGGCCTGGAGTTGATGGGTCACCAGAAAGGTGAATACCAGTACCTGAACCCGAACGACCACGTAAACAAATGCCAGTCTACCAACGACGCCTACCCTACCGGCTTCCGTATCGCGGTGTATGCCTCCGTGGTGAAACTGGTGGATGCGATCAACCAGCTGGGTGATGGCTTCCAGCGTAAAGCGGTTGAGTTCCAGGACATCCTGAAAATGGGTCGTACCCAGCTGCAGGACGCGGTGCCGATGACGCTCGGCCAGGAATTCCATGCGTTTAACGTACTGCTGAACGAAGAGACCAAAAACCTGCTGCGCACCTCCGAGCTGCTGCTTGAAGTGAACCTGGGCGCCACCGCCATCGGTACCCGTCTGAACACCCCGGATGGCTATCAGCAGCTGGCGGTACAGAAGCTGGCTGAAGTCTCTAACCTGCCGGTTGTGCCTGCAGAAGACCTGATTGAAGCCACCTCCGACTGCGGCGCCTACGTCATGGTACACAGCGCCCTGAAACGTCTGGCGGTGAAACTGTCCAAAATCTGTAACGACCTGCGCCTGCTCTCTTCCGGTCCGCGCGCTGGCCTGAATGAAATCAACCTGCCAGAACTGCAGGCCGGTTCATCCATCATGCCAGCCAAGGTGAACCCGGTGGTGCCAGAAGTGGTGAACCAGGTTTGCTTCAAAGTCATCGGTAACGATACGACCGTGACCATGGCCTCTGAAGCGGGTCAGCTGCAGCTGAACGTGATGGAGCCGGTGATTGGCCAGGCGATGTTTGAATCTATCCACATTCTGACCAACGCCTGCTACAACCTGCTGGAAAAATGCATTAACGGCATCACGGCGAATAAAGAAGTCTGTGAGGGTTATGTCTATAACTCCATCGGGATCGTCACCTACCTCAACCCGTTCATCGGTCACCACAACGGTGATATCGTCGGTAAGATTTGCGCCGAAACCGGTAAGAGCGTGCGCGAAGTGGTGCTGGAGCGCGGGCTGTTGACCGAAGCCGAGCTGGACGATATCTTCTCGGCCCAGAACCTGATGCACCCGGCATATAAAGCGAAACGATATACCGATGAAAGCGAACAGTAACCGTTCTGGCTAGGCTTCTTAAGGCACGTCACTTGTGACGTGCCTTTTTTCTTTTTAGGCGTTACCTAAATACAACAATTCAATATCAACTTGTTAATAAGCAAGGCAGGTCCTTATGTTTGGAGCAGAACTCGTCATCGTCTTGTTGGCGATTTATTTGGGAGCAAGACTCGGGGGTATCGGCATCGGTTTTGCTGGCGGTCTCGGGGTGCTCGTTCTTACCCTTATCTTTCAGATTAAACCCGGCGCAATCCCGTTTGACGTTATCGAAATCATCATGGCAGTTATTGCCGCTATCGCCGCCATGCAGGTGGCAGGCGGTATGGACTACCTGGTAAGCCTGGCGGAGCGTATGCTGCGCCGCCATCCAAAGTACATTACCTTCCTTGCCCCGCTGGTGACCTGGTTTATGACCATTCTCGCCGGTACGGGCCACACCGCCTTCTCTACGCTGCCGGTGATTACCGAAGTGGCGAAAGAGCAGGGTATCCGTCCGTCTCGTCCGCTCTCTATTGCCGTCGTCGCGTCCCAGATTGCGATTACCGCCTCGCCGATTTCCGCTGCGGTGGTCTTCTTCGCCGGTATTCTGGAGCCGATGGGCGTGAGCTACCTGACGCTGCTGGCGATCTGTATCCCGGTGACGCTGCTTGCGGTGATGATCACCGCCGTGCTGTGCAACTTCCTCGGCGCTGAACTGAAAGACGATCCGGTTTATCAGGAGCGTCTGGCCAAGGGTGAAGTGAGACTGCGCGGTAGCCAGGTCTTCGAGCTGAAGCCGCACGCAAAACGTTCCGTGCTGCTATTCCTGATCGGTATTGTCGCGGTGATGTTCTATGCGACCGCCATCAGCGACACCGTGGGCCTGATCCAGAACCCGGTCCTGCCGCGTAACGAAGCGATTGTGGTGTTTATGCTGACCATCGCGACGCTGATTAGCATCACCTGTAAAATTGACACCAGCGAAGTGCTGAACGCCAGCACCTTTAAATCCGGTATGAGCGCCTGCGTGTGCGTCCTCGGGGTAGCCTGGCTTGGTGATACCTTCGTGAAAGCGCACATCAGCGACATTCAGACCGTAGCCGGCGACCTGCTGCACAACTATCCGTGGCTGCTGGCGGTGGTGCTGTTTTTTGCCGCTACCCTGCTTTACTCCCAGGCGGCGACCACCAAAGCGCTAATGCCTGCGGCACTGATGCTGGGCGTGACGCCACTGACGGCGATTGCCTCTTTCGCAGCGGTTTCTGCCCTGTTCGTTCTGCCAACCTATCCAACCCTGCTGGCTGCGGTGGAGATGGACGACACTGGCTCAACCCGTATCGGTAAGTATGTGTTTAACCACGCGTTCCTGATCCCGGGCGTGGTCGCCATTTCACTTTGCGTAATCCTCGGCTTTATCATTGGCGGCGTGGTGCTGTAAACGGTGAGTGGTTGTAAAAATAGTTAAAATCGGGCCGCTCTGCGGCCCGTTTCATTAATGACCAACCGCCTTGCGTGGTATAGTGAAGCCTTTCGTGATGAGGAGGTCGACTTGTGAACACGCCTGATGCTGTTGTCGTACTGTGTACCGCCCCTGATGAAGCCTCTGCCCAGGATCTCGCCGCTAAAGTGCTGGCCGAAAAACTGGCTGCCTGCGTGACGCTCCTCCCCGGTGCCACTTCCCTGTATTACTGGGAAGGCAAGCTGGAGCAAGAGTACGAAGTCCAGATGTTGCTCAAAACCAATCTGGCGAATCAGCAGGCTCTCCTGGACTGCCTCAAATCTCATCATCCTTACCAAACTCCGGAACTGCTGGTGCTGCCAGTGGTCCACGGCGATAACGACTATCTCTCATGGCTCAACGCTTCCTTACGCTGATCCTGCTGCTGTGCAGCACGTCAGCTTTTGCCGGGTTGTTTGACGCGCCCGGCCGTTCGAACTTTATTCCTGCCGACCAGGCGTTTGTTTTCGATTTTCAGCAGAACCAGCACGATCTGACGCTCACCTGGCAGGTGAAAGAGGGCTATTACCTCTATCGCAAGCAGGTGAGCATTACTCCTGCCCAGGCAAAAGTGGGCGCATTACGGTTGCCCGCTGGCGAGTGGCACGAGGACGAGTTCTACGGCAAGAGTGAAATCTACCGCCAGCGCTTAAACGTGCCTGTGACGGTGAATCAGGCCGATAAAGGCGCGACGCTGACGGTGACGTATCAGGGATGTGCGGATGCAGGTTTCTGCTATCCGCCGGAAACGAAAGTCGTGCCGCTTAGCGAAGTGAAAGCGACTGCTGCTGTAACTCCGGTCCCTGCGGTTGAGAAAACCAACGACAGCGCTGACCTTCCGTTCTCAGCGCTGTGGGCGTTACTGATTGGTATAGGCATTGCCTTTACCCCTTGTGTGTTGCCAATGTACCCGCTTATCTCCGGGATTGTGCTGGGCGGCAAACAGCGTCTATCTACCGCCCGCGCGCTGCTGCTGGCCTTTATATACGTGCAGGGAATGGCGCTAACCTACACGGCGCTCGGCCTCGTGGTTGCCGCTGCCGGGTTACAGTTCCAGGCAGCACTCCAGCACCCTTATGTTCTCATTGGCCTGTCAGCGGTGTTTATCCTGTTGGCGCTGTCAATGTTTGGCCTGTTCACGCTACAGCTGCCCTCCTCGCTGCAAACACGCTTAACGCTGATGAGCAACCGTCAGCAGGGCGGCTCCGCAGGCGGCGTGTTCGCGATGGGTGCCATCGCCGGGCTTATATGCTCTCCCTGCACCACCGCGCCGCTGAGCGCCATCCTGCTCTATATCGCCCAGAGCGGCAATATGTGGCTCGGCGGCGGAACGTTGTACCTCTACGCGCTGGGCATGGGCCTGCCGCTAATTCTGGTCACGGTTTTCGGCAATCGACTTCTGCCGAAGAGCGGCCCGTGGATGGAGACGGTGAAAACCGCATTTGGTTTTGTCATCCTCGCGCTGCCGGTGTTCCTCCTTGAGCGTATCATCGGCGACGCCTGGGGTCTGCGCCTGTGGGCGATGCTCGGCGTAGCGTTCTTTGCCTGGGCGTTTATCGTCAGCCTGTGGGCGAAGAAGCCATGGATGCGCCTGGTGCAAATCCTGCTGCTGGCTGCCGCGCTGGTGAGCGTACGCCCTCTGCAGGACTGGGCGTTCGGCACACCGGTGGGTCAGATGCAAGCGCATCTGAACTTCACCCAGATTAAAAACGTGGATGAACTTAACAGCGCCCTGGCAGAGGCGAAAGGCAAACCGGTGATGCTCGATCTCTATGCCGACTGGTGTGTCGCCTGCAAAGAGTTTGAAAAATATACTTTTAGCGATCCACAGGTGCAAAGCGCCCTGAAAGAGACCGTTTTGCTCCAGGCGAACGTGACCGCCAATAATGCGCAGGATAAGGCTCTGCTGAAGCAGCTTAACGTGCTCGGGCTGCCAACCATTCTGTTCTTCAATCAACAGGGCCAGGAGCAGCCAGAACAGCGTGTAACCGGGTTTATGGATGCAGCGGCATTTAGCGCGCATTTGCGCAATCGCCAACCGTAAACAACACTTTAAACGGGACAAACCGTTGGGAATAGCGGAGGAGATAACCGTGCAACGTGAAGACGTACTGGGACAAGCCCTGCAATTACTTGAGATTCAAGGGATCGCCAGCACCACGCTTGAGATGGTAGCCGACCGTATCGATTATCCTCTGGATGAACTTAAGCGCTTCTGGCCGGATAAAGAGGCGCTACTCTATGATGCCCTGCGCTATCTCAGCCAGCAGGTTGATATCTGGCGCAGACAGCTGATGCTGAATGAAGAACTGACCGCGGAGCAAAAACTGCTGGCGCGCTATACCGCGCTGACCGAATGCGTCAGCAACAACCGCTACCCGGGTTGTCTGTTCATCGCCGCCTGCACTTATTTTCCCGACCCAGGCCATCCTATCCATCAACTGGCGGATCAGCAAAAACGGGCGGCGCATGACTTCACCCACGAATTGCTGACCACGCTGGAAGTCGATGACCCGGCGATGGTGGCGAAGCAGATGGAACTGGTGCTGGAAGGTTGCCTCAGCCGCATGCTAGTGAACCGTAGCCAGGCCGATGTGGATACGGCGCACCGCCTGGCGGAAGATATTCTGCGCTTTGCCCAATGCAGAATGGGTGGAGCACTGACCTAAGCCAGGATGCCCGCCCAGGAAGAGACGAGAAGACACAGCGCCATCAGGCGCTGAAACCGCACCATCGCCACGGTGGTGCGAAATATTCGGTTCACCGCTTTACCCAACCACGCCCAGCACATCAAACAGGCTATTGAGATCAGCAGAAACCATAGCGACATTAGCGCAATATCCCGCAATGCATGGTCGCCAGCTGGGGCAAACAGGCTGACGACGGCCAGCGCCATCATCCAGGTTTTGGGGTTCACGATCTGCAGCAGCGCCGCCGCCCGAGCGGTGAATCGGATACGGTTCTCAGCGGCGAGACGGACAGCCGGGGCGCGAAACAGCTGCCAGCTCATCCAGCTTAGCCACAGCACGCCTGCCCAGCTCATTATCTGACGTATCAGAGGATACTGACGCAGCACTTCCCCCGCGCCCGCGCCTGATACCAGCACAATCGCACTGGCCGCGATACATCCGCCCAGAATAGCAGGTACGGTATTTTTTACGCCAAAGTGCTGGCTGTTCGTCAGCACGAGAATATTGGTCGGCCCCGGCGTAATGGAGGCGACAAATGTGAACAACAGAAAGGGTATCAAACTCACGGGTGGCTCCTTTTTATTAGAGCCATGAATGTGCCGTTATTTTTTGGAAACGTCTGGAAGGTTTGTGCACAACCGGCGGTAGTGTGCGGGAGAGATACGGTAAGCACGCTGAAACCATCGCCCCAGATGGCTTTGATCGGCAAAACCCACTGCGGCAGCCACATCAACGGGCTGGTCACCGCGCACCAGCTGCGGCTCCCGCGTCAGCGTTTGGGCAAAGTGGGGTGAATAACTCCCAGGAGTAGATTCGTAAAGTCCTTGTAGCGCACGGGTAAGCCAGCGCTCATCAAGATAGAAGGTCGAATAGGTAAAGCCGCCCTCTACAGGCGCGTCACCGTCGTGGATCTCGCCAGGCTCGAGGAGAAATGCGTCGCCCGGCTGGCTACGATGACGCTCACGGCGGCAGTTAAACTGCTGCGTGCCGGAGAGGGTTATCCCTACCAGATAGCTATCGTGCCAGTGCGGATCAAAGGCATGCCCTTCGAAATGCGCTTTAATCGTCTCAATACCCGTATCTGCATGCTGACGCAGTTCAAGCCAGTCATTTGCCATACTGTCCTCCTCTTGCTATCAGCATTGCCGTATGACACTGGTTCTGTCTGGAAGATTTGTGCATTTTCACGGCGAAAGCGGACAGATTGCCGCAAACTTAAGCAGTTGAACAGCTTTTCCCGAAATAATGTTGACGATCGGGCGTGATTGCGGTTTAATGCGCTCCGTTGCCCGGATAGCTCAGTCGGTAGAGCAGGGGATTGAAAATCCCCGTGTCCTTGGTTCGATTCCGAGTCCGGGCACCACTATTCAAAGAACCCAGCCTATGGCTGGGTTTTTGCTTTTCTGCGTTTATAAATCCCTTCTTTGTATTCTTGTTTCTCTTTGTCGTGGGATCGTGCGGTCTGCGTTGCCGGATGGCGGCTTTGCCTTATCCGGCCTACTAAAACGCAAGCGCAGCGCCATCGGGCTTTTCTGCGCGCACAAAGCAAAAAACCCCGTACCTTACGGTACGGGGTTCTTCTGATTGATGCCTGGCAGTTCCCTACTCTCACATGGGGAGACCCCACACTACCATCGGCGCTACGGCGTTTCACTTCTGAGTTCGGCATGGGGTCAGGTGGGACCACCGCGCTAAAGCCGCCAGGCAAATTCTGTTAATCTGTATCAGGCTGAAAATCGTGTCGTCTCTTCGCCAAAACACCTTCGGCGTTGTAAGGTTAAGCCTCACGGTTCATTAGTATCGGTTAGCTCAACGCATCGCTGCGCTTACACACCCGACCTATCAACGTCGTAGTCTTCAACGTTCCTTCAGGACCCTTAAAGGGTCAGGGAGAACTCATCTCGGGGCAAGTTTCGTGCTTAGATGCTTTCAGCACTTATCTTTTCCGCATTTAGCTACCGGGCAGTGCCATTGGCATGACAACCCGAACACCAGTGATGCGTCCACTCCGGTCCTCTCGTACTAGGAGCAGCCCCCCTCAATTCTCCAGCGCCCACGGCAGATAGGGAC
>NZ_JANLIZ010000006.1:0-211749 GCF_024702055.1 Enterobacter sp. HG048
TCACCGCATAGCGGCGCGACGTAGGGTTATCAATTCCGCCCAGGTACACATTGTTTAGCATCGCCAGGTAGGCCGTGCCGGTATCAATGTTGCTCTGCGGATCGAACAGATAGCTGCGGCTCGGCGTGCCGGATTTCCCCTGCGCGCGGAAGACGTCTTTCCCGGCGCTGTGCTGCACAACCTGCATTAGCCCCAGGGCGTCGGAACGGCTTACCGCATACGGGTTAAACGAGGATTCTGTCTGCATAATCGCCAGGATCAGCGACTCATCCACGCCGTATTTGCGTGAGGCCTGATGCACCATCCCAATGTACTTATGCGCACGCTTGTCGAGGTGGTTCGGGACAAGGTTGATGGTGACGCTATAGATAATCTTCAGACCGTTAGAGCGGCTTTTCAGGCGCGTCTGCAGCAGGTAGTCGGCAAATTTCGTGGCGCGACCTTCCCAGCGGATCGGCTGACCGGTCTGATCGACGACCTGGCCGTACAGGAACGGCTCTTTCGAGATAGTGATATCGTCGGCATCGGAGTAGAGATCGATAGATCCCGGATCGTCACCCATCAGCAGGGTTTTGACGATCGCCTGACGCAGTCGCGCCGCAGGGTCGGTGCCTGCGATGGTCTCAATCGTGATCGTCCCCTCATCAAAGTTGATGTGGCTACGGGTCTGATAGGCGTCGGTGTACTTAACGTAGTCCTTTGGTCCGGCAATAAGAACTTCGTTAAATCCCCATATGTTCTCGATGTTGTGGGCAAACTGCCCCATCAAAATGTCAAAACCGTTGGTGTCCTTGATCCAGGCTTCGTTGTAATCTTCGCCTTTTTTTGACGAACACGAGACAAGCAACGGCGCAACAAGGGCTAGCGCTAAAAGTTTTTTCATCATTCCGGGAGTGCGTGTTGTGTTTGCTTTAACGGCGGGGTTTCCCCCGCACGCTGTTATTTTTCCGGTGGCGTATAGCCTTCGATGTGCACGTCTTTACCTTCGAACAGGAAGCTCACCATCTCCTGCTCCAGCAGCTTGCGGTGTTCCGGGTTCATCATGCTGAGTTTTTTCTCGTTGATCAGCATGGTCTGCTTTTTCTGCCACTGTCCCCAGGCTTCTTTGGAGATTTCATTGTAGATGCGTTTACCCAGGTCGCCCGGATAAAGCTGGAAATCCTGGCCTTCAGCGTCACGCTGCAGGAAAGTACAAAAAATCGTTCTGGCCATACTCATTCCTCTTTTTCTTGTCGATGCTAAACCATTGCACCGGCACGTAATTGCTGTAACAGGCGCTCCACGGGAGCCGCCAGTCCGACTGATGGCGGTTGCGCTAAGTTATACCAGAGAGCGGTGCCTTCATCCATGCACGAGGCAAATGACGACACGGGAAGCCACATGGGTACAATATCCAGGTGGAAATGGCTGAACGTATGGCGAAACGCGGTCAGCTGCGTCAGGTTATCGGCAGCAATCCCGCGCTGTTTAAGCCATTCACGCAGCAAATCTTCATCTTCAAACTGTGGGAAGCAGTATAGACCACCCCACAGACCGCTCGGCGGACGCTGGGCGAGGAAGACCTGGTCGCCGTGCTGCATCAGCAGCATATAGCCGGTGCGCTCCGGTAGCGTCTGCTTGGGTTTCTTACCCGGATATTGCGCCCATGAATGGTTGGCATACGCCACGCAGAGATTATTCACCGGGCAGAGTTCGCATTTTGGTTTTGAGCGCGTGCAGACCATCGCGCCGAGATCCATCATCGCCTGGTTGAAACGCTCGACGCCGTTAGCCGGGGTGACCGCTTCACTTATTTCCCAAAGACGTTTTTCAACGTCCTTCTTCCCCGGCCATCCGTCGACGGCGTAGCAGCGTGCCAGCACGCGCTTCACGTTGCCGTCGAGAATCGGGAAATGCTTGCCTAAAGACAGGGAGAGAATGGCGCCTGCGGTTGAACGTCCGACGCCGGGCAAGTCCGCCACCTCGTCGAAGGTTTCCGGGAATTTCCCGTTGTGGCGCGTCGCAACCTGCTGTGCGGCCTTGTGAAGGTTACGCGCCCGGGCGTAATAGCCAAGACCGGTCCACAGGTGCAGGACCTCGTCCAGCGGGGCGTTGGCCAGATCGGTCACCGTCGGGAAGCGCGCCATAAAACGCTCGAAGTAAGGGATCACCGTAGCGACCTGCGTTTGTTGCAACATCACCTCGGAGAGCCATACTTTGTAAGGCGTTTTTTCAATTTGCCAGGGCAGGGTTTTACGCCCGTATTTGTCGTACCAGTCCAGCACCTGGGCTGAAAATTGAGAGGCTTGCATGGTCATCGATTCGCATAATCAGGGACGCAGATTGCAGCACAGCGTCAATCTGCTGTAAACCGGATCTTTCCCATGCTTGCATAGAAGCCTTAACTTTGGATAATGCCCGTTTCCCGAACATTCTCACAAGCAGACAACTCTTTTATGAAAAACGACGTCATTTCACCGGAATTTGATGAAAACGGTCGCCCGCTGCGCCGTATTCGCAGCTTTGTCCGCCGTCAGGGTCGCCTGACAAAAGGGCAGCAACATGCGCTGGACAACTACTGGCCGGTGATGGGCGTTGAGTTCAGCGAGCAGCCTCTGGACTTTACCGAACTGTTCGGCCGCGAAGCACCCGTCACGCTGGAGATCGGGTTTGGTATGGGCACCTCGCTGGTGGCCATGGCGAAAGCGCGACCGGAGCAGAACTTCCTCGGTATCGAAGTCCACTCCCCGGGCGTGGGTGCATGCCTGGCAACGGCTCATGAAGAGGGCGTAGAGAACCTGCGCGTGATGTGTCACGACGCGGTGGAAGTACTGCATAAAATGATTCCTGACAATTCTTTAACCATGGTTCAGCTCTTTTTCCCTGACCCGTGGCACAAAGCACGTCATAATAAACGCCGTATCGTTCAGGCGCCGTTTGCCGAGCTGGTGAAAAGTAAGCTGAAGCTGGGCGGTGTCTTCCATATGGCGACCGACTGGGAACCGTATGCGGAACATATGCTGGAAGTGATGTCGTCGCTGGACGGGTATAAAAACCAGTCTGAGAGCAACGACTATGTACCGCGTCCGGAATCGCGTCCGGTAACGAAATTTGAACAGCGTGGCCATCGTCTTGGTCACGGTGTATGGGACTTAATGTTCGAGAGGGTGAAATAATGGCAAAGAATCGTAGCCGTCGTCTGCGTAAAAAGATGCACATCGAAGAATTCCAGGAAGTGGGCTTCTCCGTTGCGTGGCGTTTCCCGGAAGGCACCAGCGTTGAGCAGATCGATCAGGACGTGGATGCGTTCATCAATGACGTGATTGAGCCAAACAAACTGGCCTTCGACGGTAGCGGCTATCTGGCCTGGGAAGGTCTGATCTGCACCCAGGAAGTGGGTAAATGCACCGAAGAACATCAGGCGCTGGTACGTAAATGGCTTGAAGACCACAAGCTCGAAGATGTCCGCGTCAGCGAACTTTTCGACGTTTGGTGGGACTAATAAAGCAGTAAGGGGCCAGCATTAGCTGGCCCATTTTGTCTGAGGGAGTGTTTAAGATGCGCAAAACGTTGCTGGCTGTTGCTTTGATGGCAACCGGATTCACCGCCCATGCGGATTATCAATGTAGCGTCACCCCGCGTGATGACGTGGTGTTAAGCCCGCAGACCGTGCAGGTCAAAGGCGAGAACGGCAATCTGATGATTACGCCGGATGGTAACGTGACGTTTAACGGCAAGCCGCAAAACCTGACTGCCGCGCAGCGCGAGCAGGCGAAGGATTATCAGGCTGAGCTGCGTACCGCACTGCCGTGGATTAACGACGGCGCGCTGACCCGCGTTGAGAAAAGCCGCGTCGCGCTGGATAAGATCATCACCAAAGAGGTGGGGGAGAGCAGCAATATGCGCACCCGCCTGACGAAGCTCGATAAGCAGCTTAAAGAGCAGATGAACCGCATTATCGAGACGCGCTCCGACGGCCTGACGTTCCACTACAAGGCGATCGATCAGGTCCGCGCTGACGGGCAGCAGCTGGTGAATCAGGCGATGGGCGGCATCCTGCAGGACAGCATCAACGAAATGGGGGCGAAAGCCGTGCTGAAAGGCGGCGGTAACCCGCTGCAGGGCGTGCTGGGCAGCCTGGGCGGCTTGCAGACCTCCATTCAGAACGAGTGGAAGAACCAGGAAGATGATTTCCAGCAGTTCGGCAAAGACGTGTGTAAACGCGTGGTGTCGCTGGAAGATAGCCGGAAGGCGCTGGTGGGGACGCTGAAGTAAGATCTCTGCGCGCTGGGCCCTTCACCCCGGCCCTCTCCCCATGGGAGAGGGTGTAATCGTTCCCTCTCCCTGTGGGAGAGGGTTAGGGTGAGGGCATCAGGCTCTGCAGTCGTTGAAGTATAACCATCATCACTTCATCCTCATTTGCCCTAAATTCATTATTCCAGAACCGCAAAACTTCCCAGCCGTTTGCGTTTAAGAATGCTGTTCTTCGTAAGTCATACGCCTCTTCATTCTGATGTTGTCCCCCGTCCAGCTCAACGATCAGCTTCGCCTTAAAGCAGGCAAAATCGACGATATATGTGCCAATAGGCATCTGCCGACGAAACTTATACCCAAAGAAACGACGACCTCTGAACAAATCCCAGAGGCGTAATTCTTCGGGCGTAATTTGTTTGCGGAGTTGTTTTGATTTTTCCATCCCCACACTCTGCCAGCCTTTCCCTCAGCCAGCAGAACGGGATGCAAAATCCTGAATCAGCCTTCAGAATCGTCGGCGAGGAACAGCTCAAGAAGGGAATTTAAGAACAGCTTGCCGTGCTCGGTGATCTGCCAGTATTCCTCATTCTCGGTGAGATACCCCTGCGCCAGCGCCTCGTCGATCTGCGGGCGAATCACCGACTCCGGCAGCCCGGTGTAACGCGCAAATTCCGCGCGCGGCGCGGCTTCCAGCAGACGGAAGCGGTTCATGAAGAACTCAAACGGTTTATCCTCCGCCTCAACGTCGTGCTGACGCTCCAGGTAGCGGCCTTCCATGTATCCGCGCGGGTGGCGGGTTTTGGCGGTGCGCAGAATGCGCCCGTCCGGGAAGGTCACCTTGCCGTGCGCGCCGCAGCCAATCCCCAGATAGTCACCAAAGCGCCAGTAGTTCAGGTTGTGCTGACACTGGTATCCCGGCTTCGCATACGCGGACGTTTCATACTGCTGATAGCCCGCAGCGGTGAGAAGCCTGTGACCCTGCTCGAAGATATCCCACAGCGCGTCGTCGTCCGGCAGCACCGGCGGGCGGGAACCGAACAGCGTGTTTGGCTCGATGGTGAGCTGATACCACGACAGGTGCGGTGGGTTCAGTTCGATCGCCTGGCGCAGGTCGTCCAGCGCCTCTTCCAGCGACTGATCCGGCAGGCCGTGCATCAGATCGAGGTTAAAGCTGCGCAGGCCCAGACCGGTCGCCAGGTTTGCCGCGCGCTTCGCCTCTTCCGGGCCGTGAATGCGCCCCAGACGTTTCAGCTTCGGTTCGCTAAAGCTCTGCACGCCGATGGAGATGCGGTTCACGCCCGCGCGCTGATAGTCGACAAAACGGTCGGCCTCAACGGTGCCGGGGTTGGCTTCCATCGTAATTTCAGCATCCGCCGCCAGGTTCAGGCGCGAACGCACGCCGTCCAGCAGCGTTTGCATCGCCGGGCCTGACAGCAGGCTCGGCGTACCGCCACCAATGAAAATGGTCTTAACTTCACGTCCCTGTGCGTAAGGTACATCGGCGTCCAGGTCGGCCAGCAGATGCGCAACGTAGTCATCGTGCGGCACTTCGCCCTTCAGCGCGTGCGAGTTGAAATCGCAGTACGGGCATTTCTGCACGCACCACGGGATGTGAATATACAGACTCAAAGGCGGCAAATTAGCCATTACGCAGTGCTTCCAGTAACAGTTTCAGCGCGCGTCCACGGTGGGAAATTGCGCTTTTCTCTTCGCGGGTGAGTTCCGCAGCGGTTTTGCCCTCGGTCGGGACAAAGAAAATAGGGTCGTAGCCAAAGCCGCCGTTGCCAGCCGCTTCACGGGTAATCACGCCCGGCCAGCTGCCGTGGCAGACAATCGGCGTCGGGTCTTCCGCGTGACGCATATAAACCAGAACGCAGTGGAACTGCGCGGTGCGCTGTTCGTCCGGTACGTCTTTCAGGGCGACAAGCAGCTTTTCCAGATTCTGCTGGTCGGTGGCGTCAACGCCGGAATAGCGCGCAGAGTAAATCCCCGGCGCACCGCCGAGAAAATCCACGGCCAGGCCGGAGTCGTCGGCAATCGCAGGCAGGCCGGTAATCTGCGCGGCGTGGCGCGCTTTCAGGATCGCGTTTTCGATAAACGTCAGACCCGTCTCTTCGGCGGACTCCACGCCCAGATCGGTCTGGGCGACCACGTCCAGCCCAAAATCATTTAATAGCGAGGCCAGCTCGCGCACTTTACCGGCGTTGCCGGTCGCGAGAACAACTTTCTGCATGGTTTAGTCCTGTTCTTTCAGAGCCGCGACTTCCGTCGGGATAGATTGCGGATTAAGGATTTTTACCTGTTTATGTCGCCCAAGTTCACCTTTTTCAATGATGACCTGGCTTTTGGCGACGCGAAACTGTTTTGCCAGATATTTGGTCAGATGCGCGTTCGCCTGGCCGTCAACCGGCGGGGCGGTGATGGCGACTTTTAACTCGTCGCCATGCAGCCCGACAATACTGTCACGGCTGGCCTTCGGCTGAATATACAGCCGCAAAACCAGCCCGTCAGCGCAGGTGCTTACGGCACTCATAGCGCCATCCACAGCCCCGGCAGCAGCATATCGCCCGTCGACTGTAACAGCTCAGCGATCCCCATATTAACCACGTACAGCAGCAGAACCAGGATCATCGGCGAGAAATCAATACCGCCCATCGAAGGCAGCAGATTGCGAATCGGGCGCAGCAGCGGTTCGGCCAGTTGGATCAAAGCATACTCCACCGGACTACGCCCCTGGCTTACCCAACTCATGATGGCCATGACCAGCAGCACCCAGAAAATCAGCAGGCCGATGGTTTTGATTAAAATCAGGACCGCAGCAATCCAAATAATCGGCTGGAAGGTGATGACCATAAACAGCACGATCGCTTTGATAACGCTCAGAATAAACGCCACCAGCAGAGACGAACTGTCGATGGGACCCATCGCCGGGATAATGCGGCGCAGCGGTCCGACAACAGGTTGCGTGATTTTCACGACAAACTGCGAGAACGGATTGTAAAAATCACAGCGGGCCCACTGCATCCAGACGCGCAGCAAAAGCGCCATCGTATACAGCTCAAGCACTGTTGAGAGCAGGAAAGTCAACGTCTTCATGGCGTTCCTCAGGTTTCCTTATTATTTTGAGTAGTCGCGCGCACCGAAAATTGCCGTGCCGATGCGCACCATAGTGCTGCCTGCCGCGATGGCGGCTTCCATATCATCCGACATGCCCAGCGAAAGCGTGTCTACCGTGTTATAGCGCGCTTTAAGCGCCTCAAATGCTACAGCCATTTGCTGTGCCACGGCAAACTGCCTTTCATAACTTGACTCAGGCGCAGGAATTGCCATCAGCCCGCGCAGGGTCAAGTGCGGAAGGGCGGCCACGTCTGCGGCCAGCGTATCCAGCTCACTCAGAGCAATGCCGGACTTGCTGTTTTCATCGCTGATGTTGACTTGAATCAGCACGTTGAGTGCCGGCATTTCTGCCGGACGCTGGTCATTCAGGCGGGTAGCAATACGCAGGCGGTCGATGGTGTGGCACCAGTCGAAGTGCTCTGCCACCAGACGGCTTTTGTTCGACTGCAGCGGGCCAATAAAGTGCCACTGCAGATCCGTATTCCCCTGTTCCTGGAAGTAGCGAATTTTATCCACGCCTTCCTGAACGTAGTTTTCACCAAACGCCCGCTGGCCTGCATCAATAGCTTCTGCGATGGCGCTCGCAGGCTTGGTTTTGCTGACTGCAAGCAGCGTAATTTCTTCTGAAGCACGGCCGCAACGCGCTGCGGCGGCTGAGATTTTGTCCCGGACCTGTGCCAGGTTATGCGCAATGTCGTTCATTTTCCGAGGAGTAGTCTATGGATGTGGAAGAAATTGTGGCCCTTAGTGTAAAGCATAACGTCTCCGATCTACACCTGTGCAGTGATTCGCCACCGCGCTGGCGTAGATTAGGCCGGCTTGAGCCTGCGCCCTTTCCGCCTCCCGATGTCGGAGCGTTATTAAAAGCGTGGCTTAACGATGAGCAGCAGGGAACATGGTGGGCAAAGGGACAGGTGGATTTTGCCGCGACGGTGGCGGGAGGCCAGCGCCTGCGCGGGAGTGCCTTTAAGCAGATGCGCGGAGTTTCTTTGACGCTGCGGCTGTTGCCACGGAGCTGCCCACAGCTCTCTTCGCTGGGCGCGCCGCGGGTAATCCCGGAACTGTTGTCAAATGACGCCGGACTGATTCTGGTCACGGGGGCGACCGGCAGCGGGAAGTCCACTACGCTGGCGGCGATGGTCGATTTTCTTAACTACCATGCTGATGGCCATATCCTCACGCTTGAAGATCCGGTGGAGTTTATCTACCAGAGCGAACGTTGCCTGATCCAGCAGCGGGAGATAGGTCAGCACAGCCCGTCATTTGCTGAAGCCCTGCGCAGCGCCTTACGCCAGGATCCGGACGTTATTTTGCTGGGGGAGCTGCGCGACAGCGAAACGATCCGCCTGGCGTTAACGGCGGCGGAAACCGGACATCTGGTGCTGGCGACGCTGCATACGCGCGGGGCATCGCAGGCGATTGAACGGCTGGTCGATACGTTCCCGGCGCAGGAGAAAGATCCGGTGCGTAACCAACTGGCCGGCACCCTGCGGGCGGTGCTGGCGCAGAGGCTGCTTCCCGATCTACAGGGCGGGCGCGTCGCGTTGTATGAACTGTTGGTGAACACAGCGGCGGCGGCGAATCTGATTCGTGAAGGGAAAACGTGGCAACTGCCCGGCATCATTCAAACCGGTCAGCAGGCAGGAATGCAGAACTTTGACCAGAGCCTGGCGGAGAGACGGGCGCAGGGGCGGCTGTAGGCCCCCGTGCTTAAAAGCCCTGCTCGAAATAGCTTTCGAGGATAATCACGGCGGAAGCAGAGTCCACGCTGCCTTTGCTGAGCGCCCGAAAGCCGCCGTGCTCAAACAGACCCGCACGCGCTTCGACGGTGCTCAGACGCTCGTCGTGCAGCTTCACGGAGACGCCAAAGCGGCCATGGATTTTATTGGCGAACTTACGCGCCCGGGCGGTAAGCGGCTGTTCTGTGCCGTCCATGTTCAGCGGGAGCCCAACAATCACGTCATCCGGCTGCCACTCTTTGAGCAGACGCTCGATAAGATTCCAGTCTGGCGTGCCGTCATTGGCCTTCAGTGCCGTAAGCGGACGCGCGGTACCAGTGATGCGCTGACCCACGGCGACGCCAATGCTTTTGGTACCAAAATCGAAGGCCAGAAGCGTTCCGCTCATCAGGCGTGCCCCGCTACGCCAGGCATGGTCAGGATATCAATGCCAATCAGCTTCGCCGCGTCACGCCAGCGATCGGCGATCGGGGTTTTAAACAGGATATTCATGTCCGCAGGCGCGGTAAGCCAGGCGTTATCGAGGATCTCTTGCTCAAGCTGGCCTTTCTCCCAGGACGAATAGCCCAACGTCACCAGCACTTCAGAAGGCTGCTCTGCGGTACCCAGCGTTTCGAGCACATCACGCGAGGTGGTAATGACGGTGTTATCCGAAATTCGAATACTGGAAGAGAATACCGGCGGCGTATGCAGGATAAAACCGCGGTCTTCTGCAAGAGGTCCGCCCAGCATCACAGGTTTATCAAGCCGTATTTCCGGCAGTCGCGCTTCAGCCGAGATTTTCAGCTTGTCCAGAATTCCTTCAACCTGAAGATTTTCCAACGGTTTATTGATGATAATGCCCATCGCGCCGTCTTCATTGTATTCACAAATATAAACCACGGCGCGGCGAAAAATCGGGTCCTGGAGAGCAGGCATGGCAATAAGAAAGTGATGCTGTAAATTCATTGTCAGAGGTACTGTTTCCTGGTTTAAAAAGCGACAGCGCCCAGTATGGGGACAAACACAGGCGCTGTCACTAATAGTATTGTTAGGTTATTTCTGTAAACGTTTTTCGATAGCGTCCATCAGCATTCCGGTGATCGAAATCGGGAATTCCGCTTCAATTTCACGAATGCAGGTCGGGCTGGTGACGTTCACTTCGGTCAGACGATCGCCGATGATATCCAGGCCAACGAAGATCAGGCCTTTGGCTTTCAGCGTCGGGCCAACGCGGCGGGCAATTTCCCAGTCGCTTTCGGTCAGCGGGCGCGGCTCACCGCGACCGCCGGCCGCCAGGTTCCCACGAGTTTCGCCACCCTGCGGGATACGCGCCAGGCAGTAAGGAACCGGTTCGCCATCCACCACCAAAACACGTTTGTCACCGTCTTTGATCGCTGGAATATAGTTCTGCGCCATGCAGTAACGCGTGCCCAGCTCGGTCAGCGTTTCGGCAATCACACCAATATTAGGGTCGCCTTCTTTCACGCGGAAAATCGACGCGCCGCCCATGCCGTCCAGCGGCTTCATGATGATATCGCCGTGCTTCTGCCAGAATTCTTTCAGCTGCGCTTTGCTGCGGGTCACCAGGGTTTCCGGCGTCAGGTCAGAGAACCAGGCGGTGTAGAGCTTCTCGTTGCAGTCGCGCAGGCTCTGCGGCTTGTTGACGATCAGCGTGCCTTTCTCTTCTGCGCGCTCAAGGATATAGGTGCAGTAGATGTATTCGGTGTCGAACGGCGGATCTTTACGCATCAGGATCACGTTGAGATCGGCCAGGGCGATATCCTGCTCGGTGCCGAACTCATACCATTTGTCGTAGTTCTGCTCGACGTTAACGATGCGGGTGCGCGCGCGGGCTTCACCGTTGATCAGGTAAAGATCGTTCATCTCCATATAGTGGAGTTCATAGCCGCGACGCTGCGCTTCCAGCAGCATGGCGAAGCTGGAATCTTTCTTGATGTTAATGTTTGCGATGGGGTCCATCACGATGCCGAGCTTGATCATGTTCTTCTCCGTTAATGCTTCAACCCAGATCGCCAAACCGTACCTGTAGCGCGGTAATGGCCGTGAGTGCCGTTGTCTCAGTGCGCAGAACGCGAGGTCCCAACAGAATATCAGTAAACTGGTAACGTGCCGTCATCGCAATTTCATCCGCCGACAGGCCGCCTTCGGGGCCAATCAGCAGGCGTACGCGCTCAACGGGCAGGGGCAGGGTATTGATGCTGGCGCTGGCGCGCGGATGAAGATTGAGTTTCAGCCCACTGTCTTCTTCTGCACACCACTCCTCCAGATCCATTGCCGGGCGGATCTCCGGAATACGGTTGCGTCCACTCTGTTCGCAAGCCGCAATGGCAATTTTCTGCCACTGCTGGATCTTTTTGTTCAGACGTTCCGCATCCAGTTTAACGCCACAGCGTTCAGAAAAAAGTGGCGTAATGAGGCTTACACCCAGTTCAATGGATTTCTGAATGGTGAACTCCATTTTCTCGCCGCGCGACATCACCTGGCCCAGATGGATGTGCAGCGGTGATTCCCGGTCATCCACTTCGCCACGCAGGACGTTAACGTGTACGCTTTTTTTATCAGACCGCGTGATTTCTGCGTCGAAAACCTGGTTCGAGCCGTCGAACAGCTGTATTGCCTGACCTGCGCCCATGCGCAGCACGCGGCCAACGTGGTTGGCGGCGTCATCAGACAGGGCGATTTCGCGGCCTGCGGTAATCAGTTCAGGATGGTAAATGCGGGGAATGCGCATAGTCAGAAATTCCATGTGTCATGCGATATAAGCGAATTGCCGTAGTGTAGGTTAGCTCTTTTGCGGCTGGCAAGCCCGCTGGACGTAAGGGTTGTGATTCCCCTGGACTCTGGCGATACGTTCGTCGCGCTGGCATTCCCACTCCGTCACCGGGTACTGCTTGTCCCAGGCGTTGAACAGCTGCGTCTGCTGGCGGGAGAGGTTGAGGTCGTAACGGTCGCGCATATAGAAGTAGGTGCGGGCGATGCTGCCGCGCGCACGGGCAGGGGGCTCGGCGACTTTCTCTTTAAAATCAACCTTCATACCGCACTGACCATACTGGCCTTCGCCACCGTTCCACTGGCTGTACATGAAATTACCCCGGTCGCCGTTCACTTCACCTACGGCAGGCTGCAGGTTATGCATATCGCTTTCCATCTGACGATAAACCGGATCTTTGGCGCAGTTTTTACGTCCACCATCCTGCCAGCACTGGCGCTGGTGGCCAAACTGCCAGGCCGGAACGACATGTTCCCATTCAATGCGGCTGGCGCGATTTTCGTTTTTACGCACCTTATATCCGCAGGACTCAAGGTCAACGACCCCTTTTTTACCCTGCCAGTTAATTTTACAGCCGCAGTAGAAATCGCCCGGCACGTCAGCGTTGACCTTTACGCCGGCCGCTTTGGCCTGAGAGAAACTGTTGATACCGTCGGCCAGAGCATGGCCTGAGAGCGCCGTCGTCAGAAAGGCGACCGCGAGAGAAAAATTACGGGACATCTTACACTCCGTGTTAAAACGAGCCCGCAACGTAACGAATGTTGTTCCCGTATGCAATCAGTCAGATCAGGAAAGTTCCTGAAAGTTCAGATGATTATTCCGCAACCAGCGGCTCGCCGCATTTGACGCAGCGGTAGGTCGCCTCGCCGCGCACCACGCGATTATGGCGGCGGACGGTAAGCTGGTGCTGCTGACACTGGCAGCGGTAGGGGAAGGTATTGCGGCGTACCGATTCCAGCTCGAACTGATGGGTGCGGCGTGCCGGAACGTCGAGCACCGCTTCCATCATCCACTTCCACTCTTTTCCATGGGGCGCGACGCGTCCGAAGTGTTTCCACACCAGCAGATGCGCCAGCTCGTGCGGTACCACTTCCTCGATAAACGCCTGCTGGTTTTCCATCATTAGCACCGGGTTAAGGCGGATCTCATAGGGCTCGAGCCAGGCGGTGCCAGCCGCGGTGCCGCGCTGCTGATAAACGATCTTAGGTTCAGGGTAATTGCGGCCGAGCTTCAGGTTCGCCTGGGCGAGTTTTTCCCGCAGGCAGCGCATAACGGCTTGCTGAAGGGCGATGGGGAGACGGGGTGCTTTCATAGGGGCAAAGCATAAAGCGCGAAGCGGGGAGGCGCAAGAGGCGCCTCCCGCATGAGGATCAGTCGTGGGCGCCGATTTCGCGTAGCGGACGACCTTTCATCAGGTTACGTTCAATATGTTCCAGAGAAACGTGTTTGGTTTCTGGAACCAGCCATATAGTCAGCACAATAAAGAAGATGTTCAGACCGGCGTAGACCCAGAAGGTGTTCGCGTTGCCCAAGGTATTGAGCATGGTCAGGAACGTTGCGCCGACGATCATGTTGGCAATCCAGTTGGTTGCGGTAGAGCAGGTGATACCAAAATCACGCCCTTTCAGCGGCTGGATCTCAGAGCACAGCACCCAAATCAGCGGACCGGCGCTCATCGCAAACCCGACGATAAACATCAGCAGCATGCCGACCGCAAAGTACTGGGCGGTTGGTGAGTGAATGCCCACATGCATCATGGTACCGAGGACACCCATACCGGCCGCCATCACCAGGAAGCCCAGCGTCAGGGTTGGCTTACGTCCCCAGCGGTCTACCAGACCGATGGCGATAAAGGTCGCCAGCACGTTGGTCAGACCGACAATGACGGTCCCCCACATTTGTTCGGTGGTGTTGGTATAACCCGCCAGCTCAAAGATTTTTGGCGCGTAATACATGATGACGTTCATCCCGGTGAACTGCTGCATCACCTGCAGCAGCACGCCAAGGAACACCGCGCGGCGGAAGTTGCTGTTCTCTTTAAACAGCGCCCAGCCGGACTGTTTGACCTTCAGGCTTTCGCGGATCTCTTCCAGCTCGTTTTTCGCTTCCGCGCTGGTGTCGCGCAGGCGCATCAGTACGCGTTCGGCATCGTGGAATCGACGTTTGGCGGCGAACCAGCGCGGGCTGTCCGGCAGGAAGAAGACGCCAATCAGCAGCAGAATGGCCGGGATGATGATCACGCCGAGCATCCAGCGCCATGCGCCGCTGTAGCTAAACGCGGTATCGGAAAGGTACGCGCCCAAAATACCGATGGTGATCATGAGCTGGTACATCGAAATCATACTGCCGCGGATTTTCTCCGGCGCGATTTCAGACAGGTAAAGCGGGGCGGTATAGGACGCCACGCCCACGGCCAGACCGAGCAGCACGCGGGAAACCAGCAGAACCTCAACGTTAGGCGCTGCGGCAGAGAAGAGTGAACCGGCAACGAACAGGATCGCGCCGATCATCAGGCTCTTTTTACGCCCGAGCTTGAAGGAGAGCCAGCCGCTGCCGACGGCCCCGACGGCCGCGCCAAACATCATGGAGCTGACCACCCACTCCTGGGTGTGAGCGCTGATCTGGAACTCGTCAGTGATGAAAGGTAATGCACCGGCAATCACGCCGATATCCAGGCCAAAAAGTAATCCTGCCAGGGCGGCGAGGAAACAGACGAAGAATGTCATCGCCTTGTTGGACGTACGCCCCTGTTTTTTATTGTCAGGCATTATGCCCTCCAGTTGGGTTATCAGTTTTATTGATGTAAAGGGTAGGTGAGTGACCCGTAAAAATATGTGAGATTAATCACATAGGTGTAATCGGTTACACTAACGCACAACCGTAAAAATAATTAAAGCTTTGAAAATATAGAGGTAAACGAGGTGACATGCATCGCGAAAGAACACATTTCAGACTTAACTGAAAGGCGATGTAACAGCAGAAGAAAGGCGATCATGCAAAGAGAATATTCTGAAAGCGAGACGCATCCGGTGCGGTGTAATCGGTTCCATATGCGCACCTTTGCGTCGCCATCCGACAAAAAAGGCCAGCCCGAAGGCTGGCCTTTTATCACGCAGATGTCAGTCGATTACTTCAGACCGGCAGCTTCACGCAGCAGGGCGGCTTTGTCGGTTTTTTCCCATGGGAAATGTTCACGACCAAAGTGACCGTATGCCGCGGTTTCTTTGTAGATTGGGTGCAGCAGATCCAGCATCTGAATCAGGCCGTATGGACGCAGGTCGAAGAACTCGCGCACCAGCAGCGTCAGCTGTTCTGAAGGCACTTTCTCAGTTCCGAAGGTTTCAACCATGATGGAGGTTGGCTCAGCTACGCCGATAGCATAGGAAACCTGGATCTCACAGCGGTCAGCCAGGCCGGCAGCAACGATGTTTTTCGCCACATAACGCGCCGCGTACGCCGCAGAACGGTCAACTTTAGACGGATCTTTACCGGAGAACGCACCGCCACCGTGACGCGCCATGCCGCCGTAGGTATCAACGATGATTTTACGACCGGTCAGGCCGCAGTCGCCCATTGGGCCGCCGATAACGAAGCGTCCGGTTGGGTTGATGAAGAATTTGGTCGCAGAGCTCAGCCATTCGGTCGGCAGAACTGGCTTGATGATCTCTTCCATCACTGCTTCCTGCAGGGATTTCTGATCGATATCTTCGGAATGCTGGGTAGAAAGCACTACCGCGTCAATCCCAACGATTTTGCCGTCGTCATACTGGAAGGTGACCTGGCTTTTCGCATCCGGGCGCAGCCACGGCAGGGTGCCGTTTTTACGCACTTCAGCCTGACGCTGCACCAGACGGTGTGCGTAGGTGACCGGTGCTGGCATCAGCACGTCGGTTTCGTTGGTTGCATAGCCAAACATCAGGCCCTGGTCGCCCGCGCCCTGTTCCAGCGGATCGGCACGGTCAACGCCCTGGTTGATGTCTGGAGACTGTTTGCCAATCGCGCTAAGAACCGCGCAGGAGTTGGCATCAAAGCCCATATCAGAATGCACATAGCCGATCTCACGCACCGTGTTACGGGTGATCTCTTCGATATCAACCCATGCGCTGGTGGTGATCTCACCGCCAACCAGAACCATGCCGGTTTTGACATAGGTTTCGCACGCTACGCGCGCTTTAGGATCCTGCGCCAGGATCGCATCCAGCACCGCATCGGAGATTTGGTCAGCAATTTTATCAGGATGTCCTTCTGATACGGACTCGGACGTAAACAGGTGTTTTGCCATGTTTTATTTCACCTAAGAGGAATTTGGTTAGCTCAAGCTGCTGTGCGGAATAGCCAAAGGAGATAATTCTACCAAGGCCTGCAGGTTTTTGACACTGGCAGTATGAGTGTTAATCAGTATAGATGGATTAACATCTGGACGGCTATTTTAGGTCACTTCTTCGCCCGATTTCCAGTTTTTTTTGATTCATCTCTCACGGCGTTGAAATGGCAGCTGGAAATTTTTCCTGACGCTGCTGGCAGCTCGCGCATTTTTGTTTTGCTTTTTAGCCCCCTTCTCGGTATAAAACGCGGCGCGCGGCTCATATAAAATAAGCGCTCGATGAACTCATCGTGTCGCCACTTCCAGCCGGGTTAAGCAGTGAACTATTAGCTTTGGCTTGTGGTCCGTTTCAACAGAGGCGGCCGTGGAGGTGATACGAGATAATGAACCATCGTTTTCCGCACATTCAGCGCAGCCGTTCTGGCGCGTATTTGATTCCCGCAACCCGCATTTCTAGTCTGCAAACCTGCCGATGTTATACCCATCTCGGCGCTTCTCAGGATTCCAGGGCCGGTCACGCTTTGTGAAAACTGAACAAGGGCGCTCTTGTTAATACAAGAGTTTTCTCGTGGTTTCGCCGAACCTTGTCATACAGAGTTCGGATACGTGTTTTACAATGATATGAATAAGAAACCGGTCGCACGGTCTGGTTTTCAGCATACTCTGCTGGGAAACGGAGCCGTTTATGGGTTGTTATCGCCGTATAACGCTGCGATAGTAGTCAACTGTTTTACACTTATTACAAAGAGTTGAGGTTCGCTATGTCTGACGACATGTCTTCTTTTTCGCCTTCGTCAGCGGGCGAACAGGGTGTACTACGTTCTATGCAGGAGGTTGCGATGAGCTCCGAGGAAGCCAGCAAGATGCTGCGCACTTACAATATTGCCTGGTGGGGCAATAACTACTACGACGTTAACGAACTGGGCCACATCAGCGTCTGCCCGGATCCGGACGTCCCTGAAGCGCGCGTGGATCTCGCGAAACTGGTGAAAGCCCGTGAGGCTCAGGGCCAGCGTTTGCCTGCACTGTTCTGCTTCCCGCAGATCCTGCAACATCGCCTGCGTTCTATTAACGCCGCGTTCAAGCGTGCGCGTGAGTCCTACGGCTATAAAGGCGACTATTTCCTGGTTTACCCGATCAAGGTGAACCAGCACCGCCGCGTGATTGAATCCCTGATCCACTCCGGCGAACCGCTGGGTCTGGAAGCAGGCTCCAAAGCGGAGCTGATGGCGGTTCTGGCGCATGCGGGCATGACCCGTTCAGTGATCGTCTGTAACGGCTATAAAGACCGTGAATACATTCGTCTGGCGCTGATTGGCGAAAAGATGGGCCACAAGGTCTATCTTGTTATCGAAAAGATGACCGAAATCGCGATCGTGCTGGAAGAGGCCGAACGTCTGAACGTCATCCCTCGCCTTGGCGTGCGTGCGCGTCTGGCGTCGCAGGGTTCCGGCAAATGGCAGTCCTCCGGCGGCGAAAAATCCAAGTTCGGCCTGGCCGCGAACCAGGTGCTGCAGCTGGTGGAAATCCTGCGCGAGCGCGGTCGTCTGGACAGCATTCAGCTGCTGCACTTCCACCTCGGCTCGCAGATGGCCAATATTCGCGACATCGCCACCGGCGTGCGTGAATCCGCGCGTTTCTACGTTGAGCTGCACAAGCTCGGCGTGAATATTCAGTGCTTCGACGTGGGCGGCGGCCTCGGCGTGGACTACGAAGGGACCCGCTCGCAGTCTGACTGTTCCGTGAACTACGGCCTGAACGAATACGCGAACAACATCATCTGGGCAATCGGCGATGCCTGTGAAGAGAACGGCCTGCCGCATCCGACGGTGATCACCGAATCCGGTCGCGCGGTTACCGCGCACCATACGGTGCTGGTCTCGAACATCATCGGCGTTGAGCGTAGCGAAATCAGCGAAGCGACGCCTCCGGCAGACGATGCCCCGCGTTCCCTGCAAAGCATGTGGGAAACCTGGCAGGAGATGCACGAGCCGGGCACGCGTCGTTCCCTGCGCGAATGGCTGCACGACAGCCAGATGGACCTGCACGACATTCACGTGGGTTATTCTTCAGGCACCTTCAGCCTGCAGGAGCGCGCGTGGGCGGAGCAGCTCTATCTGAACATGTGCCATGAAGTGCAGAAACAGCTCGACCCGAGCAACCGCGCGCACCGTCCGATTATCGACGAGCTGCAGGAGCGTATGGCGGATAAGATTTACGTCAACTTCTCGCTGTTCCAGTCGATGCCGGATGCCTGGGGTATCGACCAGCTGTTCCCGGTTCTGCCGCTGGAAGGGCTGAACCATGCCCCGGAACGCCGTGCAGTGCTGCTGGACATCACCTGTGATTCCGACGGCGCTATCGACCACTACGTTGACGGCGACGGTATCGCAACGACGATGCCAATGCCTGAGTACGACCCGGAGAACCCGCCGATGCTGGGCTTCTTTATGGTCGGCGCGTATCAGGAGATCCTCGGCAACATGCATAACCTGTTCGGTGATACCGAAGCGGTGGACGTGTTCGTGTTC
Organism: Enterobacter sp. HG048; assembly: GCF_024702055.1. Lineage (NCBI taxonomy): Bacteria > Pseudomonadati > Pseudomonadota > Gammaproteobacteria > Enterobacterales > Enterobacteriaceae > Enterobacter > Enterobacter sp. HG048. Next base: position 18,718 of record NZ_JANLIZ010000006.1, read on the forward strand.
CCTGACGGCAACGTGGAAATCGAGCTGTCCGATGAAGGGGACACCGTGGCGGACATGCTGGAATACGTTCAGCTGGATCCGAAAAAACTGCTCACTCAGTTCCGCGACCAGGTGAAAAACACCGGGCTGGACGATGCGCTCCAGCAGCAGTTCCTGGAAGAGTTTGAAGCGGGTCTGTACGGGTACACCTACCTGGAAGACGAGTAGGCTTTTTATTCCCTCTCTCCTTTTGGGGAGAGGGGTAAAGGCCGCACAATGCCCTATACTCACTTGAACCCGTATGCATTACCGGCGATAATTCGTCCCAATAAGCGATTTACGAATCAATCCCTTCCTCGTCGGGTTTAACGACGCGGAGGGGATTTTTTTTCATCTGTTTTTAATGTATCGACTTTAAAAGAGGTCAGGACATGAGCACTTTAGGTCATCAGTACGATAACTCTCTGGTATCTAACGCGTTTGGTTTTTTACGCCTTCCGATGAACTTCCAGCCGTACGACAGCGACGCTGACTGGGTGATCACCGGCGTGCCTTTCGATATGGCAACATCTGGCCGCGCGGGGGGACGTCACGGCCCGGCAGCGATCCGTCAGGTTTCCACTAACCTGGCCTGGGAGCATAACCGCTTCCCGTGGAACTTCGACATGCGCGAGCGCCTGAACGTGGTGGACTGCGGTGACCTGGTGTACGCCTTCGGCGACGCGCGTGAGATGAGCGAGAAGCTGCAGGCGCACGCCGAGAAGCTGCTGGCTGCCGGTAAGCGCATGCTCTCCTTCGGCGGCGACCACTTCGTGACCCTGCCGCTGCTGCGCGCCCATGCGAAGCACTTCGGTAAAATGGCGCTGGTGCACTTCGATGCACATACCGACACCTACGCGAACGGCTGCGAGTTTGACCACGGCACCATGTTCTTCACCGCGCCGAACGAAGGTCTGATCGACCCGAACCACTCCGTGCAGATCGGTATTCGCACCGAGTTCGACAAAGACAACGGTTTCACCGTGCTGGATGCGGGCCAGGTTAACGATCGCGGCGTCGACGACATCATCGCTCAGGTGAAGCAGATCGTGGGTGATATGCCCGTGTATCTGACCTTCGACATCGACTGCCTGGATCCGGCATTTGCACCGGGCACAGGTACGCCGGTCATCGGCGGCTTGACCTCAGATCGTGCCATCAAGCTGGTGCGCGGCCTGAAGGATCTGAACATTGTCGGAATGGACGTGGTGGAAGTGGCGCCTGCGTACGACCAGTCCGAGATCACCGCGCTGGCAGCGGCGACTCTGGCGCTGGAAATGCTCTACATTCAGGCTGCTAAAAAAGGCGAGTAAGCCTCGCCTGGCGTGAAAAAAACCTCTCGATTGAGAGGTTTTTTATTGCCTTTAGAACACGTTAAACGGGTATTCCACGTAAGCGCGGATCTCGTCCCCGCCCACGTTGTACTCGCTGGCGTTGCTGGAGACGCGCAGTACAGAGTAGCGCAGGCGCAGCGTCAGGTCTTTCGCCGGGCCGTCCTGCACCTGGTACTGGATCTGGTTAAACCACTCGTGCTCTTTGCCGTTGCTGGTTTCAGAGGTTTTGATGTTATCGCCGCGCACGTAGGCGGTGGTCCAGCTCAGGCCCGGTAAGCCAAGGCCGCCAAAGTCCAGACCGTAGGATGCCTGCCAGGAACGCTCATCTTCGCCGTTAAAATCAGACCAGTAGGAGTTCGCCAGCCAGATGGTGTTTCCGCCGTCACCCACGCCGCCCTTGTCGCGATAGCCGCCGTAGTTGTAGCCGGTGCTGCCGCTGCTCTGCTGGTATGCCACTTTAAACGTGTGAATGTCCCAGATGTAGCTCGCCGCCAGGCTCCAGATGGTGTTGCTGCGGCCCGTGTCGAGGCTGTCCGCGTAACCCTGGTCCAGTCGGGAGTTATAGCCGTTGAAGTCGAGTACCAGCTGCTGCCCGGTGCTGAAAGGCTGTTTGAAGTTCATGCCCAGGTACTGCTTGTTCATCACCTCTTCATTATGAGAGGCGTACAGCGCGCCGCTGAACTGGTCGTTAAACTGATAGCTCGCACCGCCGAAGGAGAGGCTCTTCAGCCCGCTGTCGTGGCGGTCATCGCTTTTACGCTGTTCGTCAGTGAAGTAACCAGCGTTGACTTCCAGACCGTCGATCTCTTTCGAGGTCAGCATGGTGCCGGTGTAGCTTTCAAACAGCAGGCGAGAGTTGTCGGCATTGATGATAGGCAGCTCAGGACGCTGATTTCCGTAGCTCAGTACGGTATTCGAGATACGCATTTTGGCGGTGGCGCCAAACTTTGCCAGATCGGATTTTGCCCGGCCATCGTCTTCCTGTTTAAAGAAGTCGATGCCGCCTGCGCCGCTTTTGCCACGTCCGCCGTCCAGGCGCACGCCGTATTGAGCAATACCGTCCACGCCAAAGCCTACCAGCCCTTCGGTATAGCCGGATGCAAACGTGGCAATGATCCCCTGACCCCATTCGGCTTTGTCCTGCTGGCCCTGATGGTAATCGCGGCTGATATACGCATTGCGTAAAAACAGGTCCAGATGGCTGTCGTCAATAAAACCCTGGCTGTCGGATTGCTGGCTTGCAGCGGCAGGTAATGCGGCAAATAAGCTTAAAGCAATTAATGATAATTCTTTTTTCACGGAGGGAACGTCTCTGTCTGGATATAGTAATTTGAATAACTGCGGGGGTGATAATTACCGGAAAAAGAGACCTTTGCAATAATTATGTGACCAGACATTTCAAGGAGATAAGGCAGATTTGGCGGGGCTTTCAGGGGTGTTATCGATACGTGCTGTTAAGTTAACAATTCATGCGAAATAAAAAGGAGGCAAAATTGCCTCCTTCTGAAATTATTTAATTCCATCTGCGGCCATACGGTCGCGAATATGCTGTGCGCGCTCTTCTGAGGCAGGGTGATCGTCAAACATGGAGCTTTGGCGTCCGGCTTCCAGCTTGGCCAGCTTTTCGAAGCTGGTGGCTAAACCTGATGGATTAATGCCGCGTTTGCGCAACAGATCGTAGGAGTAGTCATCCGCCTCGGACTCCTGACGCTGTGAGAACTGAGAGTTAACCAGCTTTTCTCCCACGTCGCCAAGCTGTGACTGCGACAGGCTGCCAACGATACCGCCAGCAGAAGCCGCCGCTGCGCGGATGGCGTTGGTGCCCAAGGCAACCTGCATCCCTTTCTTCACGTGGCCCAGGGCAACGTGGCCCATTTCGTGGCCGATGACCGCTTCCACTTCGTTGTCGGTCATCATGTCCATCAGCCCGCTATAGACGCGGATACAGCCGTTCGCCATCGCGAAGGCGTTGACGTCTTTCGCCATGTACACCTTGTAGTTCACCGGCTGGCCGTTAATGTTGTCGCCCAGCGCGGAAGCAATCTTATTCAGACGCTGCGTGTAGGTACTGTTAGCCGGCGCAAGCGTGGCTTTTCCGTCCATATCTTTACAGGCCTGGTCGCTCAGCGCTATCACCTGCGCATCGCTCAGGGAATAGGCCTGAAAGGCCTCTGCGCCTGACGTCATCAGACCGTTAGAATCCATATTCTGACAGCCGCTCAGCAGGAGCGTTGTACCCAGGGCCAGCACTATTGCACGCATTTTCATGAGGTTGCTTCCGTACTCGTTAAACTGAATAAAATCCGAAAAGGGCACCGTCAGCGAAGCCGGTGTCGGGCTAAGTATAAGGAATATCTGCAGGGCCGGGCGAGCAGATTGCGCAACATGCGAGCATGATCCAGAGATTTCTTAACAAGCAAAAGAATGCTCCATGTACATGACTTGCGGCTTGGGTTACATTGTTGGCACTTTTTTCCGGCGTAGCCCAAAACGCGCTGTCGTCAAGGGCATGGCCTTTAACAGTCCGATCTGGAGTTAAAATGTCCTCACGTAAAGAGCTTGCTAATGCTATTCGTGCGCTGAGCATGGACGCAGTACAGAAAGCCAAATCCGGCCACCCAGGGGCTCCTATGGGTATGGCTGATATCGCCGAAGTCCTGTGGCGTGATTTCCTGAACCACAACCCGCAGAACCCGGCATGGGCAGACCGCGACCGCTTCGTGCTGTCCAACGGCCACGGCTCTATGCTGATCTATAGCCTGCTGCACCTCACCGGCTACGATCTGCCAATTGAAGAGCTGAAAAACTTCCGTCAGCTGCACTCTAAAACTCCAGGTCACCCGGAAGTGGGTTACACCGCTGGCGTAGAAACCACCACCGGTCCGCTGGGTCAGGGTATTGCTAACGCTGTGGGTATGGCGATTGCCGAGAAGACGCTGGCGGCGCAGTTCAACCGTCCTGGTCACGACATCGTAGACCATTTCACCTATGCGTTCATGGGCGACGGCTGCATGATGGAAGGCATTTCTCACGAAGTGTGCTCCCTGGCAGGTACCCTGAAGCTGGGCAAACTGGTTGCGTTCTATGACGACAACGGTATCTCCATCGACGGTCACGTTGAGGGCTGGTTTACCGACGACACCGCTGCACGTTTCGAAGCCTACGGCTGGCACGTAGTGCGTGGCGTTGATGGTCACGATGCTGACTCGATTAAACGTGCAGTGGAAGAAGCGCGCGCTGTGACGGACAAACCGTCCTTGCTGATGTGCAAAACCATCATCGGCTTCGGTTCGCCGAACAAAGCGGGTACTCACGACTCCCACGGTGCGCCATTGGGCGATGCGGAAATCGCACTGACCCGCGAAGCGCTGGGCTGGAAACACCCTGCATTCGAAATCCCATCTGAGATCTACGCTCAGTGGGATGCAAAAGAAGTAGGCCAGGCGAAAGAAGCGGCCTGGAACGAGAAGTTCGCTGCCTATGCGAAAGCGTTCCCGCAGGAAGCGGCAGAATTCACCCGTCGTATGAAAGGTGATATGCCGTCTGACTTCGACGCGAAAGCGAACGAGTTCATCGCTAAGCTGCAGGCGAACCCGTCTAAAATCGCGAGCCGTAAAGCGTCTCAGAATGCGATTGAAGCGTTCGGCCCTTGGCTTCCAGAATTCCTGGGCGGCTCCGCTGACCTGGCGCCATCTAACCTGACCCTGTGGTCTGGTTCTAAGCCAATCAACGAAGATAATGCCGGTAACTACATCCATTACGGTGTACGTGAATTCGGTATGACCGCGATTGCCAACGGTATCTCCCTGCACGGCGGTTTCCTGCCGTACACCTCTACCTTCCTGATGTTTGTCGAATATGCACGTAACGCCGTGCGTATGGCCGCGCTGATGAAACAGCGTCAGGTGATGGTCTACACCCACGACTCCATCGGTCTGGGCGAAGATGGTCCAACTCACCAGCCGGTAGAGCAGGTGGCTTCCCTGCGCGTGACGCCGAACATGAGCACATGGCGTCCATGTGACCAGGTGGAATCCGCAGTGGCGTGGAAATACGGCGTTGAGCGTCAGGACGGTCCAACCGCGCTGATCCTCTCCCGTCAGAACCTGGCACAGCAGGAGCGTACGCCTGAGCAGCTGGCGAACATCGCTCGCGGTGGTTACGTGCTGAAAGATTGCGCGGGCCAGCCAGAGCTGATCTTTATCGCCACCGGTTCTGAAGTTGAACTGGCGGTTGCAGCGTGGGAAAAACTGACTGCCGAAGGCGTGAAGGCGCGCGTGGTCTCCATGCCGTCAACCGATGCGTTCGACAAACAGGATGCCGCATACCGTGAATCCGTGCTGCCTAAAGCGGTTTCCGCTCGCGTGGCAGTGGAAGCGGGTATCGCTGACTACTGGTTCAAATACGTTGGCCTGAACGGCGCTATCGTTGGCATGACCACCTTCGGTGAATCTGCTCCTGCAGAACAGCTGTTCGAAGAGTTCGGCTTCACCGTTGAGAACGTTGTCGCGAAAGCGAAAGAACTGCTGTAATTGTTTGTAAGGTGCGGGCTGATGCCCTCACCCCAGCCCTCTCCCACGGGAGAGGGTGCAAACACTAAAAAACGGTAACCTCTCGGTTACCGTTTTGCTTTTCCCTTGACGCCATTATTCCACCTAAAATGTGACGCAAGTCATATAGCTCGCTTATTCATCTGGACAGACATTCCTTTTATTCCCCGATTCGCTTATTCTTGCTGAAGCGTTTCAGTCGATTAAATGTTCGACAATTGACCAATCAATCGCAGTTTGTGACAGCAAGGATTCCCCTTCGGGCGTAGCTGGATTACTCTTTCAGCCACCTCAAACTCAGGGATTGCTTTGCAGGAGATCTATGACCGTACGCGTAGCGATTAATGGCTTCGGTCGCATCGGACGTAACGTGGTTCGTGCTTTATATGAATCCGGACGTCGGGCGGAAATAACCGTGGTGGCAATCAATGAACTGGCGGATGCTACGGGCATGGCGCATTTGTTGAAATATGACACCAGCCACGGACGCTTTGCCTGGGACGTACGCCAGGAAAGAGATCGGCTTTTTGTTGGTGACGACGCTATTCGTGTGCTGCATGAGAACAGCATCTCCGGGCTACCCTGGCGTGAACTGGGCGTGGATGTGGTGCTTGACTGTACAGGCGTGTACGGTAACCGCGAACATGGCGAAGCGCATCTTGCTGCAGGCGCGAAAAAAGTCCTGTTTTCTCATCCCGGCAGTAACGACCTTGACGCGACAGTCGTGTTTGGCGTCAACCAGCATGAGCTGCAGGCCGAACACCGCATTGTTTCCAACGCCTCCTGTACCACCAACTGCATTATTCCGGTCATCAAACTGTTAGACGATGCGTATGGCATTGAATCCGGCACCGTGACCACGATTCACTCCGCCATGCACGATCAGCAGGTTATCGACGCCTACCATCCGGATTTACGACGCACTCGCGCGGCGAGCCAGTCAATCATTCCGGTGGACACGAAACTGGCTGCAGGGATCACCCGAATTTTTCCGCAGTTTAATGACCGGTTTGAAGCGATTGCCGTGCGCGTCCCGACGATTAACGTCACCGCAATCGACCTTAGCGTGACGGTGAAAAAACCGGTAAAAGCCTGTGAAGTCAACCTCTTGCTGCAAAAAGCGGCACAGGGGGCATTTCATGGTATAGTTGACTATACGGAATTACCGTTGGTCTCAGTAGATTTTAACCACGACCCGCACAGCGCCATCGTCGATGGCACGCAAACGAGAGTCAGTGGTGCACACCTTATCAAGACGCTGGTCTGGTGTGATAACGAATGGGGCTTTGCTAACCGAATGCTCGACACCACGTTAGCAATGGCCGCTCAAGGTTTCAGGTAAGACGCATTGTGCGTCTGCAAAACTTTAAGAATCAACGAGAGGATTCACCATGTCTGTAATTAAGATGACCGATCTGGATCTGGCTGGTAAACGCGTTTTCATCCGTGCCGATCTGAACGTACCGGTTAAAGATGGCAAAGTGACCAGCGACGCGCGTATCCGTGCATCTCTGCCAACCATCGAACTGGCTCTGAAGCAGGGCGCGAAAGTGATGGTCACCTCCCACCTGGGTCGTCCAACTGAAGGCGAGTACAACGAAGAGTTCTCTCTGCTGCCAGTGGTTAATTACCTGAAAGACAAACTGTCCAACCCGGTTCGCCTGGTGAAAGATTACCTGGACGGCGTTGAAGTTGCAGCCGGTGAACTGGTTGTGCTGGAAAACGTTCGCTTCAACAAAGGCGAAAAGAAAGACGACGAAACTCTGTCCAAAAAATATGCTGCACTGTGCGACGTATTCGTGATGGATGCATTCGGTACGGCTCACCGTGCTCAGGCGTCAACCCACGGTATCGGTAAATTCGCAGACGTAGCGTGTGCCGGTCCTCTGCTGGCTGACGAACTGGAAGCGCTGGGTAAAGCACTGAAAGAACCTGCTCGTCCAATGGTAGCTATCGTTGGTGGTTCTAAAGTTTCTACCAAACTGACCGTTCTGGATTCCCTGTCTAAAATCGCTGACCAGCTGATCGTTGGCGGTGGTATCGCGAACACCTTCGTTGCCGCTCAGGGCCACAACGTGGGTAAATCCCTGTACGAAGCAGACCTGGTTGACGAAGCCAAACGCCTGCTGAGCACCTGCGATATCCCGGTTCCAACTGACGTTCGCGTAGCGACCGAGTTCTCCGAAACCGCAACTGCGACCCTGAAATCTGTAAACGACATCAAAGATGAAGAGCAGATTCTGGACCTGGGCGACGTTTCTGCACAGAAACTGGCTGAAATCCTCAAAAACGCAAAAACTATCCTGTGGAACGGTCCTGTTGGCGTGTTCGAATTCCCGAACTTCCGCAAAGGTACTGAAATCGTTGCTAACGCTATCGCAGACAGCGAAGCGTTCTCTATCGCAGGCGGTGGTGACACCCTGGCGGCAATCGACCTGTTCGGTATCGCTGACAAGATCTCCTACATCTCCACTGGTGGCGGCGCATTCCTCGAATTCGTGGAAGGCAAAGTACTGCCAGCAGTAGCAATGCTCGAAGAGCGCGCTAAGAAGTAAGCCATTCAAGGGCAGGGAAACCTGCCCAATTTTCAGCGCGCTTTTAAGAGCTCGCACCTTTTCTAACGGCCGAAGATACAGGACTAAGCAACATGTCTAAAATTTTTGATTTCGTAAAACCTGGCGTTATCACTGGTGATGACGTACAGAAAGTGTTCCAGGTAGCTAAAGAAAACAACTTCGCTCTGCCAGCAGTTAACTGCGTGGGTACCGACTCCATCAACGCCGTACTGGAAACTGCTGCTAAAGTTAAAGCGCCAGTTATCGTTCAGTTCTCTAACGGCGGCGCTGCGTTCATCGCAGGTAAAGGCGTGAAAACTGATATTCCTCAGGGTGCTGCAATCCTGGGCGCTATCTCTGGTGCGCACCACGTACATCAGATGGCTGAGCACTACGGTGTTCCAGTTATCCTGCACACTGACCACTGCGCGAAGAAACTGCTGCCGTGGATCGACGGTCTGCTGGACGCGGGTGAAAAACACTTCGCGGCTACCGGTAAGCCACTGTTCTCTTCTCACATGATCGACCTGTCTGAAGAGTCACTGCACGAAAACATCGAAATCTGCTCCAAATACCTGGCGCGCATGGCCAAAATGGGCATGACTCTGGAAATCGAACTGGGTTGCACCGGTGGTGAAGAAGACGGCGTGGACAACAGCCACATGGACGCTTCTGCACTGTACACCCAGCCAGAAGACGTTGATTACGCTTACACCGAGCTGAGCAAAATCAGCCCACGCTTCACCATCGCAGCGTCCTTCGGTAACGTACACGGCGTTTACAAACCAGGTAACGTGGTTCTGACCCCGACTATCCTGCGTGATTCTCAGGAATACGTTTCTAAGAAACACAACCTGCCGCACAACAGCCTGAACTTCGTCTTCCACGGCGGTTCCGGTTCTTCTGCTCAGGAAATCAAAGACTCCGTAAGCTACGGCGTAGTGAAAATGAACATCGATACCGACACCCAGTGGGCAACCTGGGACGGTATCCTGCAGTACTATAAAGCGAACGAAGCTTACCTGCAGGGTCAGTTGGGTAACCCGAAAGGCGAAGACCAGCCGAACAAGAAATACTACGATCCACGCGTATGGCTGCGCGCTGCCCAGACTTCAATGATTACTCGTCTGGAGCAGGCATTCAAAGAACTGAACGCGGTAGACGTTCTGTAATTTGAGCTGCTAACAACATCAGAAGGCCCGCAAATGCGGGCCTTTTTTTATGCTTTTTCAATACTCTGCCTGGCCGGTTTTTGTGATCTGTTTGGCAAACCCGGCGCTTTTTGTTTAACCTTTACGGACCTGCCTGTCTCCATGGGGGATGGATTTTGTGTTTTGGTTTAACAAAAGGAAGAATAAATGGAACAACTCGATGTTGTAGACAGCATCAATCACGCCGGTAACTGGCTGGTGCGCAACCAGGCTCTGCTGCTGAGCTATGCCGTGAACATCGTCGCGGCGATTGCCATCATCATCGTCGGGATGATCGTGGCGCGTATTGTCTCGAACGCGGTTAACCGCGTAATGCTGGCCCGTCACATTGACGCCACGGTGGCTGACTTCCTCTCCGCACTGGTGCGCTACGGCATTATCGCCTTTACGCTGATTGCGGCGCTGGGCCGTGTGGGCGTGCAGACCGCCTCAGTCATTGCTGTTCTCGGTGCCGCCGGTCTGGCTATTGGTCTGGCGCTGCAGGGCTCGCTTTCAAACCTGGCGGCAGGCGTTCTGCTGGTCACCTTCCGTCCGTTCCGCTCCGGCGAGTACGTTGACCTTGGCGGCATTGCCGGAACCGTGCTGCAGGTGCAAATTTTCTCAACGACCATGCGCACCGTCGATGGCCGCATCGTGGTTGTGCCGAACGGGAAAATCATCGCGGGCAACATCATTAACTTCTCCCGTGAACCGGTGCGTCGTAATGAACTGATTATCAGCGTGGCGTACGACTCTGACATCGATCAGGTGAAGTCGCTGATTACCAACATCATTGCTTCAGACGATCGCATTCTGAAAGACAAAGAGCAGACGGTTCGCCTGAATGAACTCGGCGCTTCCTCCATTAACTTTGTGGTACGTATCTGGAGCAAAAGCAGCGATCTGCAAAACGTGTACTGGGACGTGCTGGAACGCATTAAGCGCGACTTCGATGCTAACGGCATCAGCTTCCCGTACCCTCAGATGGACGTAAACGTCAAAAAAGTCAAAGAAGCCGAATAACTTGTCCCGCAGGCCCGGTAAGCGCTAGCGCCACCGGGCATTATTTTTATAAGCACTGCTAATCCCCAATTAATATTATCAATTTCCTCTAATGTAATTCGCGCAGTATAGTCTCCTTCCAGAACAACACTGTGAGAATTTCGTCATGTTATCTTATTACTTTCAAGGGCTTGCCTTAGGTGCGGCCATGATCCTACCCCTTGGCCCACAAAATGCGTTTGTGATGAACCAGGGCATTCGCCGCCAGTATCATCTGATGATTGCCCTGCTGTGCGCGGTAAGCGATTTACTGCTGATCTGTGCCGGGATTTTTGGCGGCAGCGCATTGCTGATGCAGTCTCCGTGGCTGCTGGCGCTGGTCACCTGGGGCGGCGTGGCGTTTCTGCTCTGGTACGGATTCGGTGCCCTGAAAACGGCGATGAGCAGCAACCTCGAACTGGCGAGCGCGGAAGTCATGAAGCAGGGCCGCTGGAAGATTATCGTCACCATGCTGGCGGTCACCTGGCTTAACCCGCATGTGTATCTGGACACCTTCGTGGTGCTGGGCAGCCTCGGCGGACAGCTGGACGTTGAGCCGAAACGCTGGTTTGCGCTGGGTACGGTTAGCGCCTCATTCCTCTGGTTCTTCGGTCTCGCCATTCTCGCTGCATGGCTGGCTCCTCGTCTGCGTACGGCCAAAGCCCAGCGCATCATTAATACGCTGGTGGGGCTGGTGATGTGGTTTATTGCTTTTCAGCTGGCAAAAGAGGGGATTCACCACGTTCAGGAATTGTTCAACTAATCCTTGTCTTATGGACAACTGAACAAGACCCGCTAAGCTTGCTGGCATGCGCCCTGTTAATGGGCACTCTTCGCAACATGGAGGAATAACAGTGAAGTTTAAGGTGATGGCCCTGGCGGCATTAGTAAGTTTTGGTGCGGTGTCGGTGCAGGCAAGTGAACTGCCGGATGGCCCGCACATCGTCACTTCAGGCACCGCAAGCGTGGACGCGGTACCCGATGTTGCAACGCTGGCAATTGAAGTCAATGTGTCTGCGAAAGATGCGGCATCGGCCAAGAAGCAGGCTGACGATCGTGTTGCGCAATATCTCTCTTTCCTCGAGCAGAACGGTGTCGGTAAAAAAGATATCAACTCCGCGAACCTGCGTACTCAACCTGATTACGACTACCAGAATGGCAAAAGCATCCTGAAAGGCTACCGTGCCGTGCGTACCGTCGAAGTGACCGTGCGTCAGCTGGATAAGCTTAACTCGCTGCTGGATGGCGCGCTGAAGGCGGGTCTGAACGAAATTCGTTCCGTGTCGCTGGGCGTTGCGCAACCGGAAAAATACAAAGACGAAGCGCGTAAAGCGGCGATTGACGATGCCATTCACCAGGCGGAACAGCTGGCTTCTGGCTTTAAGAGCAAGCTCGGCCCGGTTTACAGCGTGCGTTACCACGTCTCTAACTACCAGCCAAGCCCGATGGTGCGGATGATGAAGGCCGATGCGGCACCTGTATCCGCTCAGGAAACTTACGAGCAGCCTACCATTCAGTTCGACGATCAGGTGGATGTGGTGTTCCAGCTGGAGCCAACTCAAACTCAGCAAACTGAGGCGGCTAAGGCACAGTAATTTGCCCTCACCCTAACCCTCTCCCACAGGGAGAGGGAATTCTAGCGATTAATCCTGTCTCAACACCTTGTGCCCAAACGCCAGCAGCGCGTCTGTGACGTTGCGCATCATGCGGCTTTCTGGCGCAAACCGGTGCCAGTAGAGCATCCGGCGCTGATACAGCCCCGGCGTGAGGTCAATCAGCTCACCGCTTTTCAACTCTTTCTCAATCTGCAGATGCGGGATCATGCAGCAGGTGGTGCCCTGACGCGCAAGCTGCACGAAGGCTTCAGACGAGTTGACGATATGGCACGGCACGCTGCCCGGCGGCAGATCGAAGTTTTGCTGCAGGAAGGCCTGATGCATATCGTCCAGATGGTCGAACGCCACGGCAGGGGCTTTCAGCAGCGCCGCGCGGGTGACGCCGTTCGGGAAGTAGCGCTCGGCAAAAGCTTTTGAACCGACAAACAGGTAATCCAGCGCGCCCAGCTGATCCACCAGGCAGCTTGGCAAGGCCTGAGGCTGAATACTGACCGCCCCAACCACCTCACCGCGACGCAGGCGTTCCTGGGTACGGGTTTCATCTTCAACCTGTAAATTCAGTCGGATAGGGGAATCCGCTAATACCGGCGCAAGGGCCGGCAGCAGCCAGGTTGCGAGACTGTCGGCGTTGACCGCCAGAGAGAGCAGCAGTGGCGTAGAGCCCGTTTGTTCGTCACCCAGCCACTCGTCTTCCAGCAGTTCAACCTGGCGCAGCAGGGCGAGAAGCTTTTGCCCTTGCTCGGTTGGACGTGGCGGCACGGTGCGTACCAGCAGCGGCTGGCCGAACATGTTTTCAAGCTGTTTGATACGCTGTGATACGGCGGACTGGGTGATGCAAAGCTTTTGCGCCGCGCGCTCAAAACCGCGTTCACGAATAACTGCATCAAGTGCCTGTAGTGTTCTGTAGTCCGGACGTTTCATTGCTCTGGCTGGCTCCTTAATTTTGCTTATTCTGCACTATGACACAATTTTCCCTTCGTGGCAGACGAATTCCATTCGACGTGTTCTATAATGCGCCCTGAGTTTTCACACCACAGGCAAAACGATCATGACGCAGGATGAACTGAAAAAAGCAGTAGGATGGGCCGCTCTCCAGTACGTGCAGCCGGGTACCATTGTCGGTGTCGGTACGGGATCAACCGCGGCACACTTTATCGATGCGCTGGGCACGATGAAGGGGCAAATCGAGGGCGCGGTTTCCAGCTCTGATGCTTCCACGGAAAAGCTGAAAAGCCTCGGCATTACCGTTTTCGATCTCAACGAAGTGGATCGTCTGGGGATTTACGTTGATGGTGCGGATGAAATCAACGGCCACATGCAGATGATTAAAGGCGGCGGCGCGGCGCTGACGCGCGAGAAGATCATCGCCTCCGTTGCGGACAAGTTCATCTGTATCGCGGACGCCTCCAAGCAGGTCGACATTCTGGGTAATTTCCCGCTGCCGGTCGAAGTGATCCCAATGGCCCGCAGTGCGGTTGCACGTCAACTGGTGAAGCTGGGCGGTCGTCCGGAATATCGTCAGGGCGTAGTGACCGACAACGGTAACGTGATCCTCGACGTTCACGGTCTGGAAATTCTCGACGCGATTGCGCTGGAAAATGCCATCAACGCTATCCCAGGCGTAGTGACCGTAGGGTTATTCGCCAACCGTGGCGCGGATGTGGCGCTGATCGGCACCGCTGACGGCGTGAAAACCATCGTAAAATGATCTGACGGGGGGAGTCCTCCCCCCGCTAAAAAATTTTTGAAAAGCTAAATTCGGTGACTTGTGTCACGTTTTTCCGCCTCTTTTGCCGATCCTGCCGCGTTTGTAAATTTCCATAGCATTTTCCTCTGACATTTTGCTCTGTATGACTTTTCTTCAGAGTGCCAACGCAAACGTTCATATTGCTGCAATAGTTTTTTTTGATATGTTGGCTACAGCGGATTCATATCCAGCACAACATCAGTTCAGACAAAAACAGGGTCGGGTAAATGGCAAAGGTATCACTGGAGAAAGACAAGATTAAATTCCTGCTGGTCGAGGGCGTGCATCAAAAAGCAATCGATAGCCTTCGTGCGGCAGGTTACACCAACATCGAATTTCACAAAGGCGCGCTCGATACCGAAGAGCTGAAAGCGTCCATCCGTGATGCCCACTTCATTGGCCTGCGATCCCGTACTCACCTGACTGAAGAGGTTATTGCCGCGGCGGAAAAACTGGTGGCTATCGGCTGCTTCTGCATCGGTACCAACCAGGTTGACCTGAATGCTGCCGCCAAACGCGGTATTCCCGTCTTCAACGCCCCGTTCTCCAACACCCGTTCCGTGGCGGAACTGGTGATTGGCGAACTGCTGCTGCTGCTGCGCGGTATTCCGGAAGCGAACGCCAAGGCGCACCGCGGCGTGTGGAACAAGCTGGCGTCCGGCTCTTTCGAAGCGCGTGGTAAAAAGCTGGGGATTATCGGTTACGGCCACATCGGTACGCAGCTCGGTATTCTGGCGGAATCTCTGGGTATGCACGTGTTTTTCTACGATATCGAAAGCAAGCTGCCGCTGGGCAACGCTACCCAGGTTCAACACCTGTCTGACCTGCTGAACATGAGCGACGTGGTGAGCCTGCACGTACCGGAAAACGCCTCCACAAAGAACATGATGGGCGCGGAAGAGCTGGCGCTGATGAAGCCGGGCTCACTGCTGATCAACGCCGCGCGCGGCACGGTTGTCGATATCCCGGCCCTGGCGGATGCGCTGAAGCGCAAGCATCTGGCGGGCGCGGCCATCGACGTATTCCCGACGGAGCCTGCGACCAACAGCGATCCGTTTACCTCTCCGCTGTGCGAGTTCGACAACGTGATCCTGACGCCGCACATCGGCGGTTCTACCCAGGAAGCGCAGGAGAATATCGGTCTGGAAGTGGCGGGTAAGCTGAGCAAATATTCCGACAACGGTTCTACGCTCTCTGCCGTGAACTTCCCGGAAGTGTCTCTGCCGCTGCACGGCGGTCGTCGTCTGCTGCACATCCACGAAAACCGTCCTGGCGTGCTGACCGCGATCAACCAGATCTTTGCCGAGCAGGGCGTCAACATTGCCGCGCAGTATCTGCAGACGAACTCGCAGATGGGCTACGTGGTTATTGATATCGAAGCGGATGATGATGTGGCCGAAAAAGCGCTGCTGAGCATGAAGGCCATTCCGGGGACGATTCGCGCGCGTCTGCTGTACTGATGGTGCGAGGTAAATGCAAAACGGTAACGATAGTTACCGTTTTTTATGTTTTCACCCTCTCCCTGTGGGAGAGGGCTGGGGTGAGGGCATCAGGCCGCACGTTTGATTCACCATTCCCATAACTTTGATGGCGTCACCACCGCCGGCAACGGCACATCCCATTTCTCCACCGGCAACGCCTCCACGCCCTGACAATCATGCGCATAGCCCACCGGCTGCAACCCGTACTGCTGCCAGTTTTGCAGCGTCCGGTCGTAAAAACCGCCGCCCATCCCTAAACGCTGGCCCTGTTCATCAAACGCCACCAGCGGTGTAATCAATACATCCAGCTGTGACAGCGGCAGCACGTCGCGCACGTCGAGTTTCGGTTCGGTGATTTTCAGGCGATTCACCACCAGCTCGCTGTGCGGGTGATAGTGCAGAAACAGCAAATTACCTTCGCTGAACGGGTGCAGCACCGGCAGATACACTTTCTTCCCGGCGCGCCAGAGCTGTTCTATCAGCGGTTGGGTATCCAGCTCTCCATCAAATGACAGAAACAGCGCAACGGTATGCGCCATCACGACAGGGGGATACGCCATCATACGGGCGGCGGCCTGCTGGGCAAAATGCGCTTGCCGATCGGCGGTTAACGCACGGCGGCGCTGACGAATTAACTGACGGATGTCCTGGCGTGAAGCAGAAACTTCAGGGAATTGGGTCATGGTAGTCGGTAGAAGAAAAGAGAGGGAATCTCCGAGATGCCGCCGCAGGCTGTAACCCTTGAACCCTTGGTTCAAGGTGAATGTGTCGTCATAGTTTTAAGGCTTCTCGGATGGACCGAGCATGCTCACCAACCATGGAGCGCCACATTCTTGTGGTATGAAATATCGGCTCAGGGGACTGGCCCGCTTGCGAACATCTCAGAGAAATTTTGTCTTCACAGTTACTCTACCATAGTCAACTGAGAAGTGTTATTCAAACTTTGGTCCCGGTCTTTCGGGATTGCGACCTTGATCAAGCAGTGCCTGTTCTATGGTCTGCTGAAGCATTTTAATGCGCTGCTCCATGCTTGCCGCGTAGTCGCGGGTCTTCGCTTTTTCCTGAGTCAGTTCATAGCTGATGTTCAACGCGGCGATGAAAACCAGCTGCTCAGTATTTGTGACTCTAGTGCGTTCTTTTAGATCTTGCAACCGCTGATTCAAATCGTCCGCTGCCTCATTCAAAGCATCCCTTTGTTCAGGCGGACAATTCACTCGCAGTGAACGGCCAAAAATCTGGAGATCGACGGGTTGTGCAGACATGCCACCTTCCTGCTGATTGACTGCGCTGCCTTCGCCTGATGCCCCGGGGGCTGCGAAGGGGCGACACTATAGCTACCCTGATGTGAAGATACAAGCCCTTTTCTGGTATCACCAGGGTCCAAAGTGGTAGCATATCATGAAACTTCCCCCCAATGACGACGAATGCGCATGTCTATACAGAACGAAATGCCTGGTTACAAGGATTTAAACCAGTTACTGAACCAGCAGGGAGTCGGTTTAACCCCTGCCGAAATGCACGGTCTGATCAGTGGCATGCTGTGCGGCGGAAACAGCGACAGCTCATGGCAGCCGCTGATCCACGACCTCACGAATGAAGGGCTGGCGTTTGGTCACGAGCTGGCGGAAGCGCTGCGTAAAATGCACGCCGCAACCAGCGATTCGCTGGAAGACGATGGCTTCCTTTTTCAGCTTTATCTGCCTGAAGGCGACGACGTCAGCGTGTTCGATCGCGCCGATGCGCTGGCCGGCTGGGTAAACCACTATCTGCTGGGGCTGGGCGTGACGCAGCCTAAACTGGATAAAGTGACCGGCGAAGCGGGTGAAGCGATCGACGACCTGCGTAACATCGCCCAGCTTGGCTACGATGAAGACGAAGACCAGGAAGAGCTGGAAATGTCTCTTGAGGAGATTATCGAGTACGTGCGCGTGGCGGCACTGCTGTGCCACGATAACTTCACGCGCTCTCAGCCGACCGCACCGGAAGTCCGCAAGCCAACCTTACATTAAGAAAAATAACGCACAGGAGGGTGTCATGGTTATCTCGAGTCAAGAGTATTCGCGCCGCCGTCAGGCGCTGCTTGCAACAATGCAGCCGGGCAGCGCCGCGCTGATTTTTGCTGCGCCCGAAGTCACGCGCAGCGCCGACAGCGAATATCCCTATCGCCAGAGCAGCGATTTCTGGTACTTCACCGGCTTTAACGAGCCGGAAGCGGTGCTGGTGCTGATTAAGAGCAATGACACCCACAACCACAGCGTGATTTTCAACCGCGTGCGCGATCTGACGGCCGAAATCTGGTTTGGCCGCCGCTTAGGCCAGGAGGCCGCACCGGAAAAGCTGGGCGTTGACCGCGCGCTGGCGTTTAGCGAAATCAATCAGCAGCTCTATCAGCTGCTTAACGGCCTCGACGTGCTCTATCACGCGCAGGGCGAATATGCCTACGCCGATGAGATTGTTTTCACCGCGCTGGATAAGCTGCGCAAAGGCTCGCGGCAGAACCTGTCCGCACCCGCCACGCTGACGGACTGGCGTCCGGTGGTGCATGAGATGCGCCTGTTCAAGTCTGAAGAAGAGCTAAATTTGATGCGTCGTGCGGGCGAAATCAGCGCCCTGGCGCACACCCGCGCTATGGAAAAGTGCCGTCCCGGGATGTTCGAATACCAGCTGGAAGGCGAAATACATCACGAATTTAATCGCCACGGCGCGCGTTATCCCTCTTACAACACCATCGTTGGCGGCGGGGAAAACGGCTGCATTCTGCACTACACCGAAAACGAAAGCGCGCTGCGCGACGGCGATCTGGTGCTGATTGACGCCGGTTGCGAATACCAGGGCTACGCGGGGGACATCACCCGAACCTTCCCGGTGAACGGTAAATTCTCACCGGCACAGCGCGCCATTTACGACATTGTTCTCGAATCCCTTGAGACGGCGCTCAGGCTGTATCGTCCGGGTACGTCCATCCAGGAAGTGACCGGCGAAGTGGTGCGCATCATGATTACCGGCCTGGTCAGGCTCGGGATCCTGAAAGGGGAGGTCGACACCCTGATCGCTGAAAATGCCCATCGACCGTATTTCATGCACGGCCTGAGCCACTGGCTGGGGCTGGACGTGCATGACGTTGGCACGTACGGCACCGACCGTTCGCGCGTGCTGGAGCCGGGCATGGTGTTAACCGTGGAACCGGGCCTGTATATCGCGCCGGATGCCGACGTGCCTGAAGAGTACCGCGGGATTGGCATTCGTATTGAAGATGACATTGTGATTACCGAAACCGGTAATGAAAACCTGACCGCGAGCGTCGTGAAAAACGCTGACGATATCGAGGCGCTGATGGCAGCGGCACGCGCATGAGCGTGATTATCGTTGGCGGCGGCATGACCGGGGCCACGCTGGCGCTGGCCATTTCGCATTTGACGAAGGGGCAGCTTGCGGTGCACCTGGTGGAAGCCGTCGCGCCGCAGGCAAAGAATCATCCCGGTTTTGATTCCCGCGCGATTGCCCTGGCGCAGGGCACCTGCCAGCAGCTGTCCCGCATTGGCATCTGGCAGGCCATCGCCGACTGCGCCACGGCAATCAAAACCGTCCACGTGAGCGATCGCGGCCATGCTGGCTTTGTCACGCTGGACGCGCAGGATTACCGCATTGACGCGCTGGGTCAGGTTGTTGAGCTGCACGATGTCGGGTTACGTCTGTTTCGTCTGCTCCAGGATGCGTCGGGCGTCACGCTGCATTGTCCAGCGCGCGTGGCCAGCGTGAGCCGCAGTGAGGCGTCGGTCAGCGTGACGCTGGAAAACGGCACCGTGCTTGAAGGCCAGCTTCTGGTCGCCGCGGACGGCTCGCGCTCGTCGCTCGGCGCCCAGTGCGGCGTGGAGTGGCGCCAGCAGCCTTACGGTCAGGAGGCGGTCATTGCGAACGTCTCTACCGCAGCTGAACACCACGGCAGGGCGTTTGAACGCTTTACGCAGCATGGCCCGCTGGCGATGCTGCCGATGTCGGACGGGCGCTGTTCCCTGGTCTGGTGTCATCCGCAGGATAAAGCTGAAGAGGTGAAGGCCTGGTCCGACGAACGTTTTTGTACCGAGCTGCAGAAAGCCTTTGGCTGGCGGCTGGGGCGTATTACCCATGCCGGCAAGCGGACAGTCTATCCGCTATCGCTGACCACGGCGTCTCAGTCCATCTCCCATCGTCTGGCGCTTGTCGGTAACGCTGCTCAGACGCTGCATCCCATCGCGGGACAGGGGTTCAACCTTGGCTTACGCGACGTCATGAGCCTGGCCGAATCACTGGCGCAGGCGTGGAGCGAGCAAAAAGACTGTGGCGCTTATTCGGTGCTAAGCCATTACCAGAAGCGCCGTCAGGCGGATAAAGAGGCCACTATCGGTGTGACCGATGGCCTGGTCCATCTTTTTGCCAACCGCTGGGCACCGCTGGTTGCGGGCCGCAACCTCGGGCTGATGGCGATGGAACTATTCATTCCGGCACGTGACGTGCTGGCGCAGCGGACCCTGGGTTGGGTCGCGCGTTAAGGAGTTATCACCGTGCAAAATGTTGATGTCGCCATCGTTGGCGGCGGTATGGTCGGACTGGCGCTGGCCTGTGGTTTACAGGGCAGCGGCCTGCGCGTGGCGGTGCTGGAGCAAAAGCAGCCCCAGCCCGTTGCCCCGGATGCCCCGCCGGAACTCCGCGTCTCGGCGATCAATGCCGCCAGCGAGAAATTGCTGACGCACCTTGGCGTCTGGGCAGATATTGTGGCGCAGCGCGCCAGCTGCTATCACGGCATGGAAGTGTGGGATAAAGACAGCTTTGGTCATATTGCTTTTGATGATGAAAGCATGGGCTACAGCCATCTGGGTCATATCATCGAAAACGCGGTGATCCACCACGCGCTGTGGCAGAAAGCACAGCAGTGCAGCGACGTGACGCTGATTGCGCCTGCGCAGATCCAGCAGGTGGCATGGGGCGAAAACGAGGCGTTTATCACCCTGCAAAGCGGCGATATGCTGACCGCGCGGCTGGTGGTCGGCGCTGACGGTGCCAACTCCTGGCTGCGTAATAAAGCCGATATCCCGCTGACCTTCTGGGACTATCGTCATCACGCTCTGGTCGCGACGATCCGCACAGAGGAGCCGCACGGCGGCGTGGCGCGGCAGATTTTCCACAACGACGGCATTCTGGCGTTCCTGCCGCTTGCCGATCCGCACCTGTGCTCGATTGTCTGGTCCCTGGTGCCGGAGAAAGCCCGGCAGATGCATGAGGCAGCGCCGGACGCCTTTAACCAGGCGCTGTGCGTGGCCTTTGATAACCGCCTTGGCCTGTGCACGCTTGAAAGCGAGCGGCAGGTGTTCCCGTTAACCGGCCGCTACGCGCGTCAGTTTGCCGCGCACCGTCTGGCGCTGGTCGGTGATGCGGCGCATACCATTCATCCGCTGGCCGGGCAGGGCGTCAACCTTGGCTTTATGGACGCGGCGGAGCTGGTTGAGGAACTGCGTCGCCTGCACCGCGAAGGCAAAGATATCGGCCAGCATCTGTACCTGCGTCGCTACGAGCGCAGCCGCAAGCACAGTGCGGCGATGATGCTGGCGGGCATGCAGGGCTTCCGCGAGCTGTTTGCCGGGGCGAATCCGGCAAAAAAACTGCTGCGCGACATTGGCCTCAAGCTTGCTGACACCCTTCCGGGTGTTAAGCCCCAACTCCTCCGTCAGGCGATGGGTCTTAACGATCTTCCCGACTGGTTACGCTAATTTAGACCCCTGTCACACTTTATTTTCCCGGCCTCTGCGCCGGGGAGATTTCCTCGTTTGAAATATTCTAATTTCACGTCATTTTTCGCATTAGAAAATCTAATATACGGGATTTTATGTTACGGAAATTCGGCCCGATTTTCCGCACGAAATATCAGCATGTGCTAAATCCTGTTAGATCATTGTTAATTTTGTGCGGGGTTAATCGCATTTTTCCAGTGAATAACTCTGTAGGCTTTTTAGCGTTTTTTGGTCATAAGCTAATGTGATGACCCGTTTTACCTTATGGTTAACCGCCGGTTTCGGTGGTAAGTTCGGGTAAAAGAGAACGTTTGCGTCGGCGCCAGGTAACGGGGCCGATACCGGGTTTCACGGTGAATTTTTCAACGAGGACAAGATGGCTCAACAGACTCCTTTGTACGAACAACACGTGTTATGCGGCGCCCGCATGGTGGACTTCCACGGCTGGATGATGCCGCTGCACTACGGCTCGCAGATTGATGAGCACCACGCGGTGCGCACCGATGCCGGTATGTTCGACGTGTCCCACATGACGATTGTCGATCTGCGCGGTAGCCGCACCCGGGAGTTTTTGCGTTATCTGCTGGCAAACGACGTCGCCAAACTGAAAACGCCGGGTAAAGCGCTCTATACCGGCATGCTGAATGCCTCGGGCGGCGTGATTGATGACCTTATCGTCTACTACTTCACTGAAGATTTCTTCCGCCTCGTTGTAAACTCCGCCACCCGCGAAAAAGACCTCTCCTGGATCACCCAACACGCCGAACCTTATGCCATCGACATCACCGTCCGTGACGATCTGTCGCTGATCGCCGTACAGGGGCCGAACGCGCAGGCGAAAGCCGCGTCTCTGTTTAACGACGAGCAGCGTAAAGCAACCGAAGGCATGAAGCCGTTCTTCGGCGTGCAGGCGGGCGATCTGTTTATCGCTACCACCGGCTACACCGGTGAAGCGGGCTACGAAATAGCGATGCCGAACGAGAAGGCCGCTGATTTCTGGCGTGCGCTGGTGGAAGCTGGCGTGAAGCCTGCGGGTCTGGGCGCGCGCGATACGCTGCGTCTGGAAGCGGGGATGAATCTTTACGGTCAGGAGATGGATGAAGGCGTCTCTCCGCTGGCCGCCAACATGGGCTGGACCATCGCGTGGGAACCGGCTGACCGTGACTTTATTGGCCGCGAAGCGCTGGAGATGCAGCGCGAGAAGGGCACTGAACAGCTGGTGGGCCTGGTGATGACCGAGAAGGGCGTGCTGCGCGGTGAACTGCCGGTGCGTTTTACCGATGCCGACGGCAATCCTCGCGAAGGCGTGATCACCAGCGGTACCTTCTCCCCAACGCTGGGCTACAGTATTGCACTGGCACGCGTGCCGGCGGGCATTGGCGAAACGGCGGTGGTGCAAATCCGCAACCGCGAAATGCCGGTCAACGTGACCAAACCGATTTTTGTTCGCGCCGGTAAGCCGGTCGCCTAATCATTTTTATCAGGAGAACTTCAATGAGCAATGTGCCAGCAGAACTGAAATACAGCAAAGAACACGAGTGGCTGCGCAAAGAGGCGGACGGCACTTACGCCGTAGGGATCACCGAGCACGCGCAAGAGCTGCTGGGCGACATGGTGTTTGTTGACCTGCCTGACGTGGGCACGACCGTGAGCGCGGGCGACGACTGCGCCGTGGCGGAGTCCGTAAAAGCGGCATCCGACATCTATGCCCCTGTGAGCGGCGAAATCGTTGCCGTCAACGACGCGCTGAGCGATTCGCCGGAACTGGTGAACAGCGAGCCTTATGAAGGCGGCTGGATCTTCAAGATCAAAGCCAGCGACGAATCTCAGGTTGCCGCGCTGCTGGATGCGACCGCGTACGAAGCACTGTTAGAAGACGAGTAAGCCATTATCCCTCTCCCCTTTGGGGAGAGGGTAGGGTGAGGGGAACAGACGACACCCTCACCCCAACCCTCTCCCTCAGGGAGAGGGAGAAAACACATTCACTGCACGTTTCAGGAACCATCGCTCATGACACAGACTTTAAGCCAGCTTGAAAACCGTGGCGCCTTCATCGAACGTCACATTGGGCCGGATGCTCAGCAACAGCAGGAGATGCTGAAGACGGTTGGCGCGGATTCATTAAACGCACTGATCGGCCAGATTGTGCCAAAAGACATCCAGCTTGCCACGCCGCCTCAGGTGGGGGAAGCCACCACGGAATTCGCCGCGCTGGCGGAGCTGAAGGCTATCGCCGGCCTGAACAAGCGCTATAAGTCTTACATTGGCATGGGCTACACCAACGTGCAGTTACCGCCGGTTATCCTGCGCAACATGCTGGAAAACCCGGGCTGGTACACCGCTTACACCCCTTATCAGCCAGAAGTCTCCCAGGGCCGTCTGGAAGCGCTGCTAAACTTCCAGCAGGTGACGCTGGATCTGACCGGAATGGATATCGCCTCCGCCTCGCTGCTGGATGAAGCGACCGCCGCCGCCGAAGCAATGGCGATGGCAAAACGTGTGAGCAAGCTGAAAAATGCCAACCGCTTCTTCGTGGCGGCGGACGTGCATCCGCAGACGCTGGACGTGGTGCGTACACGCGCAGAGACCTTCGGCTTTGACGTGATCGTCGATGACGCTGACAAAGTGCTGGATCACCAGGACGTCTTTGGCGTGTTGCTGCAGCAGGTAGGCACCACCGGTGAAGTTCACGACTACGGCGCGCTGATTGCCGAGCTGAAATCCCGCAAAGTGGTTGTCAGCGTTGCCGCCGATTTTATGGCGCTGGTGCTGCTGACGGCGCCGGGCAAACAGGGCGCGGATATTGTGTTCGGCTCTGCGCAACGCTTCGGCGTGCCGATGGGCTACGGCGGCCCGCACGCGGCGTTCTTCGGCGCGAAAGATGAATTCAAACGCTCTATGCCAGGCCGTATTATCGGCGTCTCAAAAGACGCTGCCGGTAACACCGCGCTGCGCATGGCGATGCAAACCCGCGAGCAGCACATCCGCCGCGAGAAAGCGAACTCCAACATCTGTACCTCCCAGGTGCTGCTGGCAAACATCGCCAGCCTGTACGCCGTGTTCCACGGCCCGGCTGGCCTGAAGCGTATTGCCAGCCGCATTCACCGTCTGGCCGATATTCTGGCCTGCGGCCTGCAGCAGAAAGGTCTTAAGCTGCGCCATGCCCACTACTTCGACACCCTGTGCGTGGACGTGGCGGACAAAGCGGCCGTGCTGGCCCGCGCGAACGCGGCAGAGATCAACCTGCGCAGCGACATCCACAACGCCGTCGGCATTACGCTGGATGAAAGCACCACCCGCGACGATATCCTGAACCTGTTCAGCGTGCTGCTGGGTGACGCGCACGGTCTGGACATTGATGCGCTCGACAAAGAGGTCGCGCTCGACAGCCGCTCCATTCAGGAAAGCATGCTGCGTAACGACGCGATCCTGACGCATCCGGTCTTTAACCGCTACCACAGCGAGACCGAGATGATGCGCTATATGCACTCTCTGGAGCGCAAGGATCTGGCGCTGAACCAGGCGATGATCCCGCTGGGCTCCTGCACCATGAAGCTGAACGCCGCGGCGGAGATGATCCCGATCACCTGGCCTGAATTCTCCGAGCTGCACCCGTTCTGCCCGCCGGAGCAGGCGGAAGGTTATCATATGATGATCAACCAGCTTTCCGACTGGCTGGTGAAGCTGACCGGCTACGACGCGCTCTGCATGCAGCCGAACTCTGGCGCGCAGGGTGAATATGCGGGCCTGCTGGCAATCCGTCACTATCACGAAAGCCGTAACGAAGGTCACCGCGATATCTGCCTGATCCCAAGCTCTGCCCACGGTACCAACCCGGCCTCTGCCCAGATGGCGGGTATGGAAGTCGTTGTGGTGGCGTGCGATAAGAACGGCAACATCGATCTGGCCGACCTGCGCGCGAAAGCCGAGCAGGCGGGCGACAAGCTTTCCTGCATCATGGTGACCTATCCGTCCACCCACGGCGTGTACGAAGAGACTATCCGTGAAGTGTGCGAAGTGGTGCACCAGTTCGGCGGTCAGGTTTACCTCGACGGCGCGAACATGAACGCTCAGGTGGGCATTACCTCTCCGGGCTTTATCGGCGCGGACGTGTCGCACCTCAACCTGCACAAAACCTTCTGCATCCCTCACGGCGGCGGCGGACCGGGCATGGGCCCAATCGGCGTGAAAGCGCACCTGGCGCCGTTTGTGCCTGGCCACAGCGTGGTGCAGATTGAAGGCATGCTAACCCGTCAGGGCGCGGTCTCTGCGGCACCGTTCGGCAGCGCCTCTATCCTGCCAATCAGCTGGATGTATATCCGCATGATGGGCGCGGAAGGGCTGAAGCAGGCGAGCCAGGTGGCGATCCTGAACGCTAACTATATTGCAACTCGCCTGAAGTCCGCCTTCCCGGTGCTCTATACCGGTCGCGACGGTCGCGTGGCGCACGAGTGCATCCTGGATATTCGTCCTCTGAAAGAAGCGACGGGCATCAGCGAGCTGGATATCGCCAAGCGCCTGATCGACTACGGCTTCCACGCGCCAACCATGTCGTTCCCGGTTGCGGGCACGCTGATGGTGGAGCCAACGGAGTCTGAAAGCAAAGCCGAGCTGGACCGCTTTATCGACGCGATGCTGGCAATCCGCATGGAGATCGACCGCGTGCAGGACGGCGAGTGGACGCTGGAAGATAACCCGCTGGTCAACGCCCCGCACACCCAGCACGAAATGGTGGCAGAGTGGAACCACGGTTACTCCCGTGAGCTGGCGGTCTTCCCGGCAGGCGTGGCAAACAAATACTGGCCGACCGTGAAGCGTCTCGATGACGTCTACGGCGACCGTAACCTGTTCTGCTCCTGCGTACCGATGAGCGAATACCAGTAATTTCTTTGCCGTACTGTAGGCCGGGTAAGCGTAAGCGCCACCCGGCTTTTTTATTGGGAGAAGATAATGGCAATTGCACTGGTCACCGGCGCCAGCCGCGGAATTGGGAAAGCCACCGCGCTGCAGCTGGCTCGCGAAGGCTACACCGTGGCGGTGAACTATCATCACAACATTAAAGCCGCGACGGATGTGATCAACCAGATCGTTGAAGCGGGCGGTAAAGCCTTTGCCGTCCGCGCAGATATCAGTGATGAAGCCCAGGTGCTGGCGATGTTTGACAGCCTCGATCGTGAAGGCGAGCCGCTTCGTGCGCTGGTCAATAATGCGGGGATTCTGTTTGAACAATCCACTATCGAGAATCTGTCCGCAGAGCGCATTAACCGCGTCCTGGCGACCAACGTCACGGGCTACTTTCTCTGCTGCCGGGAAGCGGTAAAACGCATGTCCTTTAAGCATGGCGGCAAGGGCGGGGCGATAGTGAACGTCTCTTCCGCCGCGTCGCGCCTGGGCGCGCCGGGTGAATATGTGGATTACGCCGCGTCCAAGGGGGCGGTGGATTCGCTGACAACCGGGCTGTCGCTGGAGGTGGCGGCGCAGGGCATTCGCGTCAACTGCGTACGTCCGGGTCTGATTTATACCGATATTCATGCGTCCGGCGGAGAGCCGGGTCGAGTGGATCGCGTGAAATCGTTGCTGCCGATGCAGCGCGGCGGCCAGCCGGAAGAGGTGGCGCAGGCGATTGTCTGGCTGCTGAGCGAGAAGGCGTCGTACGTGACGGGGAGCTTTATTGAGCTGGCGGGCGGGAAGTAAACCCCCTCATCCTAACCCTCTCCCAAAGGGAGAGGGGATCAATCGTAGGCCGGTGCAAGCGTAGCGCCGCCCGGCGTTAAAGTTTCTCGCCGTTGCTGGCAATCACTTCCTTATACCAGTTAAAGCTCTTCTTGCGGGAACGCGACATGTCGCCCGTGCCGTCGTCGTGCTTGTTCACGTAGATAAAGCCGTAGCGCTTGCTGTACTGGCCGGTGGTAAATGACACGCAGTCGATACAGCCCCACGGCGTATAGCCCATCAGATCCACGCCATCGTGCGTCACGGCTTTGATCATCTCTTCCACGTGGGCACGCAGGTAGTCGATGCGATAGTCGTCGTTGATACTGCCGTCTTCTTCCACCTTATCGTAGGCACCGAAGCCGTTTTCCACGATAAACAGCGGTTTCTGATAACGCTCGTACAGTTCGCACAGGGAATAGCGCAGGCCTACCGGATCGATCTGCCAGCCCCAGTCGGATGCTTTCACGTGCGGGTTTGGCACGCTGCCTTCAAAACCGGAAATCGCATCGCCGGTACCGCCTTCCGCTTTCACCGCGTTGGTCATGTAGTAGCTGAAACCTAAGTAGTCGCAGGTACCTTCACGCAGGATCTGCTCGTCGCCTGCCTCCATTTTTATGGAGAAACCGCGGCGCTCCCACTCGTTCAGCACGTAGGATGGGTAGTAACCACGCAGCTGGACGTCGGTAAAGACATAGCGCTCGCGCATCGATTCCTGGGCGAACATCACGTCTTCCGGCTTGCAGGAGAATGGATAGAGCGCCACCATGGCCAGCATGCAGCCAACTTTCATCTCCGGGTTGATGCGGCGCGCGGCTTTCACCGCCAGGGCGCTGGCCACAAACTGATGGTGCAGGACCTGATACATGGTCTCTTCCGGATTTTCATGTTCGGTATAGACCACGCCCGAGCAGCAGTAGCCGAACAGCGGCGCGCGCCAGTTACGCTGGTTGTTGATTTCGTTGAAGGTCATCCAGTATTTGACCTTGTTTTTGTAGCGCTC
Source organism: Enterobacter sp. HG048 (assembly GCF_024702055.1). Classification (NCBI taxonomy): domain Bacteria; kingdom Pseudomonadati; phylum Pseudomonadota; class Gammaproteobacteria; order Enterobacterales; family Enterobacteriaceae; genus Enterobacter; species Enterobacter sp. HG048. The sequence goes on from NZ_JANLIZ010000006.1 coordinate 46,730, forward strand.
AAAAACCACTTCCGCGAAGCGCACGAAGAAATCGACCACTTTACGGTTGGTCCAGCTACCGTACTCCTGCACCAGGTGCAGCGGCATTTCGAAGTGGGAGAGGGTGATCACCGGTTCGATGTTGTATTTCAGCAGCTCGTCGAACATGTCGTCGTAGAACTTCAGCCCCTCTTCGTTTGGCTGCGTTTCGTCACCTTTCGGGAAGATGCGTGTCCAGGCGATAGAGGTGCGGAAGCACTTGAAGCCCATCTCGGCAAACAGCTTGATGTCTTCTTTATAGTGGCCGTGGAAGTCGATGGCCTCGTGGTTTGGGTAGTATTTACCCGGCACGACTTCCTGGGTGATTTCGCGCGGGACGCCGTGCGCGCCGCCGGTCAATACGTCACAAATGCTTGGCCCTTTGCCGCCTTTGTTCCAGCCGCCTTCAACCTGGTGAGCGGCAACCGCGCCGCCCCATAAAAAATCTTTTGGTAAGGTTAATTTTTTCATCGCTGCTCTTCTCAATAAATGGCTTATTGGCATCGAGTCTAGCAAAGCGAAATGGAATGTCACGATATAACAATTCACAGTAAATGTGATTTGTCACATCAAAAAAACAGGGTGTTTTATTCTGTGAGTTTCTTCGCCAGTTTACGTCCGAGAGATTCCAGAATATAAATGACGGGAATTTGCGTGGTGATGTCGTAGACGCCTGCAATACGCGTCTGAGGAACGTGCCAGGAGAGATTAAAGTCCGCCAGTTTTGCGAGACGCGAGTGCTCGTGGCTGGTTATCGAGAGCACCTTGCAGTGATGCAGGCTGAACTGGCTGGCGAAGCGCAGGATCTCCTCGGTCTCGCCCGAGACGGAAAGCACAATGGCCAGCGCATTTTTCGCCATATCATTGGTGACCGGGAAATAAGGGTCGTCAATATGGTTACTGAATTTACCGATATTAGAAAAGAAGCGTGCGCCATATTTTGCCAGCGAACCCGATGTTCCGGCACCGACAAATATAATTCGCTCGGACGATAAAATAATATCAACCGCCTTATCTAATAACGCGTCGAACTCTTCATTATTCACGCTTTTAAAAAAGCTGATAATTTCGCTGGCACCGAAATTCGCCTGCTGGGGCTCGTTCTGTTCAAGATAAAGCTTAAAGCGCACCCGAAATTCAGAATATCCTTCGCAGTTAAGCTTGCGGCAAAAGCGCAGGATAGTCGTGGTTGAGACACCCGCCGCATCCGCCAACTCGCGGATGGTCATGTACATCACTTTGTCACGATTTTTTATGACATAGTTGTAGACCATCATCTCCAGGTTATTGAGACTGGCAATGGCTGAGTGGGTGAACATACTCACAATGGCATAACTCTCATTCTGAACTCATCGCCATATCATAACATGCACCCAGAGGGCAGGATCCATTTTTATACTCTTGATTCATAATGATTAAATTTTTATGTGAACAATTGTTAGGTGAAAGATTTCATTATATCTATGATTTTTAGGTATAAATTTTGAAATGAAATTATTTTAGCTAACAGGTGTTCACTGGAATCATTCTCAGTTAGCATAGTTATGCGATGAATAATCATCTTTTGTTTTCCCGGAGTTTTGTATGGTGAGTAGACCATTAATCGCACAGGGATATTCGCTGGCTGAGGAAGTAGCCAACAGCATCAGCCACGGTATTGGCCTGGTGTTTGGGATTGTCGGTTTAGTGTTATTGCTGGTACAGGCGGTAGACGCCAATGCCAGCGTGATGGCCATTACCAGCTACAGCCTGTATGGCGGGAGTATGATCCTGCTGTTCCTGGCGTCGACGCTGTATCATGCGATCCCGCATCAGCGGGCCAAGATGTGGCTCAAGAAATTTGACCACTGCGCTATCTATCTTCTTATTGCAGGCACCTACACGCCGTTTTTGCTGGTGGGGCTCAACTCACCGCTGTCGCGTGGCCTGATGATTGTTATCTGGAGCCTGGCACTGCTGGGGATCCTGTTTAAGCTGACCATCGCGCACCGGTTTAAGGTGCTGTCACTGGTCACCTATCTGACAATGGGCTGGCTGTCGCTGATTGTGGTGTATCAACTGGCAATCAAACTGTCGGTAGGGGGCGTGACGCTTCTGGCCTTAGGTGGCGTGGTGTACTCGCTCGGCGTGATTTTCTACGTCTGCAAGCGCATCCCATACAACCATGCCATCTGGCACGGCTTTGTGCTTGGCGGCAGCGTATGCCACTTTTTGGCGATCTATTTGTACGTGGGGCAGGCGTAGTTTTTTCCACCGTGCGGGCGGTTGCCCTTACCCCGGCCCTCTCCCAAAGGGAGAGGGAATACACCTGAAGACAATTACTCTTCTAACGAATACGGCAACGGCTCGATGCTCAGCGTTTTCGCATCGTCACGCACGCGGAACACGCTGTCAGCTTCCATATCGTTGTTCATGACGGCCTGAACCAGAAGACTTCCATCATCCAGCTGTACGGCGGCTAACACGGTGCCGGTGCGGCGCCAGTTATCACCCATCTTCAGCTCTAAGTCTTCACCCGCTTCAGGTACACGGCTGGCATGACCCGCCAGCGTCCAGAGCGCTCGTTTGTTTGCCCCGCGGAATTTTGCTCGCGCCACCATCTCCTGGCCGGTGTAACAGCCCTTTTTAAAGCTGATGCCCCCCAGCGCCTGCAGGTTCGTTGCCTGAGGAATGAACTGCGCGCTGTTTGCTGCGTCAATCACCGGCAGACCCGCTTCGATGTTCAGTGCAAGCCACTGCTGACTGTTGTTGAGCTGCGCTTCGCCGCGCAGCGCTTCGGTCACGTGTTCGGCCGTTGCCGCATCCGTGACTAACAGGAAACGCTCCGCCGGGTGTTCAAACCACAGGATGGAGGTCGCGCCTTCGCTGACCACCTGCTTTTCTGCGTCCGGCAGTTCGCTGAAGAGATTTTTCAGCGCCGCTCGCGCCTGGAAACCAGCCACGCCCAGCAGGACATGTTCGTCGTCCGGGGCGATAGTGACTTTGGAAAAGACCGCGTACTTCTTCAGCTCTTTGAGCTGGGCCTCTTGCAGGCTGCGGCGCTCAATAAAGGCAAAGCCGTCCTGACGGCGGAAGAGGCGCAGGTTGCTCCACATTTTGCCTTTTGGGTCGCAATGCGCGGCCAGCAGGTGCTGGTGTTCGGTCATCTGACTGACGTCGGCGGTCACCTGGCCCTGCAGATATTTTTCGGCGTCGGCACCGGTGAGCGTTGCCAGCGCCCAGTCATCAAGAGAAATAAGCGTCAGCGGCAGACGCGCAGAGGCGGCGGGCTGGCGAGGAGAAAATGGTGTAAATGCCATAACGATATCCTGAATTGCTTAACGCTTTGATAATGCCTAATGGTAAAAGAGCCTGCAGGCAATGCAAGCGCTTTCAACAGACCATTTGTGCCCTAAACCGGTTATGCGTAGCGCTACGCAAAATAATGTAATCCGCTGTCTTTGTAGGGATTATTCTGGAAGCCTGCTCGGCGATCGCAATATTCCAGTAATGGAACGGTCAAAAACACGTTACACTAGCTGGTGTCCCCGTAGAGAAATAAAGAACACTGAACGGGGTACCGACTGTGCCAAACGTAATGCAGGAAACTGAACATGGATATTAACAACAAGGCCCGTATTCACTGGGCGTGCCGTCGCGGCATGCGTGAACTGGATATTTCCATCATGCCTTTCTTCGAATACGAGTATGACACCTTAAGCGACGACGATAAGCGTCTGTTTGTTCGCCTGCTTGAGTCTGACGATCCGGATTTATTCAACTGGCTGATGAACCACGGCAAACCCGCCGACACCGAGTTGCAACGGATGGTGCAATTAATTCAAACACGGAATCGGGAACGTGGTCCTGTGGCAATCTGATCTTCGCGTCTCGTGGCGCTCGCAGTGGATGTCTTTATTGCTCCACGGCCTGGTTGCGGCCTTTGTGTTGCTGATGCCGTGGCCGCTGAGCTATACCCCGCTGTGGCTGTTGTTACTCTCGTTTGTCGTGTTTGACAGCGTACGCAGCCAGCGTCGCATTAATGCCCGTCAGGGAGAGATCAAGCTACTGATGGATTCCCGCCTGCGCTGGCAGGGTAAAGAGTGGGATATTCTTGGTATGCCCTGGATGCTCAACTGCGGCATGATGTTACGGTTGCGCAAGGTGGACGGCGGGCGTTGCCAGCATCTGTGGCTGGCGGCTGACAGTATGGATGCTGCCGAGTGGCGAGACCTGCGCCGGATGCTGTTGCAACAGACGACGCAGGGATAATGCGCGTTAGCTAAACTTTTCTGCCATTTCGCCCAGAATCTGCTCGCACCAGCTTTGCAGGCGCTCATCGCTGAGATCGTACTGGTTGGTTTCATCCAGCGCGAGCCCAACAAACAGCTCGCCGTCGGCAATAATCGGTTTTTTACTGGTGAACTCGTAACCTTCGGTTGGCCAGTAGCCGATAAACGACACCCCTTTCGGTGCCAGTTTGTCATGCAGCATGCCGAGCGCGTCCAGGAACCATTCCCCGTAACCGAGCTGGTCCCCCATGCCGTACATGGCAATGATTTTACCGTCGAGGTTGACTGAGTCGAGTTGATCCCAGATGGCTTCCCAGTCTTCCTGTATCTCACCAAAATCCCAGGTTGGGATGCCAAGGATCAGGACATCGTACTGTTCCATCAGCGCGACCGCGTCATCTTTCAGGTTATGCAACGTCACCAGTTCCGGGCCAATGATGTCGCGAATTTTCTCTGCCGCCATTTCGGTGTAGCAGGTGCTGGAACCATAGAACAGACCAATATTCATCGCGTAACTATCTCAATTCTTGCTTTGACTATGCGCGTAGTGTACCAGAAACCGGTCGCAATCAGGCATAATGGCCTGACTGCAGAATCAAAGGGGCTGATGTGGAAAAGGATCTCGCACTGATTGAACAGTTTCTCGACGCGCTGTGGCTGGAGAAAAATCTGGCCGAGAATACCCTCAGCGCCTACCGTCGCGATCTCACCATGCTGGTGGAGTGGCTTGCGCACCGGGGGTTATCCCTTGCGAGCGCGCAGCGTGATGACCTGCAGGCGCTGCTTGGGGAACGTATTGCAGGGGGCTATAAAGCCACCAGTTCCGCGCGTTTGCTTAGCGCCATGCGTCGGCTGTTCCAGCATCTCTACCGTGAGAAGATTCGCGAAGACGATCCCAGCGCGCTGCTGGCTTCCCCTAAGCTTCCGCAGCGGCTGCCGAAAGATCTCAGCGAAGCACAAGTTGAGAGATTATTACAGTCACCGGCTGTTGACCTGCCGCTGGAGTTACGCGATAAAGCCATGCTTGAGCTATTGTATGCTACCGGCTTGCGCGTTTCGGAACTGGTTGGCCTGACGATGAGCGACATCAGCCTGCGTCAGGGCGTGGTGCGCGTCATTGGTAAAGGAAATAAGGAAAGGCTGGTTCCGCTGGGGGAAGAGGCGGTTTACTGGCTGGAAACGTACCTGGAGCATGGCCGTCCGTGGCTGCTCAATGGTACGTCTATCGACGTCCTGTTTCCGAGCCAGCGCGCCCAGCAGATGACGCGGCAAACGTTCTGGCATCGCATTAAGCATTACGCCACACTGGCGGGTATCGACAGTGAAAAGCTTTCGCCGCACGTATTGCGTCACGCCTTCGCGACGCATCTGTTAAACCACGGCGCTGATTTACGCGTGGTGCAGATGCTGCTGGGCCACAGCGATCTTTCCACGACGCAAATTTACACCCATGTCGCGACGGAACGCCTGCGGCAGCTACACCAACAGCACCACCCTCGTGCGTGAGTGCCGACGAATTGTAACAGGATCACATATGAAAAAGTCTTTCGCGCTGTTCACCCTGCTGGCAGCCTCATTTACCGGTTTCGCCCATGCGGACGATGCCGCCATCAAACAGTCGCTGGCTAAGCTTGGCGTCACCGGTAGCGATATTCAGCCTGCACCGGTTGCCGGAATGAAAACGGTACTGACCAACAGCGGCGTGCTGTACGTCACCGAAGACGGCAAACATATTATTCAGGGGCCAATGTACGACGTGAGCGGCGCGCAGCCGGTGAACGTCACCAACCAGCTGCTGATGAAAAACCTGAACGCGCTCGAAAAAGAGATGATCGTCTATAAAGCGGCGCAGGAAAAACACGTTATTACCGTCTTCACCGACATCACCTGCGGCTACTGTCACAAGCTGCATGAAGAGATGAAAGACTATAACGCGCTGGGCATTACCGTGCGTTATCTGGCCTTCCCACGCGCGGGCGTGCAGAGCCAGCCCGAGCAGGACATGAAGGCTATCTGGTGTGCGAAAGACCGCAACAAAGCGTTTGACGACGCGATGAACGGCAAAGGCGTTAAGCCGGCCTCCTGCGACATTGATATCGCTAACCACTACGCGCTCGGCGTGCAGTTTGGCGTGAGCGGTACGCCAGCGATTGTCCTGAGCAACGGCTATGTTGTTCCGGGCTATCAGGGACCGAAAGAGATGAAAGAGTTCCTCGACGCGCACCAGAAACAGTTTGGTGGTAAATAATCCGCGTGAAAGCCCCGATAAAATTGCGCCGCCGCGAGGCGGTTGAACCGGTTGATTTGCCAGACGATCTCCCGGCGCTGCTTAAGCGCCTCTACGCAAGCCGCGGCGTGCGTCGCGCTGAGGATCTTGAGCGCAGCGTGAAAGGGATGCTGCCCTGGCAGCAGCTGAGCGGTATCGAAAAAGCTACCGAAATGCTCTACAACGCGCTGCGTGAAGGAACGCGGATTGTGGTGGTAGGGGATTTCGACGCCGACGGCGCAACCAGCACCGCGCTGAGCGTGCTCAGCCTGCGCGCGCTGGGCTGCGATAACGTCACGTATCTGGTGCCTAACCGTTTTGAAGACGGCTATGGCCTCAGCCCGGAAGTGGTCGATCAGGCCCACGCCCGCGGTGCGCAGATGATCATGACCGTCGATAACGGGATCTCCTCCCATGCGGGCGTCGATCATGCTCACGCTCTGGGGATCCCGGTACTGGTTACCGATCACCACCTGCCGGGCGAAACGCTGCCGGATGCGGAAGCGATTATTAACCCCAACCTGCGCGACTGCGATTTCCCATCGAAATCCCTTGCGGGCGTAGGCGTGGCGTTTTATCTGATGCTGGCGTTACGGACCCTGCTGCGCGATAAGGGCTGGTTCGACTCTCGCGGTATTGCCGTACCGAACCTGGCGGAATATCTCGATCTGGTGGCGCTGGGCACCGTCGCGGACGTGGTACCGCTTGATACCAATAACCGCATTTTGACCTGGCAGGGCCTAAGCCGCATTCGCGCGGGCAAGTGCCGTCCGGGGATCAAGGCGCTGCTGGAGATTGCCAACCGCGATCCGCTCAAGCTGGCGGCAAGCGATTTGGGCTTTGCCCTCGGCCCGCGTCTTAACGCAGCCGGAAGACTGGACGATATGTCCGTCGGCGTGGCGCTGCTGCTGTGCGACAACATCGGTGAAGCGCGCGTGCTGGCCAATGAGCTGGACGCGCTGAACCAGACCCGCAAAGAGATTGAGCAGGGGATGCAGGCCGAAGCGCTGACCCTGTGCGAAAAACTTGAACGCAGCGGCGATACGCTGCCTGGCGGCCTGGCGATGTACCATCCCGAGTGGCATCAGGGCGTGGTCGGCATTCTGGCGTCGCGTATTAAAGAGCGCTTCCACCGGCCGGTGATCGCCTTCGCACCCGCGGGCGACGGCACGCTGAAAGGCTCTGGCCGCTCAATTCAGGGGTTGCACATGCGCGATGCTCTGGAGCGTCTCGATACGCTGTACCCGGGTCTGATGATCAAGTTCGGTGGCCATGCGATGGCGGCAGGCCTGTCGCTGGAAGAGGCGAAATTCGACGAATTCCAGCGGCTGTTTGGTGAACTGGTCACCGACTGGATTGACCCGGCCCTGCTGCAGGGGGAAGTGGTGTCCGATGGTGAGCTTTCACCGCTTGAGATGACGATGGACGTGGCGCAAATGCTCCGCGATGCCGGCCCGTGGGGGCAGATGTTCCCGGAACCGCTGTTCGACGGCCGTTTCCGTCTGCTGCAGCAGCGCATCGTCGGCGAACGTCATCTGAAGGTGATGGTCGAGCCCGTGGGCGGAGGACCGCTTCTGGACGGCATTGCCTTCAACGTCGATACCTCCATCTGGCCGGACAACGGCGTGCGCGAGGTCGAGCTGGCGTATAAACTGGACATCAACGAGTTTCGCGGTAACCGCACCCTGCAGATCATCATCGACAATATCTGGCCAATTTAGCGGCAGTAATCTCTATAAAAAAGGGCGTGGATTCGGTACAATCCCGCTCTTATCACCGCATTTTGACAAGTCCATAAAAGAAAACAGACCATGTTTGAAATTAATCCGGTAAAAAACCGTATTCAGGACCTCACGGAGCGCTCTGACGTTCTTAGGGGGTATCTTTGACTACGATGCCAAGAAAGAGCGTCTTGAAGAAGTAAACGCCGAGCTGGAACAGCCGGACGTCTGGAACGAACCTGAACGCGCACAGGCGCTGGGTAAAGAGCGTTCCTCTCTCGAAGCTATCGTAGATACGCTGGATCAAATGGCCCAGGGGCTGGAAGATGTTTCCGGTTTACTGGAGCTGGCCGTCGAAGCCGACGACGAAGAAACCTTTAACGAAGCCGTGGCAGAACTCGACGTGCTGGAAGAGAAGCTGGCGCAGCTGGAATTCCGCCGTATGTTCTCCGGCGAATACGACAGCGCTGACTGCTATCTCGATATTCAGGCGGGTTCTGGCGGCACCGAAGCGCAGGACTGGGCCAGCATGCTGACGCGTATGTACCTGCGCTGGGCAGAAGCGCGCGGCTTCAAAACCGAAATCATCGAAGAGTCTGAAGGTGAAGTTGCGGGTCTGAAATCCGTCACCATCAAGATCATTGGCGATTACGCCTACGGCTGGCTGCGTACTGAAACCGGCGTTCACCGCCTGGTGCGTAAGAGCCCGTTCGACTCCGGTGGCCGTCGTCATACCTCCTTCAGCTCCGCGTTTGTTTATCCGGAAGTTGATGAAGATATTGATATCGAAATTAACCCGGCGGACCTGCGTATCGATGTTTATCGCGCATCCGGCGCGGGTGGTCAGCACGTTAACCGTACGGAATCAGCGGTGCGTATTACCCACATTCCAACCGGGCTGGTAACACAGTGCCAGAACGACCGTTCCCAGCATAAGAACAAAGACCAGGCCATGAAGCAGATGAAAGCAAAGCTTTATGAGCTGGAGATGCAGAAGAAAAATGCTGAGAAACAGGCGATGGAAGACAACAAGTCCGACATCGGTTGGGGCAGCCAGATCCGTTCTTACGTCCTTGATGACTCCCGCATCAAAGACCTGCGTACCGGGGTTGAAACCCGCAACACGCAGGCGGTGCTGGACGGCAGCCTGGACCAATTTATCGAAGCAAGTTTGAAAGCAGGGTTATGAGGAACCAACATGTCTGAACAACAAGCACAGGGCGCTGACGCGGTAGTCGATCTTAACAACGAACTGAAAACCCGCCGTGAGAAGCTGGCAGCACTGCGCGAGCAGGGCGTGCCGTTCCCGAACGATTTTCGTCGTGACCACACCTCAGACCAACTGCACGCTGACTTCGACGCTAAAGAGAACGAAGAGCTGGAAGCGCTGAACGTTGAAGTGGCCGTTGCTGGCCGCATGATGACCCGTCGTATCATGGGCAAAGCCTCCTTCGTGACCTTGCAGGACGTGGGCGGCCGTATTCAGCTGTACGTTTCCCGTGACGACCTGCCGGAAGGCATTTACAACGAGCAGTTCAAGAAGTGGGACCTGGGCGATATTCTGGGCGCGAAAGGTAAACTGTTCAAAACCAAAACCGGTGAACTGTCTATCCACTGCACCGAGCTGCGTCTGCTGACCAAAGCCCTGCGCCCGCTGCCGGACAAATTCCACGGCCTGCAGGATCAGGAAGCGCGCTACCGTCAGCGCTACCTGGATCTCATCTCTAACGATGAATCCCGCAAGACCTTCAAAATTCGCTCCCAGATCATGGCCGGTATTCGCCAGTTCATGGTGAACCGCGACTTTATGGAAGTGGAAACCCCAATGATGCAGGTGATCCCTGGCGGCGCGTCTGCGCGTCCGTTCATCACCCATCACAACGCCCTGGACCTGGACATGTACCTGCGTATCGCGCCGGAACTGTACCTGAAGCGTCTGGTGGTCGGTGGTTTCGACCGCGTGTTCGAAATCAACCGTAACTTCCGTAACGAAGGTATCTCCGTTCGTCATAACCCAGAGTTCACCATGATGGAACTCTACATGGCGTATGCAGATTACAAAGATCTGATCGAGCTGACCGAATCCCTGTTCCGTACCCTGGCGCAGGACATCCTGGGCACCACGCAGGTTCCTTACGGTGAAGAAGTCTTCGACTTCGGCAAGCCGTTCGAAAAACTGACCATGCGCGAAGCGATCAAGAAGTACCGTCCGGAAACCAACATGGCGGATCTGGATAACTTCGACTCTGCGAAAGCGATCGCGGAAAGCATCGGTATCAAGGTTGAGAAGAGCTGGGGTCTGGGCCGTATCGTGACCGAGATCTTCGAAGAAGTGGCCGAAGCGCACCTGATTCAGCCGACCTTCATCACCGAATACCCGGCTGAAGTCTCTCCGCTGGCGCGTCGTAATGACGAGAACCCGGAAATCACCGATCGCTTCGAATTCTTCATCGGCGGCCGTGAAATCGGCAACGGCTTTAGCGAGCTGAACGATGCGGAAGACCAGGCTCAGCGCTTCCAGGATCAGGTTGACGCGAAAGCGGCAGGCGACGACGAAGCGATGTTCTTCGACGAAGACTACGTGACCGCGCTGGAGCACGGCCTGCCACCAACGGCTGGTCTGGGTATCGGTATCGACCGTATGGTGATGCTGTTCACCAACAGCCACACCATCCGCGACGTGATCCTGTTCCCGGCGATGCGCCCGGTGAAATAAGTCGTTTAGTTGTCAAAAAAGCCCCGAAAGGGGCTTTTTTATTGCGCCGCGAAGGCTTTGAGTTTTTCGCGGGCGGTCGTCGCTTCCATGACCATCCACGGGCTAAAGGCCCAGGGCGTCGCGTCCAGCGCGCGGAATAACGCGTCCAGCTCAACCCACTGATAGTCCATCACTTCATCTTCGTTTATCGTCACGTCATTGGTGATGCGGGCGGCGAATACAGGGCAAATTTCGTTTTCCACAATCCCCGACGGGTCGGTTTCCCGATAGCGAAATTCAGGGGCGACGGCGGTGATATCGGCTAGCTCAGCGCCCACTTCAAAGCGGCAGCGGCGGATTATCGCCTGGACTGTCTCTTCGCCGGACTGTGGGTGCCCGCAGACGGAGTTGGTCCAGACGCCGGGCCAGGCCTTTTTGCTTAAGGCGCGTCGGGTGATCAGACACTCGCCTTTTGCGTTAAAAAGCCAGGAAGAGAACGCCAGATGCAGCGGGGTATGTAACGTGTGCGCGGCATATTTTTCCTGAGTGCCAATCACCTTTCCCTGGTCATTTACCAAAATAACGTGTTCTTGAATACTCATTGATGCTCCAGTGCCAAAATGCCGAGTGGTTCAGCACCATCAGCCGGATCATTATACTGCATTCTTATACGAACGGTTTGGCGCGTAGAGCGGAAAAGGGCATGACCCATATTCGTTTTGGCTGTTATCATAGTGCGCCATTCACGCTGACCGAGGATCTGTTTTGTTTGCAGGAAGCCTGACGAGAAATCCCATCATCGCCATTTTTTGCCTGACGCTGACGCTATTGCTGGCGGGCTGTTCAGGGAGCAAATCTTCGGATATGGGTAGCTATTCCGGTTCGGTCTATACCGTTAAGCGCGGGGATACCCTGTATCGAATTTCGCGCGCAACGGGGACCAGCGTGAAGGATCTGGCGCGTCTGAATAATCTCTCACCACCCTACACCATCGAGGTGGGGCAAAAGCTGAAGGTTAGCGGCGGCTCGTCCTCGGGCAAAAAATCCTCTTCGAAAGGCAAAACCGCCAAAGTGACGCCGTCCTATCAGGTGCCGCAATCGTCATGGCCGCCGGTCGGTCAGCGCTGCTGGATCTGGCCTGCCAGCGGTAAAGTGGTCGCCCCTTACTCGCTCTCTGAAGGTGGCAACAAGGGTATTGATATCGCCGCTGCGCGCGGTACGCCGGTTTATGCCTCCGGGGCCGGGAAGGTGGTTTACGTGGGTAACCAGCTGCGCGGCTACGGTAACCTGATCATGATTAAGCATGGTGAAGACTACATTACGGCCTATGCGCACAACGACACGATGCTGGTCAACAACGGGCAGAACGTCAAAGCCGGGCAGAAGATTGCCACCATGGGCAGCACCGGTACGGACGCAGTGAAGCTGCACTTCCAGATTCGCTATAAGGCAACGGCCATCGACCCGCAGCGCTATCTTCCTGCGCCCGGCAGCAAACCGAAGTGCTAAGTGATTATTTAATCGCCGGTTAGTTGTGAATAGGCTTGTATGAAGGTGCGTAAGGTCTATAATGCCTTACGCACCTCAAAGCGGGCGTAGTTCAATGGTAGAACGAGAGCTTCCCAAGCTCTATACGAGGGTTCGATTCCCTTCGCCCGCTCCATAATTTCCGCTTGTAAACAAGTATTTAAAGCCTTTTCTATCAGGAACTGAAATAGTTACCTATTTTTGTAACCTATGGGTTCTACCATTCTGATCCGCCCTTGGTAACTGTCACGCTAAGTTACATGGTGAGATGACCGTATAACTCAGCGTTGGCGGCAGTTGCATCCTCACACCTCAATAGCAAAACGTGAAGAAAAAGCCCATCCAGTCATCGTTATGTCATCGACAGATTGATCACATGCATTAAAGCCCGACGTGCGGCCTTATGAGCCATGTAAACAGGTATGGTACAAACGATATGTAGGCTCTATCAGCGTTTCAATCACGCTCCGCAAGGGTATACGGTTATCCTGATAAGGTGTGATCCCTCTGACAACCTGATGAAGTCGCTACGCTCCGCTTGTTGTTGTATCACCAACGGGGCTTTATGACTTCTATTGTCCTAAATCTGTTAGTTGCGCGTTTTATGCTCCCTGGATACCCTGATATAAATCATACAAGGAGGACAATTAATGAGCGCACAGGCAGAGGAAGGAACATTACGCCGGATGACGTTAGGCGAGATTGCAATGGCTCGTAGGGTGTTCGGTGATTCGATAGTTTATAGCCGTGTCTGGATTCATTGCGACAGTTATTTACCATTCGGACTACAAAAACAAAACTACGCGATGACTCCAAACGGAGAGTTATGGTACAGAAAGTCGATGTACAGAGAAGACTTTTCCGCAAACTCGATTTTCATCGAAGATAAATATGTTTTCATCCATGAGCTGGGGCATGTCTGGCAACACCAACACGGGCAATGGGTGAGAATGCGGGGAGCTTTTAGCTGGGCAGCTGAATATACCTACAGGCTGGATAAAGAAAAACTCATTGATTACTCTCTTGAACAGCAAGCCTCTATTTTAGCTGATTACTGGTTACTGCTGGTTTATGGGGTCAGTAAGTGGTCTTACTATCAGAGACCAGGGCGCATGGGGATGTACAGGGGCGTAGATTTGTTGCAGGATGTCCCTTCGCTTTACCAGAAAATCGTAACAGGGAAGGGGCGTTAAACATGAAGAACAAAATGTTGCTGGGTGTTGTATTCATCTTAACGGGATGCCCTGGGCCTGGTGATCGAATGGTAGATCGTGAATCTACAACGGCATTAATCAAAGATAATCAAGTTTGTGTGGTGTCACCACTGGAGCCACAGGAACGGATCACTGCTATCCAAATCAACAGCGATAATAGCGACTCTCTTCACAAGATTTTTTATGACAAGCCCGTGTATGTTCAAAAGGGCGGGTGTCTTCCTGTGTTCGGATTTAAGTTTGCACCTGGAGAGCGGTATAACTTCGCGTATGACGTCCAATCTGGTAAATCAGAATCGCATTTAGTCACTGCTGAATTTTCTTATCCCAAAGAATAAGGGGGCAAACCGCCCCTGAATCACCACGGGTTTAACAGAGACCTCAAAGTCATTTATAGATTTACTCCGCCCCGGCAGACGATTCTGCCCTATCTAAAAAAATGAGGATTTTTGGTACGCTGTTCCTGTTTTCTAATGTAAAAAGGCTGCATTACGCAGCCTTTTAAAATTCACCCTTTCGGGAACACCCACACATGCTTCTCCGGCAGCGAAAGATGGCAGTGCTGCGGATCCCGAACCTCATGCCCATACGCGCGAATGACAAAATCATCTCCCACCGTGCGGAACAGGTACTCCCAGCGGTCGCCGAGATACATGCTGGTGAGCAGCGGCAGCTCAAGCTGATTTTCCCCTGGCCCCTCGACCACCGCCACGCGCTCGACGCGTATCACTGCCGTGGCTTCTTCACCGCTCTGCACCCCTTCACCGGCCTGACCCCACAGCACCCAGCCTTTTCCTTCGATACGCGCTTTGCCGTCGCGCACATCGGTGACTTTGCCGTGCAGGCGATTGTTGCTGCCCATAAACTCGGCGGTAAACAGCGTTTTCGGCGAGCCGTACATCTCCTGCGGCGTGCCCTGTTGCTCAATTTTGCCGTTGTTAAGCAGCAGGATGCGGTCGGAAATCGACATCGCTTCGTTCTGGTCGTGCGTCACCATCAGCGCCGATAGCCCGAGCTTGATAATCAGCTCGCGCAGGAACACGCGGGCCTCTTCGCGCAGCTTGGCGTCGAGGTTGGAAAGCGGCTCGTCCAGCAAAATCACCGGCGGGTTGTACACCAGCGCCCGGCCAATCGCCACGCGCTGCTGCTGCCCACCGGAGAGCTGGTGCGGGTGACGTTTGCCAAGATGGCCCAGACCAAGCTGGTCCAGCACGTCCTGCACGCGCTGCTGGATCTCTTTGGCCGGGACTTTGCGCAGCTTGAGCGGATAGGCCACGTTCTCAAACACGGTCTTGTGCGGCCACAGGGCATAGGACTGGAATACCAGCCCCAGGTTACGCTCTTCCGCCGGGACCTCGCTGCGCGGCGTGCCGTCGTAAACCTTATTGTTGCCAATAACAATCGACCCCTGGGTCGGTTTTTCCAGACCCGCGACGGCGCGCAGCAGGGTGGTTTTACCGCTGCCGGAGGGGCCTAACAGGGAGACCACTTCGCCGCGCTTCAGGTTCATGGAGACACCTTTTAAAACAGGATTGTCGCCGTAGGTTAAGTGCAGATCGTCAACCGCTAATTCAATCATGTATTTTCACTCCGAAACGAAGGGCAATGCCCAGACCTACCACGACCAGCAGGATGTTAATGAAAGAGAGCGCCGCCACGATATCGATGGCACCCGCGGCCCAGAGGGAAACCAGCATCGAGCCGATGGTTTCCGTGCCGGGTGAAAGCAGGTACACACCCGTTGAATATTCGCGCTCAAAGATTAGGAACATCAGCAGCCACGAACCGATCAGACCGTAGCGGGAAAGCGGAATGGTGACGTGGCGGGTGATCTGCCCGCGCGTCGCCCCGGTACTGCGCGCCGCCTCTTCAAGCTCCGGCCCTACCTGCAGCAGCGTGGAAGAGATCAGCCTCAGCCCGTAAGCCATCCACACCACGGTATAGGCCAGCCAGACGCTGAAAATGGTGCTGCGCAGCGAACGCAGCCAGACGATGACGTTTTCGCGCATCCAGTCGGTCCAGGCGAACCCGGAAAGCCAGCCGGATTTCAGCGAGTTATCGAGCCACATCGGCAGGAACAGGAACACCCACAGGAACGCCAGACCCGCCAGCAGGCCAGGCACGGCGCGAGGCACCAGCACGCTGTAGTCCAGAAAACGCGTGGTGTTGTCCGGCTTGCGGTGCATGGCAATGCCGACAAACAGGTAGCACACCACGGCCAGCGCGCCGCCAATGACGCCAATCGCCATGGAGTTGACGATGGCGCGCAGCAGGTTGGGCTGCGCCCAGATTGTGCGGAAGGTGTTCAGAGAAAGCTCGTCCCACAGCGAAACGCCCACGCCCCAGTTGGAGATAAACGCGCGCAATACCACGCCGAGCAGCGGAACGCCGATGGTGACGGTGAGCCAGAAGGCAATCACTCCGCCAGCCACCCAGCGCCATTTACCCAGCGGCAGCGCGCGGGCCTGCGAGGCTTTGCCCTTCATGGTGACGAAGCGGTTGGCGGTGCGCATCAGGCGACGCTGGAGCATCACCAGCGGGATGGTGATGCAGATCAGTACCACGGCAACCGCCGCCATCAGGTTATAGGATGGGGTGCCCATCTTGTTCGTCAGCTTATAGAGATAGGTCGCCAGCACCATGTTGCCTTCCGGGTCGCCGAGGACCAGCATCAGGCCGAACACTTCCAGCCCGAGGAAGAACAGCAGCACGGTGGCGTACAGAATGGACGGGCGCACCATCGGCAGGCTGACGGAGGTCATTACCTGCCAGGGCGACGCGCCCGCTGTGCGCGCGGCTTCTTCCACATCGGAGCCCACGCTGCGCAGCGCAGACGAGATATAAAGATAGGCGTGCGGGACGTGCGTCAGGCCGGCGATGACCACAATGCTCGACATGTCGTAGATATTCCACGGCACAAAGCCGATCAGCGCCTGAGCCCACTGGGAGAGAAAGCCCACCGGACCGGCGGCCACCACGTAGCCGAAGCCCAGCACCATCGGTGAAACGAAAATCGGGACCAGGATCAGCGGCTCAATCAGCCGGCGGCCGGGCAGGTCGGTACGCACCATCAGAAACGCCAGCACGCCGCCCAGCGGTATGGAGATAAAGACCAGCCCGAAAGCAAGAATAAAGCCGCTTTTCAGGGCTTTATAAAAATCAGGGTCGGTGAAAATAAACTCAAACGATTCAAAGCTCCACTCTTTTGACGGCGAAAAGAACGGGGCGGACAGGAAGCTCTGTATCACGATAAACGACAGCGGGGTGTAGATAACCAGGGCGGTTATCAGCACGACGATGCCTCGCGGCAGGCTTTGCCACTTTCTGCGTAATGTATTCATGGGGTATCCCTGGTGTTGCAGCCCAGAAAAACGAACTCAGTCGATAAGGGAGCGCGGCGGCCTGCGCCGCGCTCAGACGCTTATTTACCGGCGGCGGTACGCCACTCTTTGATGTACTCCAGGCGTTTTTTCGGCTGCAGGTATTCCAGCAGCGTTTCATCAACCGGAATTGGCTTCAGCGCGTTGCCGAGGATTTTGGTCAGGCCGTCGATATCATTTTTCCCTTCGATATCGTTACGAATGGAGGGGATGTCCGCCTGACTGGCCAGAATACTTTGCCCTTGTTCAGACAGCACATAGTCAAGCCACAGCTTCGCGGCGTTGCTGTTTTGCGATTGCTGGCTGATGAACGACACGCGCGACAGCACCAGGGTGTAATCTTTTGGATAGGAGATGCCGAGCGACGGATCGTTCTTCGCACGCGCTTCCGCGTAGGAACCGAGGATGTTGAAGCCGATCAGGTTTTCACCGGAGGAGACGCGCTCCATCATGGTGCCGGTAGAGGACTGCACCGATAAGCCACCTTTGGCGACGTCGGCCAGGGTTTTGAAGTAATTAGGATCGGCGTTGTGATCCTGAACTGAGAGCATAAAGCCCAGACCCGATTTTTCGATGTCGTAGGTGGTGACTTTGCCCTTGAATTTATCCGTCTGGCTGGCAATCAGCTTCGCCAGCGCGGCGTGAGAATCCGGCACGTCGCCGGCCGGGATCAGGCGCTTGTTGTAGATGAAGACCACCGGCTCATAGGTAGTGCCATAAGCCTTATCTTTCCAGACCGCCCATTTCGGCAGCTGGCTTTGCTCCGGCGATTTATACTCCATGGCGTAGTCGGTGGCGAGCTTCAGGCCGGTGTCCATAGAGGAGCTCCAGACCACGTCGCCGCTCACCCCACCGGAGGCCTGTTCGCTGATAAAACGGTTGTACAGCTCGGTGCTGTTCATGTCGTTATATTCAACTTTAATGCCCGGGTAGGTTTTTTCGAAGCCCTGGATCAGCGGCCCGGCGGCCTTAATGTCGGTGGTGGAGTAAATAACAACCTTGCCCTCTTTCGTTGCGGCATCAACAACTTTTTGATACTCAGCAGGATAGCCCTGCGGCAGGGCAGAAAGTGCAGAAGCAGAGAACAATACAGTAGCGGTAAGCAGAGAAATTCGGAACGTGTTCGACATTATAGTTAACCTTTTAGTTACATTTGAGGAACTAATTGTCAACATAGCGTATCGGGCTCCACCCACAAGAGGGTGAAGCGGGCAATGATTCCGAAGTGTGATTGTCGCCGTCGTTTCAGCAATTAACACCATAAAATCCGCGAACGTTAGCCAACGAACGGTTACGGATCACGGTTTATCGGGCGCTTTGCGGTATAACCTGCGCGGATGACCAATATTGCCGTACAGCATTTCAATGCTGATTAACCCGCTCTCCACGCAGTATTCAAGGTAGCGACGCCCCGTGGTTTTGCTGATCCCCACGCTTTCCACCACCTCTTCAACCGACATCGCGGTGTCGGGATACTCGGCGAACAGGCATTTAATCCGTTCCAGCGTCTGGGGTTCAATGCCCTTCGTCGACGGCGTAATGGAGGCTTCCGCGGCGGGAAGATTAAACAGGCGATCCAGCGCATGCTGGTCGACCACCTTCACCTGCTGCACGGTGTGGATGAAGCGCATAAACCGTTCCAGCGAGGCGTGCAGGCGCTGGAAAAAGACGGGCTTAATCAGGTAGTCAAACGCGCCGCTGCGCATGGCGTGGCTGCAGGTCTGCATATCGCTGGCGGCGGTGATGAAGATCACCGAGCATTCATAGCTTTTCAGCAGCGGATTATCGATGAGCTCCACGCCTTTACCGTCCGGGAGATAGTTGTCCAGCAGGATCAGCCGCGGCTGATGCTGACGAATCAGGCTGCATGCCTGCTCAATCGACGCGGCGATGCCCACCACGCGCAAATGAAAATTCTGCTCAATATACTCGCGATGCAGCTCCGCCAGGTGCGGCTCATCTTCAACGATCACAACGTCAAGTGGTCGGGTCATGCTTTTGTCCATTCGGGATAAACACAGAAAAAATAGTGCCCTGCGGGGTGTTGTCGGCAATCTCAATGCTGCCGCCGACCTTGTCGATATATCCTGCCACCAGGAACAGGCCGATACCGTGCTCGGTACCCACAATGTCGTTTTCGCTGTTCGGCTTACTGCTGAATCCCTGGCGGAAAATGTGCGGCTTCAACGCATCGTCCACCCCGCAGCCCCGGTCAGCCACCTCGATCAGCAGCTCCTGGTTACGATCAGAAATGTAGAGCTCTACCGGCGCGTGAACCGGGGCGTTGAGGGTCGCCTCCACGGCGTTGTCCAGCAGGTTACCAATAATGGACATCAGCTCCGTTTCACTCAGCGCGGCAGGCATGCGGGTGAGCTGGCAGGCGGGGTCAAACAGCAGCTCGATGCCTTTTTCGCGCGCGCTGACGTATTTTCCGAGCAGCAGCCCGCACAGCGCCGGGGAGACAAAATGGGCTGAGACAAAGTCCAGCACGCGCTGCGCGCCTTCTGACTGTACCTGAATGTAGCGGATCGCCTCGTCATAGTGCTTCATCTGCAGCAGCCCCACCAGCGTGGCGGTCCAGTTCAGCTGTTCGTGGCGCATAATGCGCAGGTTATCCGCATAGCGTTTGATCTGGCTGAGCTGGCTGCTGAGCGTGTTGATGTCATTTTTGTCGCGAAAGCTGTACACCCAACCGCTTTCAACGCCCGGTTCGACCTCAATCGCTACCCGGTTGACGATCACCTCGCGCTGGTTCAGCACCGCAATCTGGTCATGGCTGCCGCTGCTTACCGAGGCGTAGCGCTGGGATAAAAAGCCCGGCGCCGTCTGCAGAATGTCTTCCAGCGGTTTACCGATAAGCTCTTTCTCACTTTGCCGAATATCCAGCATTTCGCGTGCCGCGCGGTTAATTAAAATCAGCTGCTTCTCGCCATTAACGGCAAATACGCCCTCGTACATGGCTTCTAATAGTGCGCGCTGCTGCAAAACCAGCTGAGCGATATCTTTCGGCTCCAGCCGGAACATCTGTTTTTTTAAATTGCGGGTAAACAGCCAGGAGAAAATAAACAGCAGCAGCAGAAGCGCTGCGCCGTAAAGCCCGGCCTGCCAGAGAATGCGGGCGTTAATATTGGCAATATACGACGTCAGATAGCCGACCGAGACAATGCCAATCACCTGGTGCTGCGCGTTAAAAATCGGCGCTTTGCTGCGCAGTGAAACCCCAATTCCGCCCTGACGTACGGAAATAATGGTTTTGCCCTTTAACACCTCCGCATTATCCCCGCCGATCATCGGTAAATTAATCCGCTCCGGGGATTCCGAATGATAGAGGTGCTGTTCCTCGGTATCGCCAATCACAATGTAGCTGGCATCGCTTTCGGCGCGCAGCGGCTGAATTAAGCGGGCTATTCCCGGAATATCCCTGGCCGCAACCATTGCCGCCAGACCCGGCATCAGCGCGATCTGGCTGGCCTGAACCCGGGCGCGCTGGCCGAGATCGTGGTGGAGCTGACGGTCAATAAAATGAAACAGGATTGTTCCCAGCAGAACTAACAGCAGGCAGGAGAAGCACACCAGCGCTAAAAACAGCTTTACCTGAAAAGAGAGTCTGCGTTTCATTCAACCTGCGGAAGTTATGTAAAAGTGACATTTGCCGAGCCTGACATGGGCCAATAGCGGACGCAATCTGGCGAGAAAAGAGTTGTGACCTGGCTTTTCGTTTTCGGCGTTATACCCTAAATAATTCGAGTTGCGGGAAGGCGGCAAGGGAACGAATCCCCGGGAGCGTACATAAGTACGTGACTGGGGTGAGTGAGTGCAGCCAACGCACCTGCAGCTTGAAGTATGACGGGTATATAGCCATCAGGATCCCGTAAGGCTATGCTTCATTCAGCACGATAATAATTACAGAGGCAATGTCATGGATAAAGAACTACTGGATGCGGGTTACCGGGCCTATACCGGCGAGAAAATTGACGTTTACTTCAATACCGGGATCTGCAAACACTCAGGTAACTGCGTGCGTGGCAGCGCTAAGCTGTTTAATCTGAAACGTAAGCCGTGGATCATTCCCGATGAAGTGGACGTTGAAACGGTTGTACGCGTAATTGATACCTGCCCGAGCGGTGCGCTGAAGTATCGCCAAAAATAAGCGAGGAACCATGGATATTCTGGAAGGCCATAACAAGTTTTACGTCAATGATGCGAACGGCAACCAGGTTGCGGAGATTGTCTTCGTGCCGACCGGCGAGCACCTGAGCATTATCGAGCACACCGACGTGGATGAGAGCCTGAAAGGGCAGGGCGTCGGTAAACAGCTGGTGGCGAAAGTGGTGGAGAAGATGCGCGGTGAGAACCGCAAAATTATCCCGCTGTGCCCGTTCGCGAAGCATGAGTTTGATAAAACGCGGGAATATGACGATATTCGGGCGTAAATAACACCGGCGATGGCCGGTGTTTTTTTATCTTACCTGCTCAAACAGCAATACCATCGCGATCAGCACCATTATCCCTCCCGACGCCCTGCTCACCAGACGCGCTGCCTGTGGCCGGGTCGCCAGTACCGCTTTCGAACCATACCCCACCAGCATATAGACCAGCGTACAGGTGATAAGGTGCATCACGCCAAGCGCGGACATCTGCATCGCTATCGACCAGCTTCCGGTCGGGTCGGTAAACTGCGGAAGCAGCGCCAAAAACAGCAAAAAAACTTTCGGGTTAAGGCCGCTAATGCAGAGCCCTTTCACCGCCCACTGTTTCCAGTTTCCCGCGTGGTGGCTGGCCTTTTCCGGGGCGGCCGGATGACGCAGCAACGTTATGCCAAGCCACAGGAGATACGCGGCCCCCGCGACGGTCAGCCCGGTTAACGCCATCGGGTGTTGAGCAATCACTACGCCCACGCCTGCCACCACAATCAGCGTGGCTAACAGATGCCCGGACATTAACCCCATCACCGCCGGTACCACGCGTCGCCCGTTAATCCCGGCGCTAATGGCGTAGGCCCAGTCGGCGCCCGGCGTCATGATAAGCAGAAAAGAAACCACCCAAAAGCCGGCCACAATACTCATTTCCATCGTCCTGAAGACTCCCGCAGTGCGTCAAAAGTTGAGAAAAAGAATATCGCTAACCCTGCGAAATAGGCTTTCAATGTTATGCTCATAACACCGTGAAAATGAGAAAATCTTCCACATGGATAGCATCGATCGAAAAATTCTTGCTGAGCTGCAGTCTGATGGCCGTTTATCCCTTACCGAGCTGGCGGAAAGAGTGAATCTGAGCCTCTCGCCGTGCCATCGCCGCGTGCGGGCGCTGGAGCAAAGCGGGGCGATAACGGGATACCGTGCCAGCCTCGACCCCGCCAAAATGGGATTCAACTTCCTGGCGATAGTGTTTGCGACGCTGAAGGAGGGTGACAGAAAGGCGGTTAGCGCGTTTGAAGCGGCGGTGGAGGAAATTCCGCAGATCGTGCTGGCACAGCGTCTGTTTGGCGATCCCGATTATCTGATGCACGTCGTGACCCGCGACCTCTCCGCTTTCCAGAAGCTCTATGACGAGAAGCTCTCCGCCATGCCTGGCGTGCAGCACCTTCGCTCTACGCTTGTCATGAAAACGGTTGTGCAGGACAGGCCTTTTCCGCTGTAAGCAATGGCCTGCCCGGCAGAGCACCGGGCAGAAAAGGGGATTAGCCGACAAACATCACCGACACGCATAGCACGCCGACGATCAGCGTCAGCAGGTTGCCAATCGAGCGGTACTGTTTCAGGGAGGGGATCAGATACGTCGACAGCGTCGGCATGATAAACAGGATCATGGCGATAAGCGGGCCGCTGATGGCGTAAATCATCGAAATGGCGTTCGGGTTAATGCAGCAGACGGCAAAGGTGATTAACGACACCCCCATAATGGAAATCGCGCGGTTAAAGGCGCGGCTCTTTTTCACGCCTATCTGATTGAGCGACGACTTCACGATCTCCGTCGCCCCTTCAATCACTCCAAAATAGGTGCCGAGGAACGATTTCGACATCGCAATAATCGCCACGATAATCCCGGAAATGCCCAGCCACGCCGGTGAAGAAGGCATCATCGACAGCGCGGACAGGATCGTTACCCCTTGCTCTTTGGCGGCCACAATATACGACGGCGGAATTGAGAGCAGGCAGCTGAAGACAAAGAATAGCACGCTCAGGCAGATGATCAGGTACGCCATCTTCATGATTTTCTTGCATTTATCCATGGCGCCGTCGGCAAACTTCTCGCGACGGTCAACGGCAAACGTTGAGATAATCGGGGTATGGCTGAAAGCAAACACCATCACCGGAATCGAAATCCATACCTGGTGCAGCGTATGGCGATCGAACGCCATCTGGCTGGTCAGCAGCGAGGGTTGCCAGCTGACGGTCAGATAGAGCGAGACAAACAGAAAATAGGCAATCAGCGGAAACACCAGGAAGCCCATCACTTTTATCGTGATATGGCGCCCCATCAGGAAGATCAGATTCAGGACCAGCACCACCCCCAGGCTGACCAGCACGCGAACGGCGGTATCCACCGTCAGGTGTTTCGCCAGCTGCTCGGTTAACGAGTTGGTGATGGCCACCGCATAAATCTGCACCACCACAAAGAAGGCGATGAAATAGAGCGTGGTGATCAGGTTGCCAATCTTCCTGCCGTAGTAGTGCGAAACGGCGCCAGTGATCCCTTCGTTGCCTTTTGTTTTCGACGACAGGATAAATTGCGCCAGCGCTTTATGCGGCCAGTAGGTTAAGGGGTAGGCCACGAGGGCGGTAATAAACAGGACGATAGCGCCTGCGGATCCCAGCTGAATGGGTAAAAACAGCGTCCCTGCACCCACGGCAGTGCCGTAGAGAGCGAAACTCCAGAGAGTCTCATCTTTTGACCAAATTTTCGACATTAGAGCAACGTATCAACTATCAAACCATCGGAATGGAGTGCAATTTACCATAGTTATGCACGGAGAGCGCAGTTGCTTCGAAGGAGTTTGGCCGGAACGGGCGTCCGGCCAGAGGCTATTTAGCCTGCCAGGGCGCGCCGTTGCTGGCGACGCTTAAGAAATTTCTCGCGAAGGCAATCGTATGCCCAGTTATAGAACATGGTGTACGGCAGGAAGAACAGGAAGAAACCTATTTCCAGCGTGAATGCCTGAAGCAGGGTAACGCCCAGCACGGCGGCGACAATCGACACGCCAATCACGATAAACCCGCATTCGAACCCCAGCGCATGCAGCGCACGCACTTTTGCGGTACGTTTGACGCGCTGAACGGGCCAGAAACGGTCGAAGCCGAAGTTATAAATAATGTTCCACAGCATGGCGGTGGTGGCCAGAATAATGGTCAGCCAACCCATCTCCACCACGGAACGCTGCATGAGCCACGCCGCCGTAGGGGCGAGGATCGCCGTCGCAATCCCTTCAAAACAGACAGCATGAAAGATCCGCTCCGGCAGTTTACGTTGGAGTGCATCCTGATGTTGCATAGTCATAGACCTCATTAATTCGCCGGTATGGGCGTTGATGTGGCCTATTTTTATCGCTAAAGCTGATATATTAAAGATGGTATCCATCGCTAAAGTAGATAGGTTATGCGCTATTCACCCGAAGCCCTTAAGGCGTTTGTCGAGACCGTTGCGGCGGGCTCTTTTTCTGCTGCCGCGCGAAGGCTGCGTAAAAGCCAGTCGACGATCAGCACGTCCATTGCCAATCTTGAAGCCGATCTCGGTTTCGAGCTGTTTGACCGCTCGGCGCGCCAGCCGGTGTTAACGGTGCAGGGAGAACAGGTGCTGGGCTACGTGCAGGCGATCCTGGCCGCCAGCACGCGGCTGGATGAGCTGGCGGTGTCGCTAACGGCGCAAACGGAGGCGCGTTTGACGTTTGTCCTTTCCGATACCCTCAACCCGGACGTGCTGGAAGAGATGATGAAACAGTTTGACGCGCGTTTTCCCCATACGGAATTCGAATGTCTGATTGGTGAGGAGGAGGACGTGATCGATCTGCTGCAAAAGGAGCGAGCGCAGATTGGCCTGACGGAAGCGCGAGACAGTTACCCTACGGATATCGGTGTCATCCGCCTGCCGATGCAGACCCGCATGGCGATCTACGTCGCGACCACGCATCCGCTGGCCGGACAACATGACGTTCAGCATGACGAGCTGCACGGCTGGCGGGAGCTGCGGCTCAGCACCTATCTTGAGCGCGAGGCTGAGATCGCGCGCGGGCCCGTCTGGTCAGCGCCGAATTACCTGTTACTCTTGAGTATGGCGGTACAGGGATTTGGCTGGTGCGTGCTGCCGTGCGCGCTGGTGGATGAATTTGCCGCCGCGAAATCCCTGGTACAGCTCAATGTTCCCGGCTGGCCGCGGGCGATCGGCATCGATCTGCTGTGGAATAAACGATCCCCTCCCGGCGTTGCCGGAAGCTGGCTGCGGCAGTATCTGCAGGATGCGCGCTGATCCTTGTGATTAAACTCACTATTTTTAAACAATTAAGATAATTGCCAGTAACAATCCTCTACTATCGTCATGTCATTTAACACAGAGGTCGTGATGAAAGATGTCGTAATAGTGGGTGCGTTGCGTACAGCTATCGGCTGTTTTCAGGGATCGCTCGCGCGTCACTCGGCGGTTGACCTGGGCAGCGTAGTGGTAAAAGCGCTGGTGGAACGCAGCGGGATTGCAGCACATGAAGTTGATGAGGTGATCCTGGGACAGGTCCTCACGGCCGGTGCCGGGCAAAACCCTGCGCGTCAGGCGGCGCTGAAGGGCGGGCTGCCCAATACCGTTTCGGCCATCACCATCAACGACGTCTGCGGTTCAGGATTAAAAGCGCTGCATCTCGCGACGCAGGCCATTCAGTGTGGTGAAGCGGATGTGATCATCGCGGGCGGGCAGGAAAATATGAGCCGCGCGCCGCACGTGTTGACCGACAGCCGGACCGGCGCACAGCTGGGCAACAGTCAGCTGCTCGACAGCCTGGTGCATGACGGGCTGTGGGATGCGTTCAATGACTATCATATGGGCGTGACGGCGGAAAACCTGGCGCGCGAGTACGGCATCAGCCGTGAGGTGCAGGATGCCTATGCGCTAAGCTCGCAGCAAAAAGCGCGCGCGGCGATTGATTCCGGTCGTTTTCGCGACGAAATTGTCCCGGTCAGCACGCAGCGTCAGAGCGGCGAGCGTATCCTCGTTGATACCGATGAACAGCCTCGCACCGACGCCAGTGCCGAAGGCCTGGCGAGACTGAACCCCGCGTTTGAAATGCAGGGCTCGGTGACGGCGGGAAATGCCTCTTCCATTAACGACGGCGCTGCCGCCGTGATGATGATGAGCGAAAGTAAAGCCCTTGAACTCGATCTTCCCGTCCTGGCCCGCATTAAAGCATTCGCCAGCGTAGGGGTTGATCCTGCGTTAATGGGGATCGCACCGGTCTACGCGACCCGCCGCTGTCTGGAGCGCGCGGGATGGCAGCTTTCGGATGTGGATCTGATCGAAGTGAACGAAGCCTATGCCGCGCAGGCGATCTCCGTCGGAAAAATGCTGGAGTGGGATCCCCTGCGGGTCAACGTTAACGGCGGCGCGATCGCGCTGGGTCATCCTATCGGTGCGTCCGGCTGCCGGATCCTGGTTTCGCTGGTCCACGAAATGAAGAAGCGCAATGCCCGCAAAGGGATTGCCACGCTCTGTATAGGCGGCGGGCAAGGGGTGGCGCTGGCCATCGAACGCTAACTTCTCCTTATTGAAAATGACCTCCTTCGGGAGGTTTTTTTTCGCCTTCTTTTTCTCCCTGCGGCTTAAATGTGATCCGAACATCATTTTCGTTATAAACAAAAATAAAAATGAAACGTTGTTTTAAATATAATTGAAAAGCCCACTTTATGCCGATAGTATGTGCTTATTATGAAAAACGGAACGCTGTTTCGTTTATTTCCGCCTTAGGGCATGACCACATCTGGAGGTTACCGTGGACGTCAGAGAAAGCATCCACAGTGCGCACGCCAAAACGCTGGATACTCAGGGGCTGCGCAATGCATTTTTAGTCGAGCAGGTATTCGAGGCCGACAGGTACACCATGGTTTACAGCCATATCGATCGCATTATTGTGGGCGGGATTATGCCCGTCACGAAAAGCGTCTCCGTGGGCGGTGAGGTCGGTAAACAGCTGGGCGTGAGCTACTTCCTGGAGCGTCGCGAGCTGGGGGTGATTAACATCGGCGGGCCGGGCACCATCACCGTAGATGGAAAGTGCTATGAGATTGGCCATCGTGAGGCGTTGTACGTGGGTAAAGGGGCGAAAGACGTAGACTTTGCCAGCATCGACGGCAGCAGGCCTGCGAAGTTTTACTACAACTGCGCGCCGGCTCACTCCACCTACCCAACCAAAAAAGTGACCACCGCAGACGTTGCTCCCGTGACGCTGGGCGACAACCTCACCAGCAACCGCCGCACCATCAATAAATACTTCGTGCCGGACGTGCTGGAGACCTGTCAGCTCAGCATGGGATTGACCGAGCTGGCACCGGGCAACCTGTGGAACACCATGCCGTGCCATACCCACGAGCGCCGCATGGAAGTCTACTTCTACTTCAATATGGATGAGGACGCCTGCGTGTTCCACATGATGGGACAGCCGCAGGAAACGCGCCATATCGTGATGCACAACGAGCAGGCGGTGATTTCACCGAGCTGGTCCATTCACTCCGGCGTAGGGACGAAAGCCTACACCTTTATCTGGGGAATGGTGGGTGAAAACCAGGTCTTCGATGATATGGACCATATTGCGGTCAGCGATCTGCGCTAGTCGCGGGCGGTGAAGCATAAATCTGCCTGTGAGTGACAGGCTCTGAAAGAGTAAGGAATAAACATGATTCTGGATGCATTCTCTCTGCAGGGAAAAGTGGCTGTGGTTTCCGGGTGCGACACCGGGCTGGGTCAGGGGATGGCGTTAGGCCTGGCGGAAGCGGGCTGCGATATCGTCGGAATTAATATCGTTGAACCGACTGAGACGATCGAACGCGTGACGGCCCTGGGCCGCCGTTTCCTGAGCCTGACCGCTGACCTGCGTAAAATCGATGCCATTCCTGAACTGCTGGACCGCGCGGTGGCTGAATTCGGTCATATCGACATTCTGGTGAACAACGCCGGGCTGATCCGCCGCGAAGACGCCATCAGCTTCAGCGAGCGCGACTGGGACGACGTGATGGATTTGAACATCAAGAGCGTATTTTTCATGTCCCAGGCGGCGGCGAAGCATTTTATTGCGCAGGGGAAAGGCGGCAAAATCATCAATATTGCCTCTATGCTCTCGTTCCAGGGCGGCATCCGCGTGCCGTCGTACACCGCGTCCAAAAGCGCCGTAATGGGCGTGACCCGCCTGCTGGCAAACGAATGGGCGAAACATGACATCAACGTGAATGCGATTGCGCCGGGCTACATGGCGACGAACAACACGCAGCAGCTGCGTGCGGACGAGCAGCGTAGCGCGGAAATCCTCGACCGCATTCCGGCGGGACGCTGGGGTCTGCCGAGCGATCTAATGGGGCCGATTGTCTTCCTGGCCTCCTCCGCATCGGATTACATCAACGGCTACACCGTGGCTGTAGACGGTGGCTGGCTGGCGCGTTAATTCCACCTGTATTAAGAACCTCTGCCTGTGGGCGGAGGTTTTTTTTGCGCAATAATTGGCTTAGTCCATATCGATAAAGATGAAAAATCCATACTAAAAAATCACAAATGACGGTAATCACATTTTTATTGCTTAAATATTAACTGATTAGTAAAAATGCGTGATTATTCGCCACGAGTTGAAAGTGTAATGTCCATCACAGAACCGTATGCCGTAGCGGAATAATCCATAACTTCGCGATTTCCGGCCTGACACTTTTCCTCGCTTTCTCGTAATTTCAGTTAACGAATTTTGCTGTTGAGGCAGGAAAAATATGACATCGATAAATGACTCTACCCTAATGCCCGCTGCGCTGCGCGATACTCGCCGCATGAACCAGTTTGTCTCCATTGCCGCCGCCGTGGCGGGTCTGTTATTTGGACTGGATATAGGCGTCATTGCCGGCGCTTTACCGTTTATTACCGATCACTTTACCCTCAGCAGTCGCCTGCAGGAGTGGGTAGTGAGCAGCATGATGCTCGGCGCGGCCATTGGCGCGCTGTTCAACGGCTGGCTGTCGTTCCGTCTGGGGCGCAAATACAGCCTGATGGTCGGGGCGATTCTGTTCGTTGCCGGCTCCATTGGCTCGGCGTTTGCCGCTAACGTTGAAATCCTGCTGCTCTCCCGCGTGCTGCTGGGCGTGGCGGTGGGGATTGCGTCCTACACCGCGCCGCTTTATCTCTCCGAAATGGCGAGCGAAAACGTGCGCGGCAAGATGATCAGCATGTATCAGCTGATGGTCACGCTGGGTATTGTGCTGGCGTTCCTGTCTGATACCTACTTCAGCTACAGCGGCAACTGGCGCGCGATGCTGGGCGTGCTGGCCTTACCGGCGCTGGTGCTGATCGTCCTGGTGATTTTCCTGCCAAACAGTCCGCGCTGGCTGGCGCAAAAAGGGCGTCACGTGGAGGCGGAAGAGGTGCTGCGCATGCTGCGCGATACCTCGGAAAAAGCGCGCGAAGAGCTGAACGAAATCCGCGAAAGCCTGAAGCTAAAGCAGGGCGGCTGGGCGCTGTTTAAGATCAACCGCAACGTGCGCCGGGCGGTTTTCCTCGGCATGCTGCTGCAGGCGATGCAGCAGTTCACCGGCATGAACATCATCATGTACTACGCGCCGCGCATTTTCAAAATGGCCGGGTTCACCACCACGGAACAGCAGATGATCGCGACTCTGGTGGTCGGGCTGACCTTCATGTTCGCCACCTTTATTGCGGTATTCACCGTGGACAAAGCCGGGCGTAAACCGGCGCTGAAAATTGGCTTCAGCGTGATGGCGCTCGGCACGCTGATTCTCGGCTACTGCCTGATGCAGTTTGATAAAGGCACGGCCTCAAGCGGACTCTCCTGGCTTTCTGTCGGGATGACCATGATGTGTATCGCAGGTTACGCGATGAGCGCCGCGCCCGTGGTGTGGATTCTGTGCTCCGAAATTCAGCCGCTCAAATGCCGTGACTTTGGCATCACCTGTTCCACGACCACCAACTGGGTGTCGAACATGATCATCGGCGCGACGTTCCTGACGCTGCTGGACGCGATTGGCGCAGCGGGAACCTTCTGGCTCTATACGGTGCTGAACGTAGCGTTTATTGGCGTCACGTTCTGGCTGATCCCGGAAACCAAAGGCGTGACGCTGGAACACATCGAGCGCAAGCTGATGGCTGGCGAGAAACTGCGGAACATCGGCGTGTGATTGTATTGCCTGTTTACGTATCCTAACGTATGCAGAAGCTAACCGATTTTTGTTTAAAAAGGCGCTGAATAAAGCGCCTTTTTTTATGTACTTCGGTTGTGTTACAAAAGGAACAAAGAAAAGGAGGGATGATGAAAACGATCGGCCTGTTAGGTGGAATGAGCTGGGAATCGACAATCCCTTATTACCGCCTGATTAATGAAGGGGTAAAGCAGCGTCTTGGCGGTCTGCACTCCGCCAGCCTGCTGCTGCACAGCGTTGATTTCCATGAAATCGAAGCCTGCCAGTCGAGCGGGGAGTGGGATAAAGCCGGGGAGATCCTGGCCCAGGCGGCGCTGGGGCTGGAGCGCGCCGGCGCCGAGGGTATCGTGCTTTGTACCAATACCATGCACAAAGTGGCGTCGCATATTGAGGACCGCTGCGCGCTGCCGTTTCTGCATATCGCGGACGCAACGGGGCGTGCGATTGCGGCATCCGGGATGCGCCGCGTAGCCCTGCTGGGCACACGCTACACCATGGAACAGGATTTTTATCGCGGGCGTTTGCACAGTGAATTTGGGATCGAGAGCCTGATCCCGGATGAAGAAGATCGGGCGCGCATCAATCAGATTATCTTTGACGAGCTCTGCCTCGGTACCTTCAGCGAATCTTCCCGCGCGTATTACGTCAGCGTAATTGAAAAGCTGGCGCAGCAGGGGGCAGAAGGCGTGATCTTCGGCTGCACCGAGATTGGCCTGCTGGTGCCGGCCGATCGAAGCCCCGTCCCGGTATTTGATACCACCGCCATCCATGCCGCGGATGCCGTGGCGTTTATGCTGTCATAACGGGTTTTGCAGGTCAGGTAAGCGAAGCGCCACCTGACGCGCATGCTCCATTAAGTGTTCGGTGAAAGCGTCCACCAGCGCGGAAGCCGGACGGTGCAGCGGGCGGATCAGGCTCACGGTGAACGGGACGGAAACGCTAAAGCGGCGGATGACGATCCCGCTTCCGGCATAGTCCAGCGCCGTGAGCGGATTCACCACCGCGACGCCGACGCCCGCACGCACCATCGCGCAAATCGAAGCCGCGCTGTGCGTTTCCACCACCATTCGCCGTTTGACCTGATGCTCGGCAAATAGCGTATCCAGCAGCTGTCTGTAACTGTCGGTCTGCGACAGGCTAATGTAGTTTTCCCCGTGGAAATCCTCTGGCGTGAGCACCGCCTTACCGGCAAGCGGATGCCCGGCGGGCAGAACGCACACTTCATCTAACGAGATCAGCTCCGTGCGCGCCGTTCCCGCCGGTGTGGAAAGGGTTTCGGTTAGCCCTAAATCATGGCGCTGGGCCGAAAGCCACTCTTCAAGCAGAGGTGATTCCTGAGGCACGATAGTGAGGCTGACCTCCGGGTAACGGGCCAGAAAGGGCTGCAGCAGCATCGGCAAAAAGGATTGCGAAAAGACGGGCAGGCAGACGATCGACAGCTCGCCCTGGCGAAACTCGCGCAGGCTTTCCGCAGCACTCACTATTCTGTCCAGTCCGTACCAGGAGCGCTGAACTTCCTCGAACAGGCGTAACCCCTGCACCGTCGGGTGAAGCCTGCCCCGGGTACGCTCGAACAGCTTCAGCCCCAGCACTTTCTCGAAGCGGGCCAGTTCGCGGCTCACCGTCGGCTGCGAGGTATGCAGCATCTGTGCGGCTTCGGTGAGATTGCCGGTGGTCATCACGGCATGAAAAATTTCGATGTGGCGCAAATTGACGGCGGGCATAGGGCACCTGAAAGCAGAGAACTGTGCATATCATTTTTGCATAGACTCGCGATAAAACGATATTTTTTATTCTCTTTGCGCTGTGGCGTAATCATCAAAACGCATTTATCCGGAGAAGACCATGCCACGCCCGCTGAACCAGACTGATACCGATTTGAACGCCGACAACCTGCTGCGCCTGCCTGCCGAATTTGGCTGTCCGGTGTGGGTCTACGACGCGCAGATTGTCCGCGAGAAGATCGCCGCCCTGCATCAGTTTGACGTGGTGCGTTTTGCCCAGAAGGCATGCTCCAATATTCATATTCTGCGCCTGATGCGTGAGCAGGGCGTGAAGGTGGATTCCGTCTCGCTTGGCGAAATCGAGCGTGCGCTGGCGGCCGGATTCGATCCGAAAGCCGACGGCGACACGATCGTCTTCACCGCCGATGTGATCGACGATGCGACGCTTGCGCGCGTCCATGAACTGCAGATCCCGGTGAACGCCGGTTCTGTGGATATGCTGGAGCAGCTGGGGCAGGTTTCTCCCGGCCACCGCGTCTGGCTGCGCGTGAATCCGGGCTTTGGTCATGGTCACAGCCAAAAAACCAATACCGGCGGCGAAAACAGCAAGCACGGGATCTGGTATGCCGATATGCCTGCCGCGCTGGAGGTATTACAGCGCTACGGCCTGAAGCTGGTGGGTATTCATATGCATATTGGCTCTGGCGTGGATTACGGCCACCTGGAGCAGGTGTGCGGCGCGATGGTGCGCCAGGTTATCGACTTCGGCCAGGATCTTGAGGCGATCTCAGCCGGCGGCGGTCTCTCCATTCCTTATCGCGAAGGCGAAGAGGCGATCGATACCGATCACTATTACGGTCTGTGGAGCGCCGCGCGTGACCAAATCGCCGCGCATCTTGGCCACGCGGTGAAACTGGAAATTGAGCCGGGTCGTTTCCTGGTCGCGGAAGCCGGCGTGCTGGTTTCACAGGTGCGCAGCGTGAAAGAGATGGGGTCTCGCCACTTCGTATTGATTGACGCAGGTTTTAACGACCTGATGCGTCCGTCCATGTACGGCAGCTATCACCACATTACCGCCCTGGCCGCCGACGGCCGTGATTTAACGCAGGCGCCGCGCGTTGAGACGGTCGTTGCGGGCCCGCTGTGCGAATCGGGTGACGTTTTTACCCAGCAGGAAGGCGGCAAAGTGGAGACCCGCGCGCTGCCAGAGGTCAAACCGGGTGATTATCTTGTGCTGCATGATACCGGTGCCTACGGGGCGTCGATGTCATCTAACTACAACAGCCGCCCGCTGCTGCCGGAAGTGCTGTTTGATAACGGCAAGGCGCGGCTGATCCGTCGTCGCCAGACCATTCAGGAACTGCTGGCTTTAGAACTCATCTGATGAAAGTACGGCCCCGTTGTGACCGAATCGCGTAACACCAGCGTGCCGGTAAACGGCGGGATGGCATCGACCGGCTGGTTTTTTGCCAGCCGGATCGCCTGATCGATGGCCGTGACAATCATATTGTCGATGGGCAGATAAACCGATGAGAGCGCAGGCTCCAGCCATTTCGCGCTTGGGGCATCGTCAAAGCCGAACAGTGAAATATCCTGCGGAATTTTAAGCCCCGCCTGGTGTAACGCTTTGGACGCACCCAGCGCCATATCGTCGTTACAGGCAAACAGGGCGCTAAACGGTACTCCGTCGGCAATCAACTCTTTACACAGCTCGTATCCCCGCGTCATTCCCGCATCGCCGTACTTTATCCGACGCTCGTCCAGGCGAATGCCGTGCTTTTCCAGCGCCTTACGGTAGCCCATCAGCCGTGCTTTCCCGGTTGGGGTGTGGATCGGAACGGTGATACAGGCGATCTCCCGATGGCCCTGGGCGATCAGGTAATCCACGGCCTTAAACGCGGCATCCTGCTGCTCGAAAAACACGCAGCGATCCGGCGCCTGGCTCACTTCTCGGTTAATGACCACCAGCGGCGTTTTCACGGTGTTCATCAGTTTGACTATCGCTTTTTCGCTCATG
This sequence comes from Enterobacter sp. HG048, assembly GCF_024702055.1. Lineage (NCBI taxonomy): Bacteria > Pseudomonadati > Pseudomonadota > Gammaproteobacteria > Enterobacterales > Enterobacteriaceae > Enterobacter > Enterobacter sp. HG048. The sequence continues at coordinate 80,945 of NZ_JANLIZ010000006.1, forward strand.
TAGCGCGTGTAAAGCACGATGGCATCGCACTGGCGATCGGCCAGCATCTGTACCGCCTGTTCTTCCTGTTCCGGCGCGTCGTGACCGTCGGTGACGATCAGCTGTTTTCCGTGAGTTTCCGTCTGCCGCGACGCCTGCTGGAGAAGACGACCAAAGTAAAAGCCGTCGAAGGTCGAGACGACCAGACCAATGCTGTTGCTGGTCTGGTTAGCCAGTGAACGCGCGAGAAAGTTCGGGCGATAGCCCAGCTCTTCCATCGCAGCAAAGACCTGCTGACGCGTACTCTCTTTAACCTGACCTGTGCCGTTCAGCACGCGCGAGACGGTAGCCTTCGACACGCCCGCACGCAGTGAGACATCCAGCATTGTTGCCATTCTACATTCCTGCTTCCACGTAATGGCTTGCAGTTTAACACAGACCTCACGGCGTATAAGCGATGCGGGAAGCGCAAAACTTCTGCCACGATCACGCTTTTTGGTCACGATTCGTCTGGCCTGCGTGAAGTAAAACGAAATAGTCTGACTCTGGTAAAGTAATCGCCGAACCGAGCTGGGGCGACAGGCCAGCAAAACATGAGAAAACGCAGGTGAAACGTGAAAAAGATAGCCATCCTCCCGCTTTACCAGGCACCGCACTATGCGGAGCAGGTCACCGACTGGCTCTGGCAGGCCTTTGGCGAAGGGCTTCCCCGGGAATTTTTCCACAGCATTATTGAGCACAGCCAGACGCCGGGAGCATTACCGCTGACCTTTATCGCCGTTGAAGACGAACAGCTTCTGGGTACAGTAGGGCTCTGGCGCTGCGATTTGATCACCCGTCAGGATCTCTTTCCGTGGCTGGCGGCGCTCTACGTTGACGACGCGACGCGAGGCAAGGGGCTGGCAGGAAAGCTACAGCAGCACGTTATTACCTGGGCCGCGCAGGCGGGATATGAAGAACTGCACCTCTGGTCTGCCTGCCGCGACTTCTACGAACGTTACGGCTGGCAGTATATCGGTGATGGGCTGGAATACCCCAACACGAGGGTTCACCTCTATCGTTATTCGCTCTGCGCTTCCGCAGGTGACGCAACGGAGTGACGGCGAACCAGCGTCGGGCTAAACAGATGCGTAATATCCGGCGGCTGGCGCTGTTCAGCCAGCGCTAGCGCCAGTTCGGCGGCCTGCGTCGCCATGGTGATAATCGGGTAGCGCACGGTGGTCAGACGCGGGCGAACATAGCGAGAGACCAACACGTCATCGAAGCCAATCAGCGAAATTTCTGCCGGTACCTCAATCCCGTTGTCATTCAGCACCCCCATTGCCCCCGCGGCCATGGAGTCGTTATAGCTGGCAACCGCCGTGAAATTTCGTCCGCGACCCAGCAGTTCGGTCATGGCCTGTTCACCGCCGCTCTCATCCGGTTCACCGTAGGCCACCAGACGATCGTTACACGGCAGACCGTTTTCACGCAGGGCGTCGTAGTAGCCCTGCAGGCGGTCTTCCGCATCAGAAATGGGATGATTGGAACAGAGATAGCCAATTCGGGTATGGCCCTGTTGAATCAGATGACGGGTCGCAAGCCAGGCACCGTAGCGGTCGTCGAGGGCCACACAGCGTTTTTCAAACCCGGGAATAATGCGGTTGATGATCACCATTCCGGGCATCTGCTTCATCAGGTGAATCAGCTCGGCATCCGGGATCATTTTGGCGTGAACTACCAGCGCCGCGCAGCGGTGGCGGATCAGCTGTTCGATGGCCTGGCGTTCTTTTTGCTCATTATGATAGCCATTGCCGATCAGCAAAAAATTACCCGTCTGATAAGAGACCTGTTCAACCGCTTTCACCATGGCGCCGAAAAAGGGGTCGGAAACATCACCCACCACCAGCCCAATGGTTTCGGTGGACTGCTGGGCGAGCGCGCGGGCATTGGCATTGGGATGATAGTTCAGGGATTCCATGGCGTTTTGTACCGCCTGGCGCGATGCGTCACTGGCTTTCGGTGAGTCGTTAATCACGCGGGAGACGGTTGCCACCGACACGCCTGCCAGACGGGCCACATCCTTTATTGTCGCCATTCATTACCTTCTTGTTGGGGGTAAGCGTTTACACACCAAATAGTGTTGCGGAAAAGCGCCGCGCATTCAAGGGGAGCGGATTTTCGCTCTCCACAAACGTGACGCAGGACAACACTGGTAGTGTAATCGTTACACGCGCAGTCATGTCTGAAAAATGTCAATCTGAACCTTTGGTTACACTTTGCCTCAGGCTGTTGCGATTGTCTGATAGCGGGAACGTTAACAGGATTGATACAGTCGAGATCCCAGAGGTATTGATTGGTGAGAATTCTTAGTACGGCTTCGTACTCATCTCTTGCACCAACCTGCGCGGATGCGCAGGTTTTTTTTCGCCTCCACTTTTGCTGTCGCTCCCGTATCACTTCTCGTGTAATCTGCCACCATTTACTATCAACCCTCCACACTGGCTGGCAAAGGGAGTTGAGATGCTATTTGGGTTCTTCCGTACACTCTTCCGTATTCTTTTTCGCATCCGCGTCACTGGCGATGCCCATGCCCTTCGCGGCGAACGCGTTCTTATCACGCCAAATCATGTTTCCTTTATAGACGGCATTCTGCTGGCGCTATTTTTACCCGTGCGCCCGGTGTTTGCGGTCTATACCTCTATCAGCCAGCAGTGGTACATGCGCTGGCTCACGCCGCTGATTGATTTTGTGCCGCTCGACCCGACAAAGCCGATGATGATTAAGCATCTGGTGCGTCTGGTTGAGCAGGGGCGTCCGGTGGTTATTTTCCCGGAAGGGCGTATTTCAGTGACCGGTTCGCTGATGAAAATCTACGACGGCGCGGGGTTTGTCGCGGCGAAATCAAAAGCGACCGTGGTACCGCTGCGCATTGAAGGCGCAGAGCTAACGCATTTCAGCCGCCTGAAAGGGTTGGTGAAGCAGCGTCTGTTCCCAAAAATCACGCTGCACATTCTGCCGCCCACGTCGTTACCGATGCCGGACGCGCCGCGTGCCCGCGATCGCCGTAAAATCGCCGGGGAAATGCTGCATCAGATTATGATGGAAGCGCGCATGGCCGTGCGCCCGCGCGAAACGCTGTACGAATCTCTGCTTTCCGCGCAGCACCGCTATGGCGCGAAGAAAAACTGCATCGAAGACGTCAACTTTACCCCGGATACCTATCGCAAGCTGCTGACCAAGACCCTGTTTGTGGGCCGCATTCTGGAGAAGTACAGCAAAAAGGGCGAAAAGATTGGCCTGATGCTGCCTAACGCCGGCATCAGCGCGGCGGTGATTTTTGGTGCGGTTTCCCGGGGGCGCATCCCGGCAATGATGAACTACACGGCGGGCGTGAAAGGGTTGACCAGCGCCATCACCGCGGCCCAGATTAATACCGTCTTTACCTCTCGTCAGTTCCTGGACAAAGGCAAGCTCTGGCATCTTCCCGAGCAGCTCACCCAGGTGCGCTGGGTTTTCCTGGAGGATCTGAAAGCGGACGTAACCACCGGCGACAAGCTGTGGATTTTTGCTCACCTGCTTATGCCGCGTCTGGCGCAGGTCAAACAGCAGCCGGAAGATGATGCGATTATCCTCTTCACGTCGGGATCGGAGGGCAACCCGAAAGGCGTCGTCCACAGCCACAAGAGCATTCTGGCGAACGTTGAGCAGATCAAAAGCATTGCCGACTTTACCGCGAATGACCGTTTTATGTCGGCGCTGCCGCTGTTCCACTCCTTTGGCCTGACGGTGGGACTCTTTACGCCGCTGCTGACCGGCGCAGAAGTGTTCCTCTACCCAAGCCCGCTGCATTATCGCATTGTGCCTGAGCTGGTGTATGACCGTAACTGCACCGTCCTGTTCGGCACCTCAACGTTCCTCGGCAACTACGCGCGTTTCGCCAATCCGTATGACTTCTATCGCGTGCGGTATGTGGTGGCCGGTGCGGAAAAACTGCAGGATAGCACGCGTCAGATCTGGCAGGACAAGTTTGGCCTGCGCATTCTTGAAGGCTATGGCGTTACCGAATGTGCTCCCGTGGTCTCGATTAACGTACCGATGGCAGCGAAGCCGGGTACGGTGGGCCGAATTCTGCCGGGGATGGATGCGCGTCTGCTGGCCGTGCCGGGCATTGAGGACGGTGGCCGTCTGCAGCTGAAAGGGCCAAACGTGATGAACGGTTATCTGCGCGTGGAAAACCCAGGCGTGCTTGAGGTGCCGACGGCGGAAAACGTCAACGGTGAGGTTGAAACCGGCTGGTACGACACCGGTGATATTGTCCGTTTTGATGAACAGGGCTTTGTACAGATTCAGGGGCGCGCTAAGCGCTTCGCCAAAATCGCCGGTGAAATGGTCTCTCTGGAAATGGTTGAGCAGCTGGCGACGGCCGTCTCCGCGGATAAAATGCATGCGACGGTGGTGAAGAGTGATGCCAGCAAAGGCGAAGCGCTGGTGCTGTTTACGACCGACGCTGAGCTTAAGCGCGACAGGTTACTGAGCTATGCGCGTGAACACGGTATTCCTGAACTGGCCGTGCCGCGCGATATTCGCTACCTGAAGCAGCTCCCGGTGCTGGGTAGCGGGAAGCCCGATTTCGTGACCCTGAAAGGCATGGTTGAAGAGGCGGAACAGCAAAATGCGTGAGTCAGTACACACTAACACATCGCTCAGGTCGAAAGGCATGATGGCCGTCATCGCTGCGCAGTTTCTCTCTGCGTTCGGTGATAACGCGCTGTTGTTTGCCACGCTGGCGCTGCTGAAGGCCGAGTTTTACCCCGACTGGAGCCAGCCGATCCTGCAGATGGTGTTTGTGGGCGCTTACATTATCTTTGCTCCGTTTGTCGGGCAGGTGGCGGACAGTTTCCCGAAAGGCCGGGTGATGATGTTTGCCAACGCCCTCAAGCTGCTGGGTGCTGCCAGCATTTGCTTTGGCTTCAATCCGTTTATTGGTTACACGCTGGTGGGCATTGGCGCTGCCGCTTACTCCCCGGCGAAGTATGGCATTCTCGGAGAACTGACCACGGGTGATAAGCTGGTGAAAGCCAACGGCCTGATGGAGTCGTCAACCATCGCCGCAATCCTGCTCGGATCCGTCGCGGGCGGCGTACTGGCCGACTGGCATGTCCTGGCGGCACTGGGCATCTGCGCGGTGGTGTATGGCGGGGCAGTTGTGGCGAACCTGTTTATTCCTAAGCTACCTGTGGCTCGCCCGGGGCAATCCTGGCGCTTTAAACCGATGACCGGCAGTTTCTTTACCGCCTGTCGCGTGCTGTGGCGTAACGGAGAAACGCGTTTCTCCCTGATGGGAACCAGTATGTTTTGGGGGGCGGGCGTCACGCTGCGCTTCCTGTTGGTGCTGTGGGTGCCGGTGGCGCTTGGAATTACCGACAACGCGACGCCGACCTATCTTAACGCGATGGTGGCCATCGGCATTGTGGTGGGGGCAGGTGCGGCGGCGAAGCTGGTGACGCTCGAGACGGTAGCACGCTGCATGCCCGCGGGGATCCTGATTGGCGTCGTGGTGCTTATTTTCTCGCTGCAACATGCATTATTGCCTGCGTATGTCCTCCTCATCCTGATTGGTATTCTGGGCGGTTTCTTCGTGGTACCGCTAAACGCGTTGCTGCAGGAACGTGGCAAGCAGACCGTCGGGGCGGGGAATGCCATCGCAGTACAAAACCTGGGTGAAAACCTGGCGATGCTGCTAATGCTCGGGCTCTACTCGCTGGCGGTAAAAGTCGGTGTGCCGGTGGTGGGGATTGGCGTCGGGTTTGGTGGGCTGTTTGCGCTGGCGATTGCGGGATTGTGGGGTTGGCAGCGTCGGCGTTGATAAGTGCGGCCTGATGCCCTCACGCCACTCCTCTCCCACAGGGAGAGGAAGCAAACCCTAAAAACGGCAACCGGTGTTGCCGTTTTGCTTTTATTAAGGTGCCGGGTATGTGTATACCTGATGCACCGCTTCAATCTCCGCTAACACCTCTTCACTCAGGTTCAGGTGGAAACTCTCAATATTGGTTTTCAGCTGTTCCATCGTGGTTGCGCCCAGCAGGGTGCTGGCAACAAACGGCTGACGACGCACGAAGGCCAGCGCCATCTGTGCAGGGTCAAGACCGTGACGCTTCGCGATATCCACATAGGCTGCAACGGCTTTCTGCGTCTGCTCGCCGCTGTAGCGGGTAAAGCGGCTAAAGAGGGTATTTCGCGCCCCGGCCGGTTTCGCGCCGTTCAGGTATTTCCCCGTCAGCGTGCCAAAGCCGAGACAGGAATAGGCGAGCAGTTCCACTTCTTCATATTGCGTCACTTCGGCCAGACCCACTTCATAGCTTCGGTTAAGCAGGCTGTACGGGTTCTGGATGGTGACGATACGCGGCAGATCGTGTTTATCCGCCAGGTGAAGATAGCGCATTACGCCAAAGGCCGTTTCGTTAGAGACGCCAATGTAGCGTATTTTTCCCGCGCGCTGGCACTCGGTCAGCGCTTCCAGGGTTTCCAGCAGCGTTACGGCGGGGGCGCTCTCATTCCAGCTGTAGCCGAGCTTGCCAAAGCAGTTGGTTGGCCGCTGCGGCCAGTGCACCTGATACAGATCGAGATAGTCGGTTTGCAGGCGCTTCAGGCTGGCGTCCAGCGCGGCGCGGATATTTTTGCGATCGAGGATCTGATTCGGGCGGATCCCGGTATCGTTGTTGCGCGCGGGGCCACTGACTTTGGAGGCAATCACCAGCTTTTCACGGTTGCCGCGTTTTGCCAGCCAGTTACCGACGTAGGTTTCGGTAAGTCCCTGCGTTTCCGGACGTGGTGGAACAGGGTACATCTCTGCAACATCAATCAGGTTAATCCCCTGGCTGACGGCGTAATCGAGTTGTGCATGGGCATCGGCTTCGCTGTTTTGTTCACCAAATGTCATCGTGCCCAACCCCAGTTGGCTAATTTCCAGAGCGCTGTGGGGGATACGGTGATAATGCATAGCCGGCTTCCTCAGTAGACATATAAACCGCGTCAGGGCGTACCCGACAAAGGAATATAAACATGGCAGAGGGGAAGCAAAAGGGGAAGAAAAAAATCAAAAAGGCCAGCAAGCGACTGACCTCTCTCTGTTTATCGCTCGATAATTTGCGATACTTCGTCGCGATTGATCTGCATTTTATTGCCTTCCTGGTCGCGGTAGCTGACCAGACCGGTATCATCGTCGACTTCGGGTTTGCCGTCGGTCAGGATCATTCGACCATCTTTTGTCGCCATGACGTAATCGCTGCTACAGCCCGATACGGCAAACGCTAAACCGACTGCTGAAACTAACACTGCCCATTTTTTCATCGTTATCGTCCTCATCTGGCTCGTATCAAATCATAGTTTAGTTTTAACCCGATATGGCAACAGGAGGAAGCGGTAAAATCTTAAAAACCAGCTGATTATGTTTGAGAGCTCGCAAAATAAGTAAAAAACTATGTTTTTAGAAGAAAATGGCGAGCAAGAAGCGCGCCTGTGAAGTTCTTTTTGAGATAAAAACCGCGCGGCAACGTTAGTATCGGCTCACCCTTCGCGCCGATTGCCTCGGTAAGCGCTTTGCTGTTAGCCGCTTTCGGGCGCAGCTGTAATACTTCTCCGTGCCGGGCGGTGATGCGCTCTACCTGCCCAAGCACAATCATGTCCATCAGCTCCTCCCAGTCCAGACGCAGCTGTTGCTCCTCATCGTCGTTCGGGCTCCAGAGCAGCGGCGCACCAACGCGACGCTCAGCCAGGGGGATCTGACGCTCACCTTCGACCGGCACCCACAACACGCGCTTCAGCTTGTGACGAACGTGGCTGGTTTCCCACGTCACGCCGGTGTTGCCGGTTAGTGGCGCAACGCAGACGAAGGTGGTCTCAAGCGGTTTGCCCTGGCTGTCTATGGGGATGGTTTTTAACTCCACGCCAAGCGCTGCAAAATCCTGCTCGGGTTTGCTCCCTGCGCTGGCACCCAGCCACAGCTCAAGCAGCATGCCGATCCAGCCTTTATCCCGTTTCAGATCCTTCGGGATCTGAAGCCCTGCCATTGCCGCCAGCTCGCCAAGCGAAAAGCCTGCAAGACGCTGTGCCTGCTGTAGCAACTGGCCCTCGCTGGACGGCGGCGAGAGCAAGGGTGTAAGCGGATGCATGAAGGTAACCTTTTGATTAAAAAATAAACGAAGAAATTGTCCCCTGTGGATAGAGTTTAACTATTTCTGTACCAATATTCCATGTCTATGATTTATAGGTTTTTTTAGTGGTTTGAAATCGTTTCACCTGAGGCGGAAAACCGGTTGTTCAAATCTGGTCACTGACAATGAACAGGATCTTACACCATGTTATCCACAGAAAAATGGGATAACTGGGCATAACCCTGACTACTGTTTCAATTTACAGCCTTGACGTGCGATGAAAATCCAATTTTCAAACAAATTGTGACTAACTTATTGGCACAATCTGTGGATAAAACCGACGCTGTTCGATCTTTCATCAGCACGACGATCTCTGATGTGACGATCGTCACGCTATTCTGCTTTTGGTTCATGGAAATACATTTAACGTTATGAAAAGTATTAGGTTATTTAACTGTCGCGAAAGCGGTGGCAAGGCAGGGTTTGAGGTTGTTCATCGGTAATCAGACACTTCTTCACAACTATATCCACAGAAAAGGTGAATAAAATTCCCTTCACCGCCTCTCATCTGTTTATAACTCAGCGCTTATTTGTGAGTTATTCAAATGTTATTAGGTTGCAGCCCTGTAAGAGAGTGGTTTACCGCCTCCCTGTAGTGTGAAACAATCATTCATATATAAGGTTTAGTTTGGGGTAGTCCGGTGATTGATGACGATGGCTACCGCCCGAACGTAGGAATAGTAATTTGTAATCGTCAGGGCCAGGTAATGTGGGCCCGGCGATATGGTCAGCACTCCTGGCAGTTCCCGCAAGGCGGGATCAATCCGGGAGAGTCCCCAGAACAAGCGATGTACCGGGAGCTTTTTGAAGAGGTCGGTTTAAGCCGAAAAGATGTTCGCATCCTGGCTTCGACCCGCAACTGGTTGCGTTACAAGTTACCGAAACGTTTGGTGCGTTGGGACACAAAGCCGGTTTGTATCGGCCAGAAACAGAAGTGGTTTCTGTTGCAGTTGGTGGGCAACGATTCAGACATCAATATGCAAACCAGCAGTACGCCGGAGTTCGATGGCTGGCGCTGGGTGAGCTATTGGTATCCTGTTCGTCAGGTCGTGTCATTTAAACGCGATGTTTACCGTAGGGTGATGAAAGAGTTTGCAAGTGTGGTAATGCAGCTTCAGGAGATCCCGCCTAAGCCGCAGAACGCACCTGCATGGCGACGTAAAAGAGGTTAAGCTACGCAAATCATGCTCACCCGCTTGCGAGAAATAGTCGAGAAGGTGGCCAGTGCTCCGCGTCTGAACGAGGCGCTGAATATTCTGGTCACTGACATCTGTCTTGCGATGGAGACCGAAGTCTGTTCGGTGTATCTGGCCGACCACGATCGGCGCTGCTATTACCTGATGGCGACCCGTGGTTTGAAAAAACCACGTGGACGCACCGTCACGCTCGCATTTGATGAAGGTATCGTGGGCCTGGTTGGGCGGCTGGCTGAACCCATCAACCTTGCTGACGCGCAAAAACACCCCAGCTTTAAATACATCCCTTCCGTAAAAGAAGAGCGATTCCGCGCTTTCCTTGGCGTGCCGATTATCCAGCGTCGCCAGCTGCTCGGCGTGCTGGTCGTCCAGCAGCGCGAGCTACGTCAGTACGATGAAAGCGAAGAGTCTTTCCTCGTCACGCTGGCCACGCAGATGGCGGCGATCCTCTCCCAGTCCCAGCTTGCCGCGCTCTTTGGTCAATATCGCCATACGCGCATTCGTGCCCTTCCTGCATCGCCGGGCGTAGCGATTGCTGAAGGCTGGATGGACGCCACGCTGCCGCTGATGGAGCAGGTTTACGAAGCCTCTACGCTTGATGAAGCGCTTGAGCGAGAGCGTCTTACCGCCGCGCTGGAAGAGGCGGCGAATGAATTTCGTCGTTACAGCAAGCGCTTTGCCGCAGGCGCACAGAAAGAGACGGCGGCCATCTTCGACCTCTATTCGCACCTGCTCTCCGACGCGCGTCTGCGTCGTGAGCTGTTTGCGGAGGTGGATAAAGGCTCGGTCGCAGAGTGGGCGGTTAAGAAGGTCATCGAAAAATTTGCCGATCAATTTGCGGCACTGACCGACGGTTACCTGAAAGAACGGGCTGGCGATCTCCGTGCCCTGGGACAACGTCTGCTGTTCCATCTTGATGACACCATTCAGGGGCCGAATGCCTGGCCAAAACGGTTTGTTCTGGTCGCCGATGAACTCTCGGCAACGACGCTGGCTGAACTGCCCCAGGACAGGCTGGCCGGTGTGGTGGTGCGCGATGGCGCCGCCAACTCGCATGCCGCCATTATGGTGCGCGCGCTGGGTATCCCAACCGTTATGGGCGCGGATATCCAGCCGTCGGTGCTGCACCGCCGTACGCTGGTCGTTGACGGCTATCGCGGTGAGCTGCTGGTCGATCCTGAGCCGGTTCTGCTCCAGGAATACCAGCGTCTTATCAGCGAAGAGAATGAATTAAGCAAGCTGGCGGAAGATGACGTTAACCTGCCCGCACAGCTTAAGAGCGGAGAGCGGATCAAAGTCATGCTCAACGCCGGTTTAAGCCCTGAGCATGAAGAAAAGCTTGGCAGCCGCATCGACGGTATTGGCCTGTACCGTACTGAAATCCCGTTCATGCTGCAGAGCGGTTTCCCCTCCGAAGAGGAGCAGGTGGCGCAGTATCAGGGAATGCTGCAGATGTTTAACGACAAACCTGTCACCCTGCGAACCCTCGATGTCGGCGCGGATAAACAGCTGCCCTATATGCCGATCAGCGAAGAAAACCCGTGCCTGGGCTGGCGTGGGATCCGCATTACGCTCGATCAGCCGGAGATCTTCCTGATCCAGGTGCGTGCGATGCTGCGCGCCAACGCGGCGACGGGCAATCTCAGCATTTTACTCCCGATGGTCACCAGCATTGATGAGATCGACGAGTCCCGGCGACTGATCGAACGTGCCGGCCGTGAAGTGGAAGAGATGATCGGCTATGCGATCCCGAAACCGCGGATCGGGGTGATGCTTGAAGTGCCGTCTATGGTCTTTATGCTGCCGCAGCTGGCAAACCGTGTTGATTTTATCTCTGTCGGCACGAACGACCTGACGCAATATATTCTGGCCGTCGACCGTAACAATACCCGTGTCGCCAGTATCTACGACAGCCTGCATCCGGCGATCATTCGTGCGTTAGCGATGATCGCCCGCGAGGCTGAACAGTACGGCATTGATTTACGCCTGTGCGGTGAAATGGCCGGGGATTCCATGTGCGTTGCGATCCTGATTGGTCTGGGATACCGCCATCTGTCGATGAACGGTCGCGCTGTCGCCCGCGTGAAGTACCTGCTGCGGCATATCGACATCAACGATGCCCGAGAGCTGGCTGAACGCAGCCTTGACGCGCAGCTTGCGGCTGAGGTTCGTCATCAGGTCGCGGCGTTTATGGAACGACGCGGTATGGGCGGCCTGATCCGCGGCGGCCGCTAATCATCTTTCTGCCTCTCCCTCCGGGAGAGGGCTCCAGCGCGCATAAAACCCTATACACATCTTTTACATCTCTGGCGCATCCTCCGCGCCCGCCTTGTGCTATGATTCGCAACTTTGGAGCCTCTGCTTACGGCAGAATCGCATTTCTACCGCTGTCCACTTTCAGCGGAATAACAACATCTTGTGGTGACAGATGAACAGTGGTTATCTGCATTTTCCGGAATTTGATCCGGTCATTTTCTCAGTAGGACCTGTTTCGCTTCACTGGTACGGTCTGATGTACCTGGTGGGCTTCATTTTTGCCATGTGGCTTGCCGGCCGTCGCGCCAGTCGTCCGGGCAGCGGCTGGACGAAAAACGAAGTTGAAAACCTGCTCTATGCGGGTTTCCTCGGCGTGTTCCTCGGTGGCCGCATTGGGTACGTGCTGTTCTATAACTTCCCGGTATTCCTGAACGATCCGCTCTATCTGTTCCGCGTCTGGGACGGCGGCATGTCCTTCCACGGCGGCCTGATTGGGGTGATCCTGGTGATGGTGATTTTTGCCAAACGCACCAAACGCAACTTCTTCCAGGTTTCAGATTTTATCGCACCGCTGATCCCGTTTGGTCTCGGCGCTGGCCGTCTGGGTAACTTTATCAACGGCGAGCTGTGGGGCCGCGTCGACCCGAGCGTGCCGTACACGATGCTCTTCCCGGGCTCCCGCGCGGAAGATATCGCGCTGCTGCCATCACACCCGGAGTGGCAGTCCATTTTCGATACCTACGGCGTGCTGCCGCGCCATATGTCTCAGCTGTACGAGCTGGCGCTGGAAGGCGTGGTGCTGTTTATCATCCTCAACCTGTTTATCCGCAAACCGCGTCCGATGGGCGCTGTCTCCGGCCTGTTCCTGATCGGCTACGGCGCATTCCGTATTATCGTCGAGTTCTTCCGTCAGCCTGACGCACAGTTTACCGGCGAATGGGTACAGTACATCAGCATGGGGCAGATCCTCTCCATTCCGATGATTGTCGCGGGTGCCATTATGATGATTTGGGCGTATCGTCGTCGTCCACAGCAACAAATTTCCTGAGGAACCATGAAACAGTATCTTGAATTGATGAAAAAAGTGCTCGACGAGGGCACGCCGAAAAACGACCGCACCGGCACCGGTACGCTCTCTATTTTTGGCCACCAGATGCGCTTCAATCTGCAAGAAGGCTTCCCACTGGTGACGACAAAGCGCTGCCACCTGCGCTCGATCATTCATGAACTGCTCTGGTTCCTGCAAGGCGATACCAACGTTGCGTATCTGCACGAAAATAACGTCTCAATCTGGGACGAATGGGCAGATGAAAATGGCAACCTGGGTCCGGTTTACGGCAAGCAGTGGCGCGCATGGCCAACGCCTGATGGCCGCCATATTGACCAGATCACCACCGTGATGAACCAGCTGAAAAACGATCCGGACTCGCGCCGAATCATCGTTTCTGCCTGGAACGTCGGCGAGCTGGATAAAATGGCGCTGGCACCGTGCCACGCGTTCTTCCAGTTCTATGTGGCGGATGGCAAGCTCTCTTGCCAGCTCTATCAGCGCTCCTGTGACGTGTTCCTCGGCCTGCCGTTTAACATTGCCAGCTATGCGCTGTTGGTCCACATGATGGCGCAGCAGTGCGATCTGGAAGTGGGCGATTTTGTCTGGACCGGTGGGGACACCCATCTTTACAGCAACCATATGGAACAGACGCATCTCCAGCTGACCCGCGAACCGCGTGCGCTGCCGAAGCTGATTATCAAGCGCAAACCGGCATCAATCTTCGATTACCGCTTTGATGATTTCGAGATTGAGGGTTATGACCCGCATCCGGGCATCAAAGCGCCTGTCGCTATCTGATGCGATAAAGCGTGACACAACCGGTGCTGTTTAGCGCCGGTTTTTTTTCGCCTTTATCCCGTTTCCCGAAGCGCTATCCAGAAAGCGTGCAACGCGCTGCAACACTCCTGATTCTCCGGATAACGCCTCGTAAAACGAGGATCCGTCGCTCGTCATGTTCACCGCGCTTCGCCACACTCCCGGTATGAAAAAAGAGAACGGTTTTACGCTTATCGAAACGCTGGTCGCGATTTCGCTTGTCGTTATCCTCAGCGCCTCAGGGCTGTACGGCTGGGACAGCTGGCAGCGGCAGCAGCGGCTGTGGCAAACCGCCAGTCAGGTGCGAGATTACCTGCTGTTTCTGCGCAATCATGCCAACCGCTACAACCGCGACCATCAAATTACCCGTCAGCGGGTGGGTGGTCGGGACTGTCTGGTGAGCTCTGCCGCGCAAGGCTGTGAGAAGGGCAGTCCCTTTGTGCTGATACCACTCTGGCCTGAGGTCGCGATCGGCGAGGTCACGCCGTCGCTCGCGTTCTATGGATTAAAGGATACGGCCTGGGCAGGGCGGATACGCGTTCAGAGCCGTGCAGGAGAATGGCTGATTATTGTCTCAAATGGAGGGCGCATCAGGATGTGTAAGGTCTCTGCGGGAGGTTCATGTCGATGAAGCAGCGAGGTTTCTCACTGTCTGAAGTTCTGATTGCCACGGCGATTAGCAGCCTCCTGCTGATAAGCGCATCGCGTTTTTTACCCGGCTTGCAGCGGGCGGTCTTAGGGCAATCTGGCCAGAGACAACTGGAGGAAGAGGTCTGGCACCACCTGTTTGCCTTGGGCAAACAGCTTCAGCGTGCGGGGTACTGTGCGGGAAACTGTCAGGGACAGGCGCTGGTGACCGCGAGGCTTGGAGGTTGCGTCATTGTGCGGTGGGATGCCAACAGTAACGGCAGCTGGGATAACAGCTCATCAGAAAATGACAGCACTGGTTTTCGACTGGAGTCTGGTGCGCTTGAAACCCAGCGTGGAGCGACCTCATGTGAAGGAAAAGGATGGGAAAAGCTCACGGACCCTGACAGGCTAGCGATCACGCATTTTGTGGTGAGGACAGTTGAACATGCCGGTTTTGCGCCAGAGGTTAATATCGAACTGGCGGCGATTCGTAAAGGCGAGCAGGGGGAGCCCTGGCAGGCGTTGTATACGGTCACGGGGTACAACCTGTGAATCGTCAACGCGGCATGTCTTCGCTGGCGATGGTTCTGCTTTTACTGGTGCTCGGTACCCTGATCCTCACCGGTCTCAATCAGCAGCTCACAACCTTTAGCGCGCTCGTTGGCGGTGAGAAAAGTTCGATTCAGCAGCAGGCGACGGTGCAGTCCGCGCTTGAGTGGGGACGAGTTCAGAGCTGGTCGTCGGAGCCACAGGTTCAGTGCAAAATGACACCGGCGTGGCGAGTGTGTTTGCGCCAGTTGAATGGAGCGCGTGTGTTACTGATTGCCGGAGACAGCGACCTGCTGCTCTGGCGCGCAGGAGAGATTGTCGACGGGAATGTTCGCTTTTCGCCTCACGGCTGGAGTGATTTTTGTCCCATTAAGGAGAGTGCGTTATGTCAGTTGCCGTGAGCAGAGAAAAAGGATTTAGCATGGTTGAGGTACTGCTGGCGATGATGCTGCTGGTGATCGTCGTGACGGCTCTGTCGGGTTATCACCGGGCGCTGGCGGCGCGGTTCACCCTGTTTAACCAGTATCGCCAGTTCTGGCACCATGCCTGGAATCAGTCTCAGCTCTCAACAAATGTTCTCCCGGCAGGCTGGCAGGCCAGTCGGGGGCAGACAACGCACGCAGGATGTGTCAGCATCACGGTCACACTTATTTCTCCTCTGGGGCGGCGCGGTGAGATAACGCGTCTGCATTGCCCGGTTAGCCAGTAGTCGGGAGCGTCTATGTTAAGGGTCTACCACTCAAATCGTCTGGATGTGCTGGAAGCGCTGATGGAATTTATCGTAGAGCACGAGCGGCTTGACGATCCTTTTGAGCCTGAAATGGTGCTGGTGCAGAGCACCGGTATGGCACAGTGGCTGCAAATGTCGCTTTCCCGTAAATTTGGCATAGCCGCAAATATTGATTTCCCGCTGCCCGCGAGCTTTATCTGGGAGATGTTTGTGCGCGTGTTGCCGGACATCCCGGAGCAGAGCGCCTTCAACAAACAAGGCATGAGCTGGAAGCTCATGGCGCTGCTGCCGGAAATGCTGCAGCACGATGAATTCGCCATGCTGCGCCACTACCTCAATGACGATACCGATAAGCGCAAGCTGTTCCAGCTGGCATCGCGCACCGCCGATCTCTATGACCAATACCTTGTTTACCGTTCTGACTGGTTAATTCGTTGGGAAGCGGGCGAGTTGGTTGAAGGGCTACCGGAGGCGCAAATATGGCAGGCACCGCTGTGGAAAGCACTGGTAGAACACACGGAGAAACTTGGGCAGCCTAAGTGGCACCGTGCCAACCTGTACGAGCGGTTTATCTCAATACTCGAGAATGCTCCGGAGCGCCCGGCCCGACTGCCGTCACGCGTTTTTATCTGCGGGATATCCGCATTACCGCCTGTTTATCTGAAGGCGTTGAACGCGCTGGGTAAACATATTCATATCCATATTTTGTTCACCAACCCTTGCCGACAGTATTGGGGGGATATCCTCGACGAACGTTGGCTTGCGCGGCTGGTAACTCGCCAGCGAAAGCGTCTTTTTGAAGAACGTTCCGTCCCGCTGTTTAAAGACGGCTCGACTGCCGGGCAGCTTTTTGATGAAGACGGTACCCAGAACCTGCCCAATCCACTGCTTGCCTCGTGGGGGAAGCTGGGGCGTGACTACATTCACATGCTTTCAGACATCACTTCATCAGGCGAAGGCGACGTGGATGCCTTTGTCGATATTACCCCGGATAGCCTGCTGCATCATATTCAGCTTGATATCCTCGATCTGGAAAACCGTGCCGTGATGGGCGTGACGGCGAAAGAATTCGAACGTAGTGACAGCAAGCGCAAGCTGGATGCTGACGATCGCAGCGTCACGATCCATGTTTGCCATAGCCCTCAGCGTGAGGTCGAAGTGCTTCACGACCAGCTGCTGGCGATGCTGCAGGACGATCCCGAACTGACGCCACGCGATATTGTGGTGATGGTGGCGGATATCGACAGCTACAGTCCCTTCATTCAGGCTGTCTTTGGTAGTGCGACGGGCGAGCGATATCTGCCTTACGCTATCTCTGACCGTCGTGCCCGCCAGTCGCATCCGGCACTGCAGGCCTTTATCACTCTGCTTTCACTCCCGGATAGCCGCTTTATCTCCGAAGATGTCCTGGCGTTACTGGATGTTCCCGTGCTGGCTGCACGCTTCAGCATCACTGAAGAGGGGCTGCGCTACCTTCGTCAGTGGGTGAACGAATCTGGCGTTCGTTGGGGGATCGATGACGATAACGTTCAGGAGTTCGAACTTCCTCCAACCGGGCAGCATACGTGGCGTTTTGGCCTGACGCGTATGCTGCTGGGCTACGCCATGGAGAGCAGCCAGGGCGAGTGGAATGAGGTGCTGCCTTACGATGAGTCCAGCGGGTTAATTGCTGAACTGGTGGGGCATTTAGCGTCACTCCTGATGCAGCTTAACCGCTGGCGACACGAGCTGATGCAGCCGCGTCCGCTTGAAGCGTGGCTCCCGGTTTGCAGGGCATTGCTAAATGATTTCTTCCTGCCAGACAGTGACACCGAAGCGGCAATGGCACTGATTGAAACGCAGTGGCAGGCGATCATCGATGAAGGCGTGAACTCCCACTATCAGGAGGCCATCCCGCTTTCGCTATTGAGAGATGAGCTAACGCAGCGGCTCGATCAGGAGCGAATCAGCCAGCGTTTCCTGGCTGGCCCCATCAATATCTGCACCCTGATGCCAATGCGTTCTATCCCGTTTAAAGTGGTCTGTCTGCTTGGCATGAACGATGGCGTTTATCCGCGAGCGCTGGCACCGCTGGGGTTCGATTTGATGAGCGCAGATCCAAAGCGGGGCGACCGTAGCCGCCGCGATGATGACCGCTACCTCTTCCTTGAGGCGCTCATTTCCGCCCAGAGTAAGCTCTATATCAGCTATATCGGCCGTTCCATTCAGGACAACAGCGAGCGTTTTCCCTCCGTTCTGGTGCAGGAGCTGGTGGACTATATCGGCCAGAGTCACTATCTGCCGGGGGATGAAGAGCGCAACTGCGATGAAAGCGAGAAGAGGGTGAAAGCCCATATCACCTGTTTCCACAGCCGCATGCCGTTTGACCCGGTCAACTACACGCCCAGCGAGCGCCAGAGCTATGCACAGGAGTGGCTACCGGCGGCGAAAAAGGAGGGGAATGCGCATACCGATTTCATTCAGACGCTTGACCCGCTGCCCATTAACACCCTGACCTTCGAACAGCTTCAGCGGTTTTGGGCGCATCCGGTGCGCGCCTTTTTCCAGCAGCGATTGCAGGTCAACTTCCGTTCTGAAGAGAGTGAAATCCCTGATGCAGAGCCTTTTACGCTGGAAGGGCTGGAGCGCTATCAGCTAAATTTCCAGCTGCTGAATGCGCTGGTTGAAGAAGAAGATGCTGACAAACTTTACCGCCGCTACCGTGCTGCAGGGCAGCTGCCCTATGGGGCATTCGGGGAAATTGTCTGGGAGGCGCAGTGTCAGGAGATGACCGCCCTGGCAGAGCGAGTAAGAGCGTGCCGGCAGCCGGGCAAAAGTATTGAAATCGATCTCAACTGCAATGGCGTAGAGCTTACGGGCTGGTTAACCCAGGTTCAGCCGGACGGGCTGCTGCGCTGGCGGCCTTCTATGCTTAGCGTTTCACAGGGTTTGCAACTCTGGCTGGAACATCTTGTCTACAGTGCCGGTGGTCATAAAGGTGAAAGTCGGATATTCGTGCGCAAAGAGGGCGAATGGCGCTTCCCGCCGATGGAAGCAGAGCAGGCGTTAGGTTATCTGTCTTTGTACATTGAAGGCTACCGTCAGGGAATGAATAAACCGCTCCTGCTGCTGCCGGAAAGCGGCGGTGCCTGGATAAAAGCCTGTTATGACGCGCAGAATGATGCGATGTTAACGGATGAGGCGTCACTGCAGAAAGCGCGCAGTAAATTTATGCAGGCCTACGAAGGAAACATGATGGTGCGGGGCGAAGGTGAAGATGTCTGGTATCAGCGCTTATGGCGAACGCTTGAGCCAGAGTACTTTGAGGCCATCACGGAAGAGGCGCAGCGCTACCTGCTGCCGTTGTTTAAATATAATCAGTCCTGAGCGCTGTATAAAAATTGCGCAGCATAGGGTGTTCATTTATGATGCACTTCTTATCACGGACTGATGTACCCAATAAAGAGATGTTGGCGTGTCCAGCACGCAATTTGTTAATGATGTAGCCGTGATAAAGAGGTCGTAATGCCAGGCAGCACCTTGTTTAAAGCGTTTGTTTTGTTTGTCGCCCTCTGGGCACCTGTCACTCAGGCAGGCTCCGGTTGGCAACCCGTTCAGGAAACTATTCGTAAAAGCGAAAAAGATACCCGTCAATATCAGGCTATTCGTCTTGATAACGGCATGACCGTACTGCTGGTTTCCGATCCGCAGGCGGTGAAGTCCCTCTCGGCATTAGTGGTGCCGGTTGGATCGCTGGAAGATCCTGACGCGCATCCTGGGCTTGCACACTATCTGGAACATATGACGCTGATGGGGTCAAAAAAATACCCGCAGCCGGATAGCCTGTCCGAATTTCTGAAAATGCATGGCGGCAGCCACAATGCCAGCACGGCACCGTACCGCACGGCCTTTTATCTTGAAGTCGAAAATGATGCGCTGGAAGGCGCGGTCGATCGCCTTGCTGATTCCATCGCCGCCCCCCTGCTAGATAAAAAATATGCCGACCGTGAACGCAATGCCGTCAATGCCGAGCTGACCATGGCCCGCACGCGAGACGGTATGCGCATGGCCCAGGTCAGCGCTGAAACCATCAACCCTGCGCACCCGGGTTCGCGTTTCTCCGGCGGTAACCTGGAGACGTTAAGCGACAAACCGAACAGCCCGGTGCTTGATGCCCTGCACGCGTTTCGCGATAAATACTACTCCGCCAACCTGATGAAAGCGGTCATCTACAGCAATAAACCGTTGCCAGAACTGGCCGGCATGGCGGCTAAAACGTTTGGCCGGGTGCCGAATAAAAATATCGATCTGCCGCAGATAGACGTACCGGTGGTCACGGACGCGCAAAAAGGGATCGTTATCCACTACGTGCCGGCGCTGCCGCGCAAAGTGCTGCGCGTGGAGTTCCGCATTGATAACAACACCGCACAGTTTCGCAGTAAAACCGATGAGCTGGTGACCTACCTGATAGGTAACCGCAGCCCGGGTACGCTTTCTGACTGGCTGCAAAAACAGGGGCTGGTGGAAGGTATTCGCGCCGATTCCGATCCAGTTGTAAACGGCAATAGCGGCGTGCTGGCGATCTCCGCCACCCTGACCGACAAAGGCCTGGCAAACCGTGATGAAGTGGTGGCGGCGATCTTCAGCTACCTCTCTTTACTGCGTGAGAAAGGCGTCGATAAGCGCTACTTTGATGAGCTCGCGCACGTGCTGGATCTCGATTTCCGTTACCCGTCCATTACCCGCGACATGGATTACGTTGAGTGGCTGGCGGATACCATGATCCGCGTGCCGGTGGAGCACACCCTCGATGCGGTGAATATTGCCGACCGCTATGATGCCGATGCGGTAAAAGCCCGCCTTGCGATGATGACGCCGGAGAATGCCCGCATCTGGTACATCAGCCCGAACGAACCGCATAACAAGACGGCGTATTTTGTCGATGCCCCCTATCAGGTGGATAAAATTAGCGCGCAGACCTTCGCCGACTGGCAGAAGCAGGCCGGGGAGATTGCGTTGAAGCTGCCGGAGCTGAACCCCTATATTCCGGATGACTTTTCGCTGATCAAAACGACTCAAGATTATCCGCACCCGGCGCTCATCGTTGATGAGCCGACGCTGCGCGTCGTGTATACCCCAAGCCGCTATTTCGCTAGTGAGCCTAAAGCCGATGTCAGCGTGGTGCTGCGTAACCCGAAAGCAATGAACAGCGCCAAAAATCAGGTGATGTTCGCGCTCAATGACTATCTCGCCGGTATCGCGCTCGATCAGCTCAGCAACCAGGCAGCCGTGGGTGGGATCAGCTTCTCCACCAACGCCAACAACGGTTTGATGCTCAATGCAAACGGCTATACCCAGCGTTTACCCCAGCTGTTCCAGGCCCTGCTGGAAGGGTATTTCAGCTACACGCCGACGGAAGAGCAGCTTGAGCAGGCCAAATCATGGTATGCGCAGATGATGGACTCTGCGGAGAAGGGCAAAGCTTACGATCTGGCGCTTATGCCGGCGCAAATGCTGTCGCAAGTTCCTTATTTCCAGCGAGAGGATCGCCGTGCGCTGTTGCCTTCGATCACCTTAAAAGACGTGCTGGCTTACCGCGACGCGCTGAAAACCAACACGCGTCCGGAGTTTCTGATCGTCGGCAACATGAGTGAGGAGCAGGCCAAAACCCTGGCGGAGAATGTGCGCGCTCAGCTCGGTTCGAAAGGCGACGAGTGGTGCCGCAACCAGGACGTGCTGGTTGAGAAAAAACAGAATGTGATTTTTGAAAAGGCGGGTAACAGCACGGATTCCGCGCTGGCCGCGGTATTTGTGCCAACGGGCTATGATGAATTCGCCAGCTCGGCACAGAGTGCCGTACTGGGGCAAATTATTCAGCCGTGGTTCTACAACCAGTTACGCACTGAGGAGCAGCTTGGCTACGCGGTGTTTGCCTTCTCCATGAACGTAGGCCGACAGTGGGGGCTGGGTTTCCTGCTGCAAAGCAGCGATAAACAGCCAGCGTATCTCTGGAAGCGTTACCAGGCCTTCTTCCCGCAGGTGGAAGCAAAACTGCGCGCCATGAAGCCGGAAGAGTTTGCGCAGATCCAGCAGGCCGTCATCGCACAGGTGATGCAGCCGCCGCAGACGCTGGGTGAAGAAGCGTCACAGCTGAGCAAAGATTTCGATCGCGGTAATCTGAAATTTGATTCGCGTGATAAAGTAGTGGCCGAGATAAAACAGCTGACGCCGCAGAAGGTTGCCGACTTCTTCCATCAGGCGGTCATTAAGCCGCAGGGAATCACCATCCTGTCTCAGGTTTCCGGTAGCCAGAACGGGAAAACGGAATACGTGAACCCGAAAGGCTGGAAAGTCTGGAAGAGCGTCAGCGCGCTGCAGCAATCTATGCCCTGGAGTAAGAAAGAATGACCGATACCGCTGAGTCCCTTGATCCCTTACGTTTACCTCTGCAGGGTGAACGATTGATTGAAGCCTCAGCGGGAACGGGAAAAACCTTCACCATTGCCGCCCTTTACCTGCGTCTGCTGCTGGGGCTTGGCGGCAACGCCGCTTTTCCACGCCCTTTGAGCGTGGAAGAGCTGCTGGTGGTCACCTTCACCGAGGCTGCCACCGCTGAGCTCCGGGGCCGTATTCGCAGCAATATCCACGAGCTGCGCATCGCCTGTCTGCGTCAGAGCACGGATAACCCTCTCTACGCGAGCCTTCTGGAAGAGATTGCCGATAAGCAACAGGCAGCCCAGTGGCTGCTCCTCGCTGAACGGCAGATGGATGAAGCGTCCGTCTTCACCATTCACGGTTTTTGCCAGCGTATGCTGAGCCTGAATGCATTTGAATCCGGAATGCTGTTTGAACAGCAGCTCATTGAAGATGAATCCGTGCTTCGCTATCAGGCCTGCGCGGATTTTTGGCGTCGCCACTGCTACCCGTTACAGCGCGATATCGCCGAAGCGGTACATGCGCTGTGGAAGGGCCCGGAGGCGCTGCTGCGCGCTATCGATCGTTATCTGCAGGGTGAAGCACCTGTCATCAAATCCCCGCCGCCAGCGGATGAAACCCTGGCCTCACGCCATGAAAAAATCATCGCGAGAATTGCCGACATCAAGCAAAAATGGATGGAGTCAGTCGGCGAGATTGACGCCATCATCGAAAACTCCGGGATTGACCGTCGCAAGTTCAACCGCGGCAATCAGGGGAAATGGATCGACAAGATCAGCGCCTGGGCGCAGGAAGAGACGCGAGGTTACCAGCTC
Organism: Enterobacter sp. HG048; assembly: GCF_024702055.1. Classification (NCBI taxonomy): domain Bacteria; kingdom Pseudomonadati; phylum Pseudomonadota; class Gammaproteobacteria; order Enterobacterales; family Enterobacteriaceae; genus Enterobacter; species Enterobacter sp. HG048. The sequence continues at coordinate 103,576 of NZ_JANLIZ010000006.1, forward strand.
CCGGATGCGCTGGAGAAATTCTCCCAACGTTTCCTGGCTGAGCGGACCAAAGCCGACGGCATTGTGCCTGAGCATCCTCTGTTTGTGGCGATTGAAACCCTGCTGGCTGAGCCCTTAACGCTCAACGATCTGATGATTACCCGCGCCATGACGGAAATTCGCGACGCCGTCGCGCGTGAGAAACGCCGCCGGGGTGAACTGGGGTTTGACGATATGCTGAGCCGCCTCGATGCGGCGCTGTGCAGTGAAAATGGCGAAGCGCTTGCCGCCGCGATTCGCACCCGCTTCCCGGTGGCGATGATCGACGAATTTCAGGATACCGACCCTCAGCAGTACCGCATTTTCCGCCGTATCTGGCGCCAGCAGCCCGGTACCGCGCTGTTGTTAATCGGCGATCCGAAACAGGCCATCTACGCCTTCCGCGGTGCGGATATTTTCACTTACATGAAAGCCCGCAGCGAGGTTGACGCGCACTACACGCTCGATACCAACTGGCGCTCCTCTCCCGGCATGGTGGAAAGCGTCAACGCGCTCTTCAGCCGCATGGATACGGCGTTTATGTTCCGTGAGATCCCGTTTCAGCCGGTAAAGTTCGCCGAGAAAAATGCCTCGTTGCGCTTCGAGTTCAACGGCGAGACGCAGCCTGCCATGAACTTCTGGCTGCTGGACGGGGAAGGCTGCGGCGTTGCCGACTATCAAAATGCCATGGCCCAGCACTGTGCCGCACAAATCCGCGACTGGCTCAGCGCGGGCGCGCACGGTAAAGCGCTGCTGTGGAAGGGGGATAAACCTGCCCCGGTAAAGGCATCTGATATCACGGTGCTGGTGCGCAGCCGTCAGGAGGCCGCGCTCATCCGCGACGCCCTGACGTTACTAAATATTCCCTCCGTCTACCTCTCAAACCGCGACAGCGTCTTTGAAACGCTGGAAGCGCAGGAGATGCTATGGCTGCTGCAGGCCGTGCTGGCTCCGGAGCGGGAAAACACGCTGCGTAGCGCACTGGCGAGCGCGATGCTCGGGCTGAACGCGCGGGATATCGATGCGCTCAACAATGACGAAGCCGCGTGGGATGCCGTGGTAGAAGAGTTTGTTCGCTACCGCGAAAAATGGCAGAAGCGTGGAGTCATGGCGATGGTGCGCGAGCTCATGGCGCAGCGCCACATTGCCGAGAATATGCTGGCGACAGCAGGCGGCGAGCGCCGTTTGACAGATATTTTACATATCAGCGAACTGCTGCAGGAAGCCGGTACGCAGCTGGAGAGCGAACACGCCCTGGTGCGCTGGCTGGCGCAGCAGATTGCCGACCCAAACAGTAATTCGTCCAGCCAGCAGATGCGCCTTGAGAGTGATAAACATCTGGTGCAGATCGTCACCATCCACAAGTCGAAAGGCCTGGAATATCCGCTGGTCTGGCTGCCGTTTATCGCTAATTACCGCGTGCAGGATCAGGCCTTTTACCACGATCGCGAGTCTTTTGAGGCGGTGCTCGATCTCAGCAACGCGGAGTCCAGCGTTGAGCTGGCCGAAGCCGAGCGTCTGGCGGAAGACCTGCGCCTGCTTTACGTGGCGCTGACCCGTTCGGTCTGGCACTGCAGCCTGGGCGTTGCGCCGCTGTTCCGTCGCCGTGGCGAAAAGACCGGGGAGAGCGATTTTCATCTGAGCGCGCTGGGGCGGCTTATTCAGCACGGCGAACCTAAAGACGCGGCGGGCCTGCGCCAGTGCCTCGAATCGCTTTGCACGGAGCATGTTGCCCTGCATATTCCGTCGCAGCCCGACAACAGCCGCTGGCAGATGCCGGAGCTGCGTGAGTCAGAGCTACATGCCCGCAAGGTTGTGCGTACCATTGCCGACGACTGGCGCGTCACCAGCTACTCCGGTCTACAACAGCACGGGCAGAGTATTGCGCAGGATCTGATGCCAAAACTGGACGTGGACGCCGCAGGAGCCGGTAGCGTACCCGCTGAGCCGGTGCTTACGCCGCACCAGTTCCCGCGCGGCGCCTCGCCGGGCACGTTTTTGCACAGCCTGTTTGAAGAGCTGGATTTTACCCAGCCGGTATCCGAAGAGTGGGTGCTGAAGATGTTACAGAGCGGTGGTTACGACGCACAGTGGCAGCCGGTTCTGACCGACTGGATCCGCGCGGTTCTGCACGCGCCGCTCACGACGCAGGGGATCTCGCTGAACCAGTTGACCGCCAAAGATAAGCAGGTGGAGATGGAGTTTTATCTCCCCATCGCCAGCCCGCTCAGGGCCGAGGCGCTTGATGCGCTGATCCGCGAGTACGATCCGTTATCCGCCGGGTGCCCGCCGCTGAATTTCCGCCAGGTACAGGGGATGCTCAAAGGCTTTATCGACCTGGTTTTCCGCCACGAAGGGCGCTACTACCTGCTGGATTACAAATCAAACTGGCTGGGTGAAAGCAGCGAGGCCTACACCCAGAACGCGATGGCCTCTGCCATGCAAATGCATCGCTACGATCTGCAGTACCAGCTTTACACCCTGGCGCTGCACCGTTACCTGCGTCATCGCATGGCCGATTACCGCTACGAAACGCATTTTGGCGGCGTCATTTACCTTTTCCTGCGCGGAGTGGATGCTAACGACCCGCGTTCCGGCGTCTTTAGTACGCGTCCGTCTGCGGAACTGATTGAAAAAATGGATAACCTGTTTGCTGCAAGCACGGAGGAGGTGGCATGACGATGCAGGCGCTACTGCTGGACGCGGTTGAACAACGATTACTGCGCCACCTGGATGTGCAGTTCGCCATGATGGTGGCAGGCGAGGAGCCTGCCGTCATGCTTGCCGCCGCCATTCTGAGCAAAGACGCGGGAGAGGGGCACGTATGTCTGCCGCTGTCGCGTCTGGCGGTGGATGAGAAAATGCCACCGGCTTTACAGGCGTGTTTCGCGCTGCTGGGTGACACAGTGGACTGGCAGGGGATATTACTCGGCTCGCCTGCCGTGAGCGGAGCCGATACCGGGACGCCGATGATCCTTGTCGGCGAGCGTTTGTATCTTAACCGGCTGTGGCGTAACGAACTGACGGTAGCGCGCTTCTTCAGCGAGACCAACGCCCCGCTTCCCTGCGATGAAGTAAAGCTCCGGCAAACGCTGGATGCGCTGTTTATCTCTGACGACGCGACGGACTGGCAGAAAGTGGCGGCAGCCGTGGCCTTAACGCGACGGATCTCGGTGATTTCTGGCGGCCCGGGCACAGGGAAAACGACCACCGTGGCAAAGCTGCTTGCCGCGCTGATTCAGCTATCGGGTGAGCAAAAGTGCCGTATTCGCCTGGCGGCCCCCACCGGTAAAGCGGCGGCACGTCTGACGGAATCGTTAGGCGGCGCGCTGCAAAAACTGGCGCTGACCGGGGAGCAGCTTGCGCTTTTCCCCAATGAAGCCAGCACCCTGCACCGTTTGCTAGGCGCACAGCCGGGTAGCCAGCGTCTGCGCTATCATGCCGGTAACCCACTGCACCTTGACGTGCTGGTCGTGGATGAAGCGTCGATGATTGACCTGACGATGATGTCGCGTTTGATCGATGCGCTACCGCCTCACGCGCGCGTTATTTTCCTCGGCGATCGCGACCAGCTTGCCTCCGTTGAGGCCGGGGCCGTATTGGGGGATATCTGCACCTATGCAAGCCTGGGATATACCGCGGAACGCGCTCAGGAGTTAGCCCGTCTCACCGGATGTTCGCTCACCTCTGAAAACCATTCGCTTGCAGGGGCGCTGCGCGACAGCCTGTGTTTGCTGCAAAAAAGCTACCGTTTCGGCAGCGACTCCGGTATCGGCCAGCTTGCGGCGGCGGTGAACCGGGGCGACCGGCGCACCACCACAGCGGTATTTGACGGTACCTTTACGGATATTGAGAAAAAATCGCTGCAAAGCGGGGAAGAGTATCAGGCGATGCTGGACGACGCCCTGCAGGGGTACCAGCACTTTCTGACTGGCGTACAACAGCAACGTACGCCGGAGCAGGTCATTGCCGCGTTTGGCGAATACCAGTTGCTCTGTGCGCTGAGGGAAGGCCCCTTTGGCGTCCGGGGTCTGAACGACAGGCTGGAACAGCTGCTGGCGCAAAAACGCAAAATTAACCGTAACCCGCACTCGCGATGGTATGAAGGGCGGCCGGTGATGATCTCCCGCAACGACAGCGCGCTGGGGTTGTTTAACGGGGATATCGGGATTGCGCTCGACTGCGGTCAGGGCCTGCGCGTCTGGTTCCAGATGCCGGACGGGAGCGTGAAGTCCTTCCAGCCCAGCCGTTTACCCGAGCATGAAACCGCCTGGGCAATGACGGTGCATAAATCCCAGGGCTCCGAGTTTAACCATGCGGCGCTGATCCTGCCCACGCAGCTTTCACCAGTCGTTACCCGCGAGCTGATCTATACCGCCATTACGCGCGCGCGTCAGCGCCTGTCGCTCTATACCGATGAACGTGTGCTGGTGCAGGCGATCGCCACCCGAACGGAACGCCGAAGCGGGCTGGGCGCGATATTTGAGTCACTCTGAACAACGCCAGACATCCAGGCCGGGTACGCGCAGCGCTACCTGGCAAGCGTTGTATTATCCCAGGTCAGCCATCAGCACCTTTGAACGACGCTGATAGTTGTACATCTCTTTCTTCGTTTCCGGCAGAGAATCGATATCCACCGGCGTGAATCCGCGCTCCTGGAACCAGTGAATGCTGCGCGTCGTCAGGACGAACAGCTTGCTTAGCCCCATCTGGCGCGCCTGTGCCGCCACGCGTTCAAGCAGCATTTCGCCGCGTGAAGAGCTACGGTAATCAGGATGCACCGCCACGCAGGCCATTTCACCGATCTTCTCTTCCGGGAACGGATAGAGCGCGGCGCAGGCAATGGTCAGGTTATCGCGCTGAATAATGGTGAATTTGTCGATCTCCATCTCCAGCTGTTCGCGTGAGCGACGCACCAGAATACCCTGCTGTTCCAGCGGGCGGATCAGCTCCAGAATGCCGCCGATGTCGTTGATGGTGGCGCGGCGGATCTGCTCCGCACTCTCCATCACAATCTGTGTGCCAATACCGTCGCGGGAGAATAGCTCCTGCAGCAGGGCCCCGTCTTCCTGATAGCTGATCAGGTGGCTGCGGCGCACGCCGCTGCGGCAGGCCTTCACGGCGCCACGCAGGAAGCGGACGGTGCCGGAGTGGTAATCACCTTCGGCTTCCAGCGCTTCCACGCGGGCCTGGGCTTCATTCGGGAAGAGTTCCGGTACGATCGTTCCTTCAGCGTCCACGACGCCCTGGGAGGAACAGAACCCAATCATTTTTTCCGCCTTCAGCTTGATCGCCAGCTGCGTGGCGATCTCTTCGGACGTCAGGTTAAAGCTTTCGCCGGTCACGGAAACGGCGACCGGGCCCATCAGCACGATGGCGCCGCTGTCCAGCTGGCGGTGAATAGCTTCCTCATCAATACGACGGATACGGCCGCTGTGGCAGTAATCCACGCCATCGTCCACGCCGAGCGGCTGGGCAATGATAAAGTTGCCGCTCACGACGTTGATATGCGCGCCCTGCAGCGGCGTATTGTTCAGGCTCATGGAGAGACGCGCGGTAATATCCAGCTGCAGCAGACCCGCCGCCTGTTTCACCAGCTCCAGGGTTTTGGCATCGGTGACGCGGGTATGTTTATGGTAAATCGGCTCGTGGTGGTGAGCGGCCAGGTTGGCGTCGATCTGCGGACGCGCGCCATAAACCACCACCAGGCGGATACCGAGGCTGTGCAGCAGGCCAATGTCATTGACGATGCTGGAAAAATTTTCATGCTCAATGGCTTCGCCACCCAGCATGATGACAAACGTTTTTCCCCGATGGGCGTTGATATAGGGAACAGAATGGCGGAATCCCTGGACCAGTTCGGTTCTACGTTCCTTCACCATGGCACAACCCTTAATGAATGTTTATTCGTAATTTGTGTATTTTTATTCGATTGTGACCGCGTGTGCAAGTGCAAATTTTCCGCGACCCACAGAAATTGGTAAGTAATCCGTGCGTTAGCGTATGATTGTTTACCCTTTTATAGATGACAGTTTATGCGTCATTCGTTAAAGTTTTCGGTCAATTTGGACATTTTGTATATCAGTCAGTGTTCTTGCTCGGGAGAAGCATGTCGGGATCCAATTCAGCAATAAGCCGCCGCCGTTTGTTAAAAGGGGCCGGGGCAATGTGGTTGCTTAGCGTCAGTCAGGTCGGTCTTGCCGCCACGAGTCAGGTGGTGGCGGTGCGCGTCTGGCCGTCGTCGACCTATACGCGCGTGACGGTCGAATCCAATCGCGTGCTGAAATATAAGCAATTTGCCCTCAGCAACCCGGAACGCGTGGTGGTGGATCTCGAAGGCGTTAACCTCAACTCCGTGCTGAAGGGGATGGCGGCGCAGATCCGCGGCGACGATCCTTTTATTAAATCAGCACGCGTCGGGCAGTTTGATCCGCAAACCGTGCGCATGGTGTTTGAACTTAAACAGAACGTTAAGCCGCAGCTGTTCGCCCTGGCGCCCGTCGCGACCTTTAAAGAGCGCCTGGTGATGGATCTCTACCCGGCCAACGCAACGGATATCCAGGATCCGCTTCTCGCTCTGCTGGAGGACTACAACAAGGGCGATCTTCAGCGTCAGGTGCCGCCTGCGCAAAGTGGCCCGCAGCCCGGGAAAGCAGGGCGCGATCGTCCGATTGTGATCATGCTCGATCCCGGCCACGGCGGCGAAGACTCCGGCGCGGTGGGGAAATACCGCACGCGTGAAAAAGACGTGGTGCTGCAAATTGCACGCCGCCTGAAGGCGTTGATTGATAAAGAAGGCAATATGCGCGCCTATATGACGCGCAATGAAGATATCTTTATTCCGCTGAAGGTCCGGGTGGCGAAAGCGCAGAAGCAGCGCGCCGATTTGTTCGTGTCGATCCATGCGGATGCGTTTACCAGCCGCCAGCCAAGCGGCTCGTCGGTGTTTGCGCTCTCAACTAAAGGCGCGACCAGTACCGCAGCAAGATTTCTGGCTGACAGCCAGAACGCCTCTGACCTGATTGGTGGCGTGAGCAAAAGCGGCGACCGCTACGTCGACCACACTATGTTCGATATGGTGCAGTCGCTGACCATTAACGACAGCCTGAAGTTTGGTAAAGCGGTGCTGGGCAAGCTGGGCAACATTAATAAGCTGCATAAAAACAGCGTTGAACAGGCCGGGTTTGCGGTACTCAAAGCACCGGATATCCCGTCCATCCTGGTCGAAACCGCGTTTATCAGTAACGTCGAAGAGGAGCGTAAGCTCAAGACGGCAAAATTCCAGCAGGAGGTTGCGGAGTCGATTCTGGCGGGGATACGGGCGTATTTCTCTGACGGGGCGACGCTGGCGCGACGCGGGTAAATCTTTCAGCCGGGTACACGCCCGGCAAATTCACAAACGACAGATACAAAAAAACACCCTTAAGGGTGTTTATTGTTTTAGAAGTGTTGGTTGCGGGGGCCGGATTTGAACCGACGACCTTCGGGTTATGAGCCCGACGAGCTACCAGGCTGCTCCACCCCGCGTCCGTCTTTCTACTCGTGTAGAAACTTACTTCTTGAAATTTGATTGGTTGCGGGGGCCGGATTTGAACCGACGACCTTCGGGTTATGAGCCCGACGAGCTACCAGGCTGCTCCACCCCGCGTCCGTCTTTCTACAGTCGTAGAAGATACTTCATCAAATTTTAATTGGTTGCGGGGGCCGGATTTGAACCGACGACCTTCGGGTTATGAGCCCGACGAGCTACCAGGCTGCTCCACCCCGCGTCCGTGGATGCGCACTATACTCGGATAGGTTTGTGATGCAACCCCTTTTTCACATTTATCATGATTTTGTATGCAAATTGAACGACATGGCGCTGTTTGGACTATTTTTTGCGCAAAATTTGCCAAAGGGCATGCGATCGCATTTCATTAGCCCTGTCGGTTTGTTATCTTCATCACGCGGAAATGGGCAACTTAAAGACGAGATATAATGAAAGGACGTTGGGCGAAGTATCTGATGGCAGGCGCAATGGTAGCGATTCTTGCGGCCTGTTCTTCCAAACCGACCGATCGCGGTCAACAGTATAAAGACGGGAAGTTATCCCAGCCTTTCTCTTTAGTTAATCAGCCTGATGCCGTTGGCGCACCGATTAATGCCGGTGATTTCTCCGAGCAGGTCTACCAGATCCGCAACGCGTCGCCGCGTCTGTATGGCACCCAGAGTAGCGTGTATAACGCGGTCCAGGACTGGCTGAAAGCAGGTGGCGATACGCGCAACATGCGCCAGTTTGGTATCGACGCCTGGCAGATGGAAGGGGCCGATAACTACGGCAACGTCCAGTTTACCGGCTACTACACCCCGGTTATCCAGGCACGACACTCGCGTCAGGGCGAGTTCCAGTATCCTATCTACCGCATGCCGCCAAAACGCGGTCGTCTGCCGTCGCGCGCCGAGATCTACGCCGGTGCGCTGAGCGAAAACTACGTTCTGGCCTACAGCAACTCCCTGATGGATAACTTCATCATGGACGTTCAGGGCAGCGGCTACATTGATTTTGGCGACGGTTCACCGCTTAACTTCTTCAGCTATTCCGGTAAAAACGGCCACGCCTATCGCAGTATCGGTAAGGTACTGATCGACCGCGGCGAAGTGAAGAAAGAAGATATGTCGATGCAGGCGATCCGCGAGTGGGGCGAAAAGCACAGCGAAGCCGAGGTGCGCGAGCTGCTGGAGCAGAACCCGTCTTTCGTCTTCTTTAAACCGCAAAACTTCGCGCCGGTGAAAGGGGCCAGCGCGGTTCCGCTGATTGGCCGCGCGTCGGTAGCATCGGATCGTTCTATTATTCCTGCAGGCACTACGCTGCTGGCTGAGGTCCCTCTGCTGGACAATAACGGCAAGTTCAACGGTCAGTATGAGCTGCGTCTGATGGTGGCGCTGGACGTCGGCGGGGCGATTAAAGGCCAGCACTTCGACATCTATCAGGGTATTGGCCCTGACGCAGGCCATCGCGCGGGCTGGTATAACCACTACGGACGCGTGTGGGTACTGAAGGCGGCGCCGGGTGCCGGAAACGTATTCAGCGGCTGATTGTGGTATTCTGAGCGCAATACGGATTACTGTTCAGGGTGAGGAAAACCTCACCCTTTTTACATCTGAGGTTTTATGTCTGTGGTAATCAGCGACGCCTGGCGCCAGCGTTTTGGCGGGACGGCACGTTTATATGGTGAAAAAGCCCTGCAGCTGTTTGCGGATGCGCACGTCTGCGTCGTGGGCATTGGTGGTGTGGGGTCGTGGGCGGCAGAAGCGTTGGCGAGAACCGGTATTGGCGCAATCACGCTGATTGACATGGATGACGTTTGCGTCACCAACACTAACCGTCAAATCCACGCCCTGCGCGATAACGTCGGCCTGGCAAAATCCGAGGTGATGGCGGAGCGTATCCGTTTGATCAACCCGGAGTGCCGCGTGACGGTGATCGACGACTTTGTGACGGCCGATAACGTCGCTGAATACATGAGCAAAGGCTACAGCTATGTGATTGACGCCATCGACAGCGTGCGGCCAAAAGCGGCGTTGATCGCATACTGCCGTCGCTACAAGGTGCCGCTGGTCACCACCGGCGGTGCGGGCGGGCAAATCGATCCGACGCAGATCCAGGTAGCCGACCTGGCGAAAACGATCCAGGATCCGCTGGCGGCCAAGCTGCGTGAGCGCCTGAAGAGCGATTTTAACGTGGTGAAGAACAGCAAAGGCAAGCTGGGCGTCGACTGCGTATTCTCGACCGAAGCGCTGGTCTACCCGCAGGCGGATGGGTCAGTCTGCGCGATGAAAAGCACGGCGGAAGGGCCAAAACGAATGGACTGCGCCTCAGGCTTTGGTGCGGCCACCATGGTGACCGCTTCCTTTGGCTTTGTGGCGGTGTCTCACGCCCTGAAGAAGATGATGGCGAAAGCGGAACGTCAGGCCTGAGCGTGACGTGCGGCATCCAGTACCGCGTCGCTGAGCGCGATCAACCCCTGACCGCGCGAGGCGCTGAGCTGCGCGCGCAGCCCAAGCTCATCAAATAACGCCAGCGGCGAATGCGCCAGCAGTTCCGCCGCGCTTTTCCCTTCCACAGCGGTCAGCAATACGGCCAGCAGGCCCCGGACGATGCGGCCTTCGCTGTCGCCGAAGAAGTGCAGCTTCTCGCCGGAGACGCTCACGCCCAGCCAGACTCGGTTTTCACAGCCTGCGATCTCTTTCGCCTGCGCTTTAAGATCGCCTGAAAGGGCTGGGAGCTGTTTACCCAGCAGGATCAGCTGTCGATATTTATCTTCCCACTGCTGGAGCGGGGCAAATGTCTGTTTTAAGGTCTCTTCTGTGATGACCGTGCCAAACGGATGTCCGGCTAAAGCAGCGCTAGTCATTAATCCACCAGTATTTCAAGGGCGCGGTCAACGGCGGCAACCAGCGCGTCGACATCGCTTTGGGTATTATACGGCGCAAACGAGGCGCGCAGCGTACCGTTAACGCCAAGCGCCGCCAGCAGCGGCTGGGCGCAGTGCTGTCCGGCACGCAGGGCAATGCCATATCCGGCCAGTAGCGTCACCATGTCGCTATGGTGAAAGCCCGCAAAATCAAAGGCGAGCAGGCTTGAGTCCTGAACGCGGAACGAGCGGAAGCCCGGGCGCTTTTTGAGCTCTTCCTCTGCCAGCGTCGCCAGCCCCCGGCTCCAGCTTTCAGCCTGAACGATGTCGGTTTCAGCCAGCCACTCCAGCGCCGCGCTTAAGCCAATCACCCCCGCCACGTTCGGCGTACCGGCCTCCAGGCGATAGGGAACATCCTGAGTTTTGAAGCCATCGAACGACACTTCGGTGATCATTTTGCCGCCACCGAGCCACGGCGTCATTTTTGCCAGCAGTTCTGGCTTGCCGTACAACGCTCCTGTACCGGTTGGCCCGTAGAGCTTATGTCCTGAGAAGGCATAGAAATCGATATCAAGCGCCTGCACATCAGCGGGGAAGTGCACCACGCCCTGAGCGCCATCGACCATCACCACCATCCCGCTGGCATGGGCGATACGAATGGCCTGAGCCAGGTCCGGGCAACCACCCGTGACGTTCGACATCTGTCCGAGCGCCAGAATGCGGCTGCGGGGGGTAATCAGCTCGGGGAGACGGGCCACGTCGGGCAGAAGGTCTGCACCCAGTGGGAGCTTCACTACGCGCGCACCCGTTTGCTCGGCCACCATCATCCATGGCACCAGGTTGGCGTGATGTTCCGCCTCGCTGACGACGATCTCATCGCCCGGCTGAAGCAGCGGACGCGCGTAGCACTGGGCCACCATATTGATGGCTTCGGTCGTGCCGCGCGTCCAGACGATGTTTTTCCCGCTTTCGGCATTGATCAGGCGCGCGACCTGATCGCGTGCGGCTTCGTAGCGCGCGGTTAATCGCTGCGCTTCGGCAAACTGGCTGCGATGCACGTTCCCGGCGCTCAGGCTGTAGAACTGCTGCGTGGCCTCAATCACCGCCTGTGGCTTAAGGGCGGTGGCGGCGCTATCCAGGTAAATACCGGCATCGGCCAGGGCCGGAAACTGTGCGCGGAACTGCGCAGGACTGAAAGCGTTCATGGGATTCCTCATTTCAATATAGCGATCGTCGCGCAATTTCAGCGGCAGGGCAAGGAGGTTGATATCTATCAGAATTGTCTGCTTATCCTTACGACCTCAAAAAAGCAGGTTATGCTAAATAGTGTTAGGCGGATGTTTTAGCCTGTTATAAATCGAGGTTTGAATAGCATTAATTGCTAAAGGAGAATAATCATGAATAAGACAGCTGCAATCATTTCTGCCTGTGCGTTTACTTTTGCCCTGAGCGCGTGTTCTGGTAACAACTACGTGATGCACACCAACGATGGTCGTTCTATCGTTTCGGAAGGGAAACCGACTACCGATAATGATACCGGGATGATTTCGTACAAAGATGCTAACGGGAACAAGCAGCAGATCAACCGCACGGACGTGAAAGAGATGAAAGAGATCGAGCATTAACAGATCGCAGGCGAAAAAAAAGCACCGCAAATTGGCGGTGCTACATTAATCACTATGGACAGACAGGGTAAATGTACAGGAAGTGAAAAATTGGTAGCGTTGCTACCGTGGTCTGAATCGCAGACCAATTGCAAACACAACAACACAACATCACAACCGTAAGCCAAAAGCCCTTCAGAACACGCATTCCGAAAAAAGCTCTTCGTTCCGGCTCAGGAAGTGCCGCCACTATAGGTATTTGCTGGTAGTTCCTCAACGGACAAATTATAATGGCTCAGATAAAAAAAACTAATAGGTTAAACGTTGTTTCCTGTTTGTTAAAATCCGTTAACATCTAAGCCAGATAACCATGTCAAAGCGATTGCCACCCCTTAACGCATTACGTGTTTTTGATGCAGCAGCACGTCACCTGAGCTTCACCCGCGCGGCAGATGAGCTTTTTGTGACACAGGCCGCAGTAAGTCACCAAATCAAGTCTCTGGAGGGTTTTCTGGGCCTTAAGCTGTTTCGTCGACGCAACCGTTCGTTGCTGTTGACTGAAGAGGGGCAGAGCTATTTTCAGGATATTAAAGAGATTTTTTCCCAGCTTACGGAAGCCACGCGTAAGCTGCAGGCTCGCAGTGCAAAAGGTGCTCTGACCGTCAGTTTATTGCCCAGTTTTGCCATTCATTGGCTGGTGCCAAGACTCTCAAGCTTTAACTCAGCTTATCCGGGGATCGACGTTAGAATCCAGGCGGTAGATCGTCAGGAGGACAAGCTGGCCGATGACGTGGATGTCGCCATTTTTTATGGTCGCGGTAACTGGCCGGGCTTGCGCGTTGAAAAATTATACGCAGAATATCTCCTGCCGGTCTGTTCTCCCCTGCTGTTAACGGGCGAGAAGGCGCTGAAGTCACCCGCCGATCTGGCTCAGCATACGCTTTTGCATGATGCCTCTCGCCGCGACTGGCAAACTTATACCCGTCAATTAGGTCTTACACATATAAACGTGCAGCAGGGACCCATTTTTAGCCACAGTGCGATGGTGTTACAGGCTGCCATTCACGGACAAGGCGTGGCGTTGGCGAACAACGTTATGGCGCAGTCCGAAATTGAGGCAGGTCGCCTGGTTTGCCCTTTTAATGATGTACTGGTCAGCAAGAATGCGTTTTATCTGGTTTGTCATGACAGTCAGGCAGAACTGGGTAAAATAGCCGCCTTCCGGCAGTGGATACTGGCGAAAGCGGCAACCGAGCAAGAAAAATTCCGCTTCAGGTATGAACAATAACGTTTGTGTGCCGGGCACGCATCAACTCAGGACTTAAACATGACCAGCCGATTCATGCTGATTTTTGCCGCGGTGAGTGGCTTTATTTTTGTTGCACTGGGCGCCTTTGGCGCACATGTATTAAGCAAGTCTTTAGGCGCAGTAGAGATGGGCTGGATCCAGACCGGCCTTGAATATCAGGCGTTCCACACGCTGGCTATTTTTGGGCTGGCGGTGGCGATGCAGCGTCGTATCAGTATCTGGTTTTACTGGAGCAGCGTGTTTATGGCGCTGGGTACCGTGTTATTCAGCGGTAGCCTGTACTGCCTTGCGCTCTCACATCTGCGCCTGTGGGCGTTCGTTACACCCGTCGGCGGCTTCAGCTTCCTGGCGGGTTGGGTATTAATGTTTATCGGAGCTATCCGTCTGAAACGCAAGGGCGTTGTTCATGAATAAGGTTGTTTTATATTGTCGCCCGGGGTTTGAGAAAGAGTGCGCCGCGGAAATTACCGATAAAGCGGTGAAGCGCGAAGTCTTCGGCTTTGCCCGCGTAAAAGAGAACGCGGGCTATGTGGTATTCGAGTGCTACCAGCCTGAAGACGCAGACAAGCTGGCGCGCGAGCTGCCGTTCAGCTCGCTGATCTTCGCTCGCCAGATGTTTGTCGCGGGTGAGCTGCTGAAGGATCTTCCGCCGGAAGACCGCATCACGCCTATTGTCGGCATGCTGCAGGGCGTGGTGGAGAAGGGCGGCGATCTGCGCGTTGAAGTGGCGGATACCAACGAAAGTAAAGAGCTGATGAAGTTCTGCCGCAAGTTCACCGTGCCGCTGCGTGCGGCGCTGCGTGATGCAGGCGTGCTGACGAACTACGAAACGCCGAAGCGTCCGGTGGTGCATATCTTCTTTATCGCACCGGGCTGCTGCTATGCAGGCTATTCGTACACCACCAACAACTCTCCCTTCTTTATGGGCATCCCGCGTTTGCGCTTCCCGTCCGATGCGCCAAGCCGTTCCACGCTCAAGCTGGAAGAGGCGTTTCACGTCTTTATCCCGGCGGATGAGTGGGATGAGCGTCTGGCAAACGGCATGTACGCTGTCGATCTCGGCGCGTGCCCGGGCGGCTGGACCTATCAGCTGGTGAAACGCAATATGTGGGTATCGTCCGTTGATAACGGCCCAATGGCGCAAAGCCTGATGGACACCGGGCAGGTCACCTGGCTGCGTGAAGACGGTTTCCGCTATCGCCCGAATCGTAACAACATCTCGTGGATGGTGTGCGATATGGTTGAGAAGCCGGCAAAAGTCGCCGCGCTGATGGCCTCCTGGCTGGTGAACGGCTGGTGTCGTGAGACCATTTTCAACCTCAAGCTGCCGATGAAAAAGCGCTATGAGGAAGTGTCGCAGAACCTGGCCTACATTCAGGAGCAGATGGATGAACACGGAATCAACGTGGAGATCCAGGCGCGTCAGCTGTATCACGACCGTGAAGAGGTGACGGTGCATATTCGTCGCTGGTGGGCTGCGGTCGGCGGACGTCGCGACGAGCGATAGTCCGTGTTGTATTGCCCGGTGGCGCTACGCTTACCGGGCCTATAGTAAAGCGTTAACGCTCTAACCTTAACTGCTGTAAATTCCCGTCCAGCTGCAAATCCGTCTGTAGCGTTGCGATCTCCCGGCAGGTAAACGCCATCTCTTTATGCACCTCCAGCTTCTTGCGCCACTTTTCCGGTACCTCATCCAGACGGGCGTAAATCCCTTCCAGACTCTGAAAATCGGTCAGCAGCTGCGCGGCGCTCTTTGGCCCAATACCGGCGACACCCGGAACTTTAGAACTGCTGATGCCTGCCAGCCCCCAGTAGTCCGGCAGTTGTTCAGGTGAGACGCCGAACTCGCTGGCAATAAACGGCGCGTCCAGCCAGCGTTTTTGAAAATAGTCACGAATGCGGATAGTCGGCGAGAGCAGCTGGCAGTAGCCTTTGTCAGTTGAAACGATAGTAGCCTGATGCCCGGCACTTGCCACCTTGACGGCCAGAGTGGCCGCAAGATCGTCGGCTTCATTTCCCTGTGCGCCCCAGCAGGGAACGCCCCGCTGTTCAAATGCAGCGCGCAGCATGGGCAATTCAGCGTGAAGATCGTCCGGCATCGGGGCGCGTCCGGCTTTGTAGTCGGGCAGACGCTGGTGTCGCCAGCCCGTGTTGCGGGCTTCGTCATCAAATACCGCGACCGCGTGGGTGGGCTCACTGTGGCGGATAAGCTGCTCCAGCGCGTGCAGGCAGGTGTCTTTACAAGGCGTCCCCTGTACCGCATGGATACGGCGGATCAGGTTAAGAGCATCGACGATAAGTAAATGAACGGCCACAGATAATCTCCCTTCTATCTCATGCGTGAAGGGTAACACTGTCAGCAGCGTGAAACTATGAATGGTGGGGAAAACAGGAAGAAGCCTCGCAAAACGAGGCTTCCTGAGAGGCTTAATCGCAGGTTACGATCTTCATCGCCAGGCCGCCGCGAGAGGTTTCGCGGTATTTGGCGTTCATATCTTTACCGGTTTCGTACATGGTTTCGATAACCTTATCGAGACAGACGCGCGGCTCGCTGGTTCGGCGCAGCGCCATACGTGCCGCGTTCACCGCCTTCACGGAGGCAATCGCGTTACGTTCGATGCACGGTACCTGTACCTGTCCGGCAACCGGGTCACAGGTCAGTCCCAGGTTATGTTCCATGCCGATTTCCGCAGCAATGCACACCTGTGTCGGGCTTGCACCCAGCAGTTCGGCCAGACCCGCCGCCGCCATGGAGCACGCCACGCCGACTTCACCCTGACAGCCCACTTCCGCACCGGAAATAGACGCGTTCATCTTATACAGCGAACCAATTGCACTGGCGACCAGCAGGTAGCGCGCCAGTGAGTTCGCGTTCACTTCACGGATAAACTTGTCGTAGTACGCCAGCACCGCCGGAACGATACCGCAGGCACCGTTAGTCGGCGCGGTGACCACGCGGCCCCCTGCGGCGTTCTCTTCATTCACCGCCAGTGCGAACATATTGATCCAGTCTACAACGGCCATCGGGTCCGTCGTCGTTTTGTCGGTGCTTACCAGCATACGGCGCAGCGCAGCAGCGCGACGCGGCACGCGAAGCTTGCCCGGCAGAACGCCTTCGGTGGTTATCCCGCGCTCAATACCACCGCGCATCACTTCCCAGACGTTAGTGAAGTGCTGTTCGAGCTCCTCTTTGCTGTGAAGCGCCAGCTCGTTTTTCATCATCAGGCCGGAGAGGGAAAGGCCCGTCTCCTGGCAGTGACGCTGAAGATCCGCCGCCGTTTTGTACGGATACGGCACCTCGACAGAAGAGGTATTGGTTTGACCAAAGTGGTCTTCGTCGACGATAAAACCGCCGCCGATAGAGTAATACGTCTGGCTGTATACCGCTTTGTCGCCGGCCAGCGCGGTAATGCGCATGCCGTTTTCGTGCAGCGACAGGTTGTCCGCATGGAAATTCATGCAGTGGTCAACCGGGAATTCAACCTCATGCTCACCGTTCGCCAGCAGCAGGCGACCGTGGGTGTTCACATCCTGGATGAAGCCAGGGATCGCATCAATATCAACGGTATCCGGCAGATTTCCCGCCAGGCCCATGATAATGGCGATATCGGTATGGTGGCCTTTCCCGGTAAGGGAAAGCGAGCCGTATACATCGACAACCACGCGGGTAATGTCATGCAAGATGCCGCGTGCAATCAAGTCATCCGTGAACTGCTTACCGGCTTTCATTGGTCCGACGGTGTGAGAGCTGGAAGGACCAATACCGATTTTGAAGATATCGAATACGCTAATCATGATGCGTCCATTGCTTTCAGTCAGAGAGGGAGGAGTGCGCCGTCCGAAGACGGCGCGGGTGATAATCAGAACATGGTGTACAGGGAGTAGAAGATCGCAGAGATTGCGATAAGACCCATGATAACCACAAAGACGTTGCTCACATGACCGCTGTACTTACGCATAGCTGGGACTTTCTGAATCGCGTACATCGGCATCAGGAACAGAATCATCGCGATGACCGGGCCGCCCAGGGTTTCAATCATGCCCAGGATGCTTGGGTTCAGGGTCGCTACCGCCCAGGTGGTGAGCAGCATGAACAGCGCAGTGATTTTGTTCAGCTTGTTGATTTCAATGCTCTTGCCTTTACCGCGCAGAGATTTAATCACCATACCGTTGAAGCCTTCGCGCGCGCCGAGGTAGTGGCCCAGGAAGGATTTGGTGATGGCGATAATCGCGATGATAGGTGCCATCCACGCAATGACCGGTGCGTTAAAGTGGTTCGCCAGATAAGACAGAATAGAGATGTTCTGCTCTTTCGCTGCCGCCAGATCCGCCGGGGAGAGGCTCAGTACGCAGCTGAAGACGAAGAACATTACGGTCAGTACCATCATGATGTGAGCGCGCGCCAGGATGCTGGAGCACTTCTTCTCTGCGCCATTACCGTACTCTTCACGTTTCGCAACGGCGAAAGAAGAGATGATTGGAGAGTGGTTGAAAGAGAACACCATCACCGGAATCGCCAGCCAGAGGGTCATCAGCAGGCCGTTACCGGTTGCCGATGCGCTGCTCAGGGACAGGGTTTCCAGCGCTGCACCGTTCCACTGTGGGATCAGGTAGCAAGCCAGTACCATCAGAGCAATAACGAACGGGAAGACCAGTACGCTCATTGCTTTCACAATCATCTGCTCACCGAAGCGAACGATGGTCATCATGCCCACGATCAGGATCAGAGACAGAATGGCACGCGGCGGCGGCGTCATGTGCAGCTGGTGCATCATGAAGCTTTCAACGGTGTTGGTGATTGCCACGCTGTAGACCAGCAGAATAGGGTAAATCGCGAAGAAGTAGAGCAGGGTAATCAGTTTACCTGCGCCCACGCCGAAATGCTCTTCAACAACTTCAGTGATGTCCTCGCCCGGGTTTTTACCGGACAGCACGAAGCGGGTCAGACCGCGGTGTGCAAAGAAGGTCATCGGGAAAGCAATGATAGCCATAATGATCAGCGGGATCAGACCGCCGACGCCTGCGTTGATAGGAAGGAACAGTACACCAGCGCCGATTGCTGTGCCATAAAGGCCAAGCATCCACATGGTATCCGTTTTGCGCCAACCACTTCGGGATTCAATCGAAGCAACGGTGCTGGTTTGAGTGGTTTCCATCTGTATCTCCTGGAGGAAGCAAATTGTCAGGTTTTTAGTCAAATCCGATGAAAAAGTGCCTGACGGTAATATGAAATTCGTTCAGTGACGGTTTTTTAATAATTTTTGCCCGTAACTATTGGCGGGCGGAAAGATACATTCTAGTTATGAATCTATCAGTGATCCTGATCCCAAATGCAATAATCCACTTATGAAGTGGGCATCTTTAGACCATTTCTCTGTTAAAAAAACGTCAAAGAGAATTTACGGGCGCGAAGGCTACCACCAACGACATGTGAGCTGAAAGACTGACCCGTGATATAGGTGTCTTTAGCTGTAAAGAAATGGGTTTTTAGTATTTTCTGGCAGGTAATTTGGATTAAGGCTGATAATTTATGGTTGAAAAAACAAGGTAATCGTTTGCGTTTGCGCATAGTTTGTAAAAGATATAAGTGATGCGTATGAATTACCTCGTTAATAAAAAAGCCGGGACGCATGACACGGCGACCCGGCTTTGATGAGATGCTGCTGCGCGTTATGTGCAGATTTCGTAGCAAGGGATATAGGCTGAGCCCGGCAGCTTCATGCGGTGCTGAGCGACAAAGCCCTGCAGCATGTCGTCCATGCGGCGCATCATCTCCGGGTCGCCGTGGATTTTGTACGGACCGTACTGTTCAATGGCGCGGATGCCCATCTCTTTGACGTTGCCCGCCACAATCCCGGAGAAGGCACGACGCAGATCGGCAGCCAGGACTTCCACCGGCTGGTCCGGGTAGAGTTTCAGGTTCGCCATATTTTCATGCGTTGGCTCGAACGGGATCTGCAGGTCCGGCGCAATACGGATTGACCAGTTAAAGCTGTACGCATCGCCGGTATCGCGACGGTTTTCCTTAACCAGCGGCATCGCCTTTTTCATCTGGCGCGCCACTTCCGCGGCATCGTCAATGATGATGCGATAGTGACGGCGCGCGGCTTCGCCCAGCGTGTGTACGATAAACTCGTCCAGCACGCGGAAGTAGTCGGCGCTCTCTTTTGGCCCGGTAAGGATCAGCGGCAGAACCTGATCTTTGTTGGCCGGGTTCATCAGAATACCCAGCAGGTAGAGCAGCTCTTCCGCTGTCCCCACGCCGCCCGGGAAAATGATAATGCCGTGGGCGATACGGACAAACGCTTCAAGACGTTTCTCGATATCCGGCATGATAATCAGCTCGTTAACCAGCGGGTTAGGCGGCTCAGCGGCAATGATTGACGGCTCGGTCATGCCGATAAACCGCCCCTCTTTATAACGCTGTTGCGCATGCCCAACCGCCGCACCTTTCATTGGCGCTTCCATCGCACCTGGACCGCAGCCGGTACAGATATTCAGCTCGCGCAGGCCGAGCTGGGTGCCCACCCGACGCGCATAAAGGTATTCAGTTTCGTTAATGGAGTGGCCGCCCCAGCAGACGACCATGTTCGGCGCTTCGCCAACGTGCAGGGCACGGGCGTTACGCAAAATGGAGAATACCAGGTTGGTGATATGGACTGAGCTTTCCAGGTCGAGATGCTGGAAACGGCCTGCGTTGTGGATCTGCCCGTTAACAAACAGGATGTCACGCAGCACGGCAAACAGGTTCGCCTGAAGTGAACGAATAATGCGCCCGTCGACAAAGGCCTCTTCCGGCGGGTTGATGACTTCAAGCTTCACGCCACGCTCGCGGCGCAGCACATTGATATCAAAGCTTTCGAAGCGGGACAGCAGTTCTTTACTGTTATCTGTCAGGCTTCCGGAGTTCAGTACGGCAAGTGAACAATTACGAAACAGTTGATAAAGATCGCTGCTGGCCGTGCGCTTAAGCATGTCCACTTCCAGCTGCGACAACATATCCATTGAGCCAAGCGGGCTAATATGTGTAATCAAGTGAGCTCCTTACGGGACGATTATCGTCTTTCCCTGTTGATTACAATAGCCCTGGCGCGTGACGTTTCACAACCTAAAGCGCGGAAGATACCGCGCATATTGTGAAAATATTTATATTACTGACGCACCAGCCGTCCCGTTGCTGGCACAAAATCGGTGTTGGTGCGCCATGGGTTGATGTCCAGACCGCCACGGCGGGTGTAGCGCGCGTAAACGCTCAGTTTTTCTGGCTGGCAGAAACGCTGAATATCGCTAAAGATACGCTCCACGCACTGCTCGTGAAATTCGTTGTGATGGCGGAACGACACCAGGTAGCGCAGCAATTTTTCCCGGTCAATTTTCGGGCCGCGGTACTGGATCTGCACCGAGCCCCAGTCCGGCTGGTGGGTGATCAGGCAGTTGGATTTCAGCAGGTGGCTGACCAGCGTCTCTTCGACCACCTTTCCGCTCGCGGCGTTTTCGAGGTAATCGGCGCTGAATTCATAATTCTCCACCTCAATATCCTGATCGTCGATGCAGGTCCCGTTGAAGTGGGCGACTGGCAGCCCCTCCAGCTCGTGCAGGCGATACAGTGAAACGCTTACCTTTCCCTGCGCGCAGGCGCTTAAATCACGTTCCAGGGTGTGCTGAACGTCGTCCCAGCTGTTGAATTTTGTCTGGTTAAAGCTGTTGAGATAGAGCTTAAAGCTTTTGGACTCGACGAGATTCACGCTGGCGTAATCCAGCTCAACGTGGCCCACTGCCACCTGCGGCAGGCCGCGCGCGTTGAGCCAGGAGAGTTCGTACAGCGTCCAGATGTCACCGCCGACAAACGGCAATGCGTCTGCATGCAGGCCCAGAGGATCGCGGTTCAGGCTGCGCGGCACGCCCTGCAGCAGGCTTGCATCGTAGGTATCGCGGTAATCGGTCGATTTGCCCAGCGTTAAGCCGGTTAACGCCTGATGATTTTCGTAAGACATGTTTCATAGCCACTTTACAGGTACACTTATGGCCTGAGTTTATCCTGTCTGACAAGAAGAGAGAAATCGGTGGACATCGAAACTGCAAATGCCCTCACTACCTTCACGACCCGCTATTGCGACGCATGGCATGAAAAGCACCAGACATGGCCGCAAAATGCTGATTTGTATGGCGTACCTTCGCCGTGCATTATCTCTTCAGTCGACGATCATGTTATCTGGCAGCCAAAACCTTTCGACGGCGAGCAAAATGTAAATGCGGTTGAACGGGCAATGGACATTGTGGTACAACCAGCGGTTCATGCGTTTTATACCACGCAGTTAGCAGGGGATATGCCCGCGCGCTTTGCTGATATCACGCTGACGCTGTTGCAGACCTGGAGCGAAGACGATCTGCAGCGCGTTCAGGAAAACCTGATTGGTCATCTGGTCACGCAAAAACGCCTTAAGCTTTCTCCTACGCTCTTTATTGCCACGCTGGACAGCGAACTGGACGTTATCTCCGTCTGTAACCTGTCAGGTGAAGTGGTTAAAGAGACTATCGGCACCCGCAATCGCGAGACTCTCGCCCCCTCTCTTGCGGATTTCCTCACCCGACTTGAGCCACTTCTGTAATCCATGATGCTATAGAGCGTGTGAGAGATCTCTTACAACGTTTGTGAGAGATCGCTGAAGATTCAGTATTACCTCATTTTGTTCAGATTAATATCACTCTATTTTTCAACGAATTACTTGTTCATTGTATTGTTTCCAGGGATTTCTTACGGCTTACAACCCAGAAAGGGTGGGTTGTAAGACGAAGCGGAATAGCGGATTCTATTTCTGTCGACAGGACGCCGACACGACAAACGAACATCAGGATGATGGCGTTTCTCAAACAGGACTCGTCAGGATGGCGCTGCAGGAAGGCTTCAGGATGAAGCGAAGGGGATAACGCAGGATGCGTAAGGGACACCTCCAGGAAGGAGAACGAGAGCCGGTCAGGATGGCCGGTGGGTCAGGAAGGCCAGGACGTTTCAGGATGAAACAAACGCGTCAGGAAGATGTGTGCAGGATGTATTGGCTTACGGATGACCAGGCCTTCGGGCTTCAGGAAAAGTTGTCACGGATGAGCAGGGAGCACGAATTGTAGCTGGAATGCTGCGAAACGAACCGGGAGCACTGTTTTTACAGTGCTCCCTTTTTTTATTTCTGCCTTCCGCAATGCTATGCTGCGCGCCGTTCACTTTTTCAGTTGAGGTTACTATGACGCAACACGATAGCGTTCGTGCTCAGTTGCACGCCATCGAAGCCCTTTTGCGCCAACATCAGCTGTGGCAGGAGACCGCGCCGCAGCCTGAAGCGTTCGCGAGCACTCAGCCCTTCTGCCTGGATACGCTGGCCCCGTTTGAGTGGCTGCAGTGGGTGTTAATCCCGCGCATGCACGCCCTGCTTGAGGGCGGTCACCCGCTTCCGCAGGCGTTTGCTGTCTCTCCCTACTATGAAATGGCGCTCGAGGCGACGCACCCTGCGCGCGACGTGATGCTGGTCGAACTGGAAAAACTGGATGCCCTGTTCGCCGGTGAAGATGCATGACGCTTGAGATCCTCTATCAGGACGAGTGGCTGGTGGCGGTGAATAAACCGTCAGGCTGGCTGGTGCACCGCAGCTGGCTCGATCGCGATGAGAAAGTGGTGGTGATGCAGACCGTTCGCGACCAGATTGGTCAGCATGTTTTTACCGCCCATCGTCTCGACAGGCCGACCTCCGGCGTGCTGCTGATGGGGCTTTCCAGCGAGGCGGGGCGTCTGCTATCACAGCAGTTTGAACAGCATCAGATGCAAAAGCGCTACCACGCGATCGTGCGCGGCTGGCTGACGGAAGCCGCCACGCTGGACTATCCGCTGGTGGAGGAACTGGACAAAATCGCCGATAAATTTTCCCGCTATGACAAAGGTCCGCAGCCCGCGGTGACGGACTATCGCGGCATGGCGACGACCGAAATGCCGGTGGCAACCAGCAAATTCCCGACCACACGCTACAGCCTGGTTGAGCTTCTGCCTAAAACCGGGCGTAAGCACCAGTTGCGACGCCATCTTGCGCACCTGCGCCACCCGATTATTGGCGACAGTAAACACGGTGATTTACGCCAGAACCGCAGCGCGGCCGAACACTTTGGCTGCCATCGTCTGATGTTACACGCCAGCGAGCTGAGCCTGACGCACCCGTTTACCGGCGAGCCGCTGACTATCCGCGCGGGGCTGGACGACGTCTGGATGCAGGCGCTGTCACAGTTTGGCTGGCTGGGACAACTCCCCGAAAATGAAAGGGTTGAGTTTGTACCGGGCAACGTTCAGGATGAAGAGTAAGCGCATTCAATATGGGAAAATAGCATGGCTGAAGTAGGCATTTTTGTCGGCACAATGTACGGCAACTCGCTGCTGGTAGCGGAAGAGGCTGAGGCAATACTCGCCAGCCAGGGCCATAAAGCCACGGTCTATGAAGACCCGGAGCTGGCAGACTGGGAAAAGTATAAAGATAAATACATTCTGGTGGTGACCTCCACCACCGGGCAGGGCGATCTGCCGGACAGCATCGTGCCGCTGTACCAGGGCATTAAAGACCAGCTTGGCTATCAGCCGGACGTGCACTACGGCATCATTGCCCTGGGCGACCGTTCTTACGCCAACTTCTGCGGCGGCGGCAAGCAGTTCGATGCGCTCCTGCAGGAGCAGAGTGCCCAGCGCGTCGGCGAGATGCTGCTGATTGACGCGGGTGAGCACCCTGAACCTGAAAGCGAATCAAACCCGTGGGTCGAACACTGGGCAACGCTCCTTAAATAGTTCTCCTGGCCGGGTAAGGCTTAGCCGCCACCCGGCGATACACCCCGCTCCAAACGCCAATTCCGTGAACCACCTTCCATTCCCCTGGGCTTATGCCATAAACAACCTCTCATGCACCCTTCAATACTGTGTTTTTGCACGGTGAGAGAACGGACCACTCCTTCATATACTTTTCCGGTCACTATAAAACGGCGTCAGGCCGTACCAAAACGACAAATACCAATCTCATTCTGATTACCCTACCGGTGCTGTACAGAATGAACCAGGCGAAAGCTATGTTTCAGGAGTGCAACAATGAGTACATTAAGCCACGCAGCGAGCGGCGCTGAAAAGCGCACTAATGCCCGCTACTGGATAGTGGTGATGCTGTTTATCGTCACATCCTTTAACTATGGTGACCGCGCCACGCTGTCGATTGCCGGTTCGGAAATGGCAAAAGATATCGGCCTTGATCCGGTGGGCATGGGTTACGTTTTCTCCGCATTCTCATGGGCCTACGTCATCGGGCAAATTCCTGGCGGCTGGCTGCTGGACCGTTTTGGATCTAAACGCGTCTATTTCTGGTCCATCTTTATCTGGTCGATGTTTACCCTGTTGCAGGGTTTCGTCGATATCTTCAGCGGCTTCGGCATTATCGTGGCGCTCTTCACGCTGCGCTTCCTGGTAGGCTTAGCGGAAGCACCTTCCTTCCCGGGGAACAGCCGCATTGTGGCGGCCTGGTTCCCGGCGCAGGAGAGGGGAACGGCGGTGGCGATTTTTAACTCCGCACAGTACTTCGCGACGGTGATCTTTGCGCCCATTATGGGCTGGCTGACCCATGAGGTGGGCTGGTCACACGTTTTCTTCTTTATGGGCGGGCTTGGGATCGTCATCAGCTTTATCTGGCTGAAAGTGATCCACGAACCCAACCAGCATCCAGGCGTGAACAAAAAAGAGCTGGAGTATATTGCGGAAGGCGGCGCGCTGATCAACATGGATCAGAAATCCGCAAAAGCAAAAGTCCCGTTCAGCCAGAAATGGGCGCAGATCAAGCAGCTCGTCGGCTCGCGCATGATGATCGGTATCTATCTGGGCCAGTACTGTATTAACGCCTTAACCTACTTCTTCATCACCTGGTTCCCGGTATACCTGGTGCAGGCACGCGGCATGTCGATCCTGAAAGCGGGATTTGTCGCGTCGGTCCCGGCAATCTGCGGCTTCGTCGGCGGCGTGCTCGGCGGAGTGATTTCCGACTGGCTGATGCGCCGCACCGGCTCGCTGAACATCGCGCGTAAAACCCCGATTGTGCTCGGCATGCTGCTCTCCATGACCATGGTGTTCTGTAACTACGTCAACGCCGAATGGATGATTATCGGCTTTATGGCGATGGCCTTCTTTGGCAAAGGCATTGGCGCGCTGGGCTGGGCGGTGATGGCGGATACGGCGCCGAAAGAAATCAGCGGCCTGAGCGGCGGTCTGTTCAACATGTTCGGCAACATCTCCGGGATTGTTACGCCGATCGCTATCGGCTACATCGTCGGCACCACCGGCTCTTTCAACGGTGCGCTAATTTACGTGGGTGTGCATGCGCTGGTGGCGGTACTGAGTTACCTGGTGCTGGTAGGGGATATCAAACGCGTCGAACTTAAACCTGTTGCGGAGCGTGGATGATGACAACGCAATCGAGCCCAACCGTTACGGAGATGAAGGTCATTCCGGTGGCCGGGCAGGACAGCATGCTGCTCAATATTGGCGGGGCACATAACGCCTGGTTTACACGTAATATCGTCGTGCTGAAAGACAGCGCAGGGAATACCGGCGTGGGCGAAGCCCCGGGCGGAGAGGTTATCTACAAGACGCTGGTCGATGCCATTCCGCTGGTCGTGGGTCAGGAGGTTGCCCGTCTGAACAAGGTCGTTCAGCGGGTCCATAAGGGCAATCAGTGGGCAGACTTTGATACGTTCGGTAAAGGTGCCTGGACGTTTGAACTGCGCGTCAACGCGGTCGCCGCGCTGGAGGCCGCCCTGCTCGACTTGCTGGGTAAGGCGCTCAATGTTCCGGTTTGCGAGCTGCTGGGGCCCGGCAAACAGCGTGATGCGGTCACCGTGCTGGGCTATCTGTTCTACGTTGGCGATCGCAATAAAACCGATCTCCCCTATCTGGCGCGATCCACGGGCGATCACGACTGGTATCGCCTGCGCCACCAGGAAGCGCTCTCCAGCGACGCGGTGGTGCGTCTGGCCGAGGCGGCGCAGGATCGCTACGGCTTTAAGGATTTCAAGCTGAAGGGCGGCGTGCTGCCCGGCGATCAGGAGATTGAAACGGCCCGGGCGCTGAAAAAACGCTTTGCGGATGCGCGGATCACCGTTGACCCGAACGGCGCCTGGCTGCTGGATGAAGCGATTAGCCTGTGCAAAGGGCTAGGGGATGTCCTGACCTATGCGGAAGATCCCTGTGGCGCGGAGCAGGGCTTCTCGGGCCGCGAAGTCATGGCTGAGTTCCGTCGCGCCACCGGGCTGCCGGTCGCGACCAATATGATCGCCACCAACTGGCGTGAAATGGGTCATGCGGTGATGCTGAACGCTGTCGACATACCGCTGGCGGACCCTCACTTCTGGACACTTTCAGGCGCAGTGCGCGTGGCGCAGCTGTGCGATGACTGGGGGCTGACCTGGGGCTGTCACTCGAACAACCACTTTGATATTTCGCTGGCGATGTTTACCCACGTTGGCGCGGCGGCGCCGGGTAACCCGACCGCCATCGACACCCACTGGATTTGGCAGGAAGGTGAAGCCCGCCTGACGAAAAATCCGCTGGAAATCATCAATGGCAAGATTGCCGTACCGGATGCGCCGGGCCTGGGCGTGGAGATTGACTGGGATCAGATCCATAAAGCCCATGAGGCGTATAAAAAGCTACCGGGCGGCGCGCGTAACGACGCGGGCCCGATGCAGTACCTGATCCCCGGCTGGACATTTGACCGCAAGCGCCCTGTTTTTGGCCGTCACTGATAAAAGGATTACACGATGAGTACTTTTACGACCCCTGTCGTCACTTCCATGCAAATCATTCCGGTTGCGGGTCATGACAGCATGCTGATGAACCTGAGCGGCGCGCATGCGCCGTTCTTTACCCGCAACATTGTCATTATCAAAGACAATTCCGGCCATACGGGCGTGGGCGAAATTCCGGGCGGAGAGAAGATCCGCCGGACGCTGGAAGATGCCATTCCGCTGGTGGTGGGCAAAGCGCTGGGCGAGTACAAAAATGTCCTCAACACCGTGCGCAATACCTTTGCCGATCGCGATGCCGGAGGGCGTGGCCTGCAGACCTTCGATCTGCGCACCACCATTCATGTGGTGACCGGGATTGAATCCGCGATGCTGGATCTGCTGGGTCAGCATCTGGGCGTTAACGTTGCGTCGCTGTTGGGCGAGGGGCAGCAGCGCAGCGAAGTGGAAATGCTGGGCTATCTGTTCTTTGTCGGCGACCGCAGGCTGACGCCGTTGCCTTATCAGAGCCAGGCGGATGAACAATGCGACTGGTATCGACTTCGCCACGACGAGGCGATGACCCCGGAAGCGGTGGTGCGCCTGGCGGAAGCCGCTTACGAAAAATATGGCTTCAACGATTTCAAACTGAAGGGCGGCGTGCTGGCCGGTGAGGAAGAGGCGGAAGCCGTCACCGCGCTGGCAAAACGTTTCCCGCAGGCACGCGTGACGCTGGATCCGAACGGCGCGTGGTCGCTAGATGAAGCGATCAAAATTGGCAAGCAGCTGAAAGGCGTGCTGGCGTATGCGGAAGATCCGTGCGGGGCTGAACAGGGCTTCTCGGGCCGTGAAGTTATGGCGGAATTCCGTCGCGCCACGGGGCTGACGACCGCGACCAATATGATTGCCACCGACTGGCGTCAGATGGGACACACCCTGTCATTGCAGTCCGTCGACATTCCGCTGGCGGATCCGCACTTCTGGACGATGCAGGGGTCGGTGCGCGTGGCGCAAATGTGCCACGAGTTTGGCCTGACCTGGGGCTCGCACTCTAATAACCACTTCGACGTGTCGCTGGCGATGTTCACGCACGTTGCCGCCGCCGCGCCGGGCACGATTACCGCTATCGACACGCACTGGATCTGGCAGGAAGGTAATCAGCGTCTGACTAAGCAGCCCTTTGAGATAATAGGTGGCATGGTGCAGGTGCCTTCCACGCCGGGGCTGGGGGTTGAGCTGGATATGGACCAGGTCATGAAAGCCCATGAGCTGTATC
Organism: Enterobacter sp. HG048; assembly: GCF_024702055.1. NCBI lineage: Bacteria > Pseudomonadati > Pseudomonadota > Gammaproteobacteria > Enterobacterales > Enterobacteriaceae > Enterobacter > Enterobacter sp. HG048. Next base: position 131,962 of record NZ_JANLIZ010000006.1, read on the forward strand.
AAAAACACGGTCTGGGCGCGCGCGACGACGCGATGGCGATGCAGTATCTGATCCCCGACTGGGCATTCGACAATAAACGCCCGTGCATGGTACGATAAACGCATTGGGACCGCTCCCACTGGCGGTCTTTTACGTGGTGTATGCTTAACGTAACGACTATGCGTAAGGATGGCTTATGAAAATTGTTATCGCACCGGACTCGTATAAGGAAAGTTTGAGTGCGCTTGAGGTTGCGACAGCGATAGAACGTGGTTTTCGCGAGATCTTTCCCGAGGCGGTTTACGTCAAACTGCCGGTCGCGGACGGTGGCGAAGGGACGGTTGAGGCGATGATCGCGGCAACGCAGGGACGCATTGTGCATGTTCCGGTGACCGGCCCGCTGGGTGAGCGCGTGGAAGGGTTTTATGGCTTATCCGGTGACGAGCAGAGTGCCTTTATTGAAATGGCGGCGGCAAGCGGCCTGGAGCTGGTCGTTCCTTCACAGCGTAATCCCCTGAAAACCACCTCGTGGGGGACGGGCGAACTTATTCGTCACGCGCTGGACGCAGGCGTTAAGCATATCATCATCGGCATTGGCGGCAGCGCCACCAATGACGGCGGAGCAGGGATGGTGCAGGCGCTGGGGGCAAAGCTGCTGGACGACAGCGGGCAGCCCCTTGGGCAGGGCGGGGGCGAGCTGGGAAAACTCGCGCGTATCGACCTGAGCGGGCTGGACAGACGTCTGGCGGAGTGCCGGATAGAGGTCGCCTGTGATGTGACGAATCCGCTCACCGGTAAGGATGGCGCGTCAGCCGTATTTGGTCCGCAAAAGGGGGCCACTCCCGAGATGATCGTCACCCTGGACAACGCGCTGGCGCAGTATGCAAGAGTCATTGCCCGGGATCTGGATATCGACGTGCTAAACCTTGCTGGCGGCGGCGCGGCGGGTGGCATGGGGGCCGCGCTGTACGCCTTTTGCGGCGCGCAGCTGCGCCAGGGCATTGAGATCGTGACCGATGCGCTACACCTGGCCGACCAGGTGGCCGATGCGGATCTGGTGATCACGGGAGAAGGCCGCATCGACAGCCAGACGATCCACGGCAAAGTCCCGGTGGGCGTGGCGAAAGTGGCGAAACGCTTTAACAAACCCGTCATCGGCATTGCAGGCAGCCTGACGGCGGACGTTGGCGTGGTACACGATCACGGCATTGATGCGGTTTTTAGCGTGATCTACACCATCTGCTCGCTGGAGGATGCGCTGGAAAATGCCAGCGAGAACGTCAGGATGGCCGCCAGGAATATCGCGGCGGTGCTGAAAGTGGGGCAGGGAATGTAGTGCTCCCTCTCCCTGTGGGAGAGGGCATCAGGCCGCACCCGCAATTGTAGGCCCGGTAAGCGTAGCGCCACCGGGCTTTTACCTCAGCTTCCCAGCACCTTCGTTGCTTCCCGCGTTACGTTATCCATCTCATCCAGCAGCTCCAGGAACTCCGGTTCAAGCTCCGATTCCGGCGTGCCGGAACGCAACTGCTGCTCCAGCAGTTGGCAAAGATTTTTCAGCCGAGGTACGCCGCTGTACCCGCAGCTGCCGTGCAGCTTGTGGATTGCTTCCAGCAGCGCTTCCGGGTTTTCACCCACCAGCTGCTCTTCCACCTTATTGCGAATTTCCGGCAGAAACGCGACCAGCATTTGCAGCATTTCGCGGGCCAAATCGGGTTTACCGGCCGCCTGGCGCAGCGCGAGCTGCCAGTCAAAGGTGGCGTTCTGGTTAACGCTGATTTCAACCGGCTCGCTGGAAACCGTGTATGTCCCGCCAATGTGACCCGGCTTATAGCGTAACAGCAGGTTATGAAGCTTCTCTTCATCGATGGGCTTCGCCAGATAGTCATTCATCCCGGCGCTCAGCAGCTTCTCTTTCTGACCGGCCATCGCGTGCGCGGTGACCGCAATGACCGGAGTTTGCTGCTGATGCGGCAACTGGTGGATCAGCTCGCAGGCCCGAATGCCATCCATGCCCGGCATCTGAATATCCATCAGGATTAAATCGAACTGCATCTGCTTCGCCTGTTCAACCGCCTGCGCGCCGCTGGTGCACAGCTCAACGTGCTGAACCTGGTCCTCAAGCAATGCGCCAATCAGCTTCAGGTTGGCCGGATTATCATCCACCGCCATCACGCTCATCGGCAATTTTTGCTCGTCGTTAATCAGCGGGAGAGCATGCTGGCTATGACGGCAATACTCCGTGAGCGCGGGCAGGAGGCGGGTCGAGGTGAGCGGTTTCAGCAGACACGCGGCGGCTCCGTCGTTTTTCAACTCCTCCGCATTAATCTGGGCGTGGCAGGGTAGCGCCAGCAGCAAATAGTCGGTCATCGATGCGGCTTTCGCCAGCCGCTCCTGCTGCATGGTCAGTTCGCCGGTGAAGGTGACCGGGATCCCCATCAGCAGAATGTCGTAATGCTCAACGGCAAGGGCTGAGAAGGTAGGGCTGTAGACCACCTCCAGCGGCGTGGTGCTTAAAATATCGAGCGCACACTGCGCTGCCGCCGCATTAGGTTCGACGTAGGCCAGACGCTTGCCTTTCAGGCAGTCCGTCACCGGGCCATCGGTCAGCACGTTCGGATTGAGATCCAGATTAATGTGGAACCAGAAGGTTGAACCGCGGTTTGGCTGGCTGTGGAAAGAGATATCGCCGCCCATCTCGTTCACCAGGCGCTGCGTGATCACCAGCCCCAGACCGGTGCCGCCATGACGGCGGGAGATACTGGCATCCGCCTGACGGAACGCCTGGAACAGACGCGACTGATCCCGTTCCGGAATACCGATGCCGGTATCGCGGATCTGGACTTCAATCTGCACCTTATTACTGCTGATCGAGCGTTTCTCTACCAGGACGTCGATATTACCGCTTTCGGTGAATTTAATGGCATTCCCGACAAGGTTGGTAATGACCTGCTGCAGGCGGAGCGGATCGCCAATGACGTTATCCGGCACGTCGTTTTTAATGTTGAGCGTCAGCTCAAGGCCTTTGTCATGCGATGAGTGCGCGAGCAGCGTCACCACCTCATCGAGCGTACTGCGCAGCGGGAACGGAATGCTTTCCAGGATCAGCTTGCCCGCTTCCAGCTTGGAGAAGTCCAGCACGTCGTTGATGATCGCCAGCAGGTTGTTGGCCGAGCGTTCAATGGTGTGCAGGTGATCGCGCTGAGTAGGATTCAGTTCGCTTTTCAGCGTCAGGCGGGTAAAGCCGATCACGCCGTTCAGCGGGGTTCTCAGCTCGTGTGACATATTGGCAAGGAATTCGGATTTAATGCGCGCGGCTTCCTGGGCGCGCTTTTTCGCCAGATCCAGCTCAACGTTCTGGATCTCCATCTGCTCCAGCGTTTCGCGCAGGTCGGACGTCGCCTGGTCAACGTTGTGCTGCATCTCTTCATGATACGCCGCCAGCGACATGGCCATCGAGTTGATGCCGTTTTTCAGCATATCCAGCTCGCCCAGCATAAACCCTTCCACGCGGCTGTCGAGCTGTCCCCGGCGGATGCGGTCAACCGTGTTAACCATGTTGCGGATGGGGCCCGTCACGTCACGCATCAGGCGCCAGCCGAAGATCAGCGCAATGCCAATGCAGAACAGCATCATCACGCCAGAGATGAAAATTTCTTTGTACTGCTGTAGCCGGACCGACTTGAGATCCAGCTCGAGCGCCACGTATCCCAGCATATTGTTGCTGGATTTAGCGTCGGATTGCGCTGACTCATCGGGTGAATAGCTTTCCGACACGATCGGCGTGCGCAGGATCATGATATCACCGCGCCGCAATACGGTGAGATGGCGCGGGAACGGCGTGCCGTCAGGAATTTTCAGGGACGTCGGGTCAAGGTGAAAATTCGAGGTAACAAACAGACGGTTGTTTTCATCATAAACGGAGATAGCCCGCACGATGTCCGAGTGACGACGATGCAGGACGCTAATTAACTGACCAATGGATTCCCGGTTTTGCAGGTTCATCCCGTACTCGCTGGAGACCGCCAGCGGTTCGATAATGCTGGCTCCGGCGTCTTCCAGCTGTCGCTGCAAATCGTTATAGCGATGCACCACAAAGAAGATACTCAGCAGCAAACCGATCAATACGGTGGGGGCGAGGATCAAAATCATCATGCGTGCACGCAGGCTGTAGTTGGTCATGGCGTTCCGTTATGGGACAATTAGGACAATTATGTTTATATGTGAGAAAAATCTCAGCGATGGCGCAATTCTACTCTGCAAAGCGACGCGTGACGACGCGTCAGATCATAACTGTTGAAGCCGCGGACCTCGATCCTTTTGGCCAGGGGGTGGCGCGGCACAACGGTAAGACACTGTTTATAACAGGTTTGCTGCCATCAGAACGAGCAGAAATTACGCTGACGGAAGATAAACGCCAGTACGCGCGCGGCCAGGTAAAGCGCCGACTGAGCGATAGCCCGGAACGGGAAGTGCCTCGCTGCCCCCATTTTGGCGTCTGCGGGGGCTGCCAGCAACAGCATGCGAGCACAGGATTACAGCAAAAAAGCAAAAGCCGCGCGCTGGCGCGCCTGCTTAAACACGACGTTAATGAGATCCTCGCCGACGAGCCCTGGGGCTATCGTCGACGCGCGCGCCTGAGCCTCAGCTATCAGCCAAAAACGGATCGTCTGGAGATGGGGTTTCGCAAGGCCGGTTCCAGTGACATTGTCGATGTGCAGCAGTGCCCCATTTTGGCGCCCCATCTTGAGGCATTGCTTCCGGAAGTGCGCACCTGTCTTTCCGGGCTGGACGGCGTTCGCCACCTCGGGCATGTCGAACTGGTCATGGCCAACAATGGACCGCTGATGGTCCTGCGCCATACCGCGCCGTTGTCGAAAAAAGATCGCGAAAAACTGGAACGCTTTTCGCATTCCCACGACCTGGCGCTTTTCCTTGCACCACAAAGCGAGATACTTGAGCAGGTTACCGGTGAGGCGCCCTGGTATGCGTCAAACGGGCTACGCTTAACGTTCAGCCCGCGGGATTTCATTCAGGTGAATGATGGCGTTAACCAACTGATGGTTGAGAAAGCGCTGACGTGGCTGGATGTTCAGAAAAGCGATCGGGTGCTCGATCTGTTCTGCGGAATGGGCAACTTCACGCTGCCGCTGGCGCGAAAAGCGGCCAGCGTCGTCGGCGTGGAAGGCGTTGAGGCGCTGGTGGCGAAAGGGCAGGAGAACGCGCAGCAGAACGGCTTGCAAAATGTGACATTCTTTCATCAAAATCTTGAGGAAGATGTCACCCAACAGCCGTGGGCAAAACAGGGCTTTGATAAAATTTTGCTCGACCCGGCACGTGCCGGTGCCCCGGGCGTGATGGCACATATTATTAAACTCGCGCCGAAGCGCGTGGTCTATGTTTCCTGTAACCCGGCAACGCTTGCACGAGACAGCGAGGCATTACTCAGCGCGGGTTACCAGATTCAGCGTCTGGCAATGCTGGACATGTTCCCGCACACTGGACATCTGGAATCGATGGTGTTGTTCGAGCACATCTAATTTGTTTGGCTTGTCGACTTCGACAGGCCCTGGTCCCTAAAGGAGAGGACAATGGTTGCGGTAAGAAGTGCACATCTCAATAAAGCTGGGGAGTTTGACCCACAAAAATGGATCGCAAGTCTGGGAATTTCCAGCCAGCAGTCGTGTGAACGCTTAACCGAAACCTGGGCCTATTGTCTGCGCACCACGCAGGGGCATCCGGATGCCGATCTTCTTCTGTGGCGCGGCGTGGAGATGGTGGAAATCTTATCCATGCTGAACATGGATATTGAAACGCTGCAGGCCGCGCTTCTCTTCCCCCTCGCGGATGCGGACGTGGTCAGCGAAGACGTGCTGCGCGACAGCGTCGGGAAATCCGTCGTCGCGCTGATCCACGGCGTGCGCGATATGGCGGCCATTCGCCAGCTCAAAGCCGCACACACCGATTCCGTATCATCTGAGCAGGTCGATAACGTTCGCCGGATGCTGCTGGCCATGGTGGATGACTTCCGCTGCGTGGTCATCAAGCTTGCCGAGCGGATTGCCCACCTGCGAGAGGTGAAGGATGCGCCGGAAGACGAGCGCGTGCTGGCGGCCAAAGAGTGTACAAATATCTACGCGCCGCTGGCGAACCGCTTAGGGATTGGTCAACTGAAATGGGAGCTGGAAGATTACTGCTTCCGCTATCTGCACCCGGCAGAATACAAACGCATTGCCAAACTGCTGCACGAGCGCCGTATCGACCGCGAGCACTATATCGAGGAATTTGTCGGCGGGCTGCGCCAGGCGATGAAAGAAGAGAACGTGCGCGCCGAAGTTTACGGTCGGCCTAAGCATATCTACAGCATCTGGCGCAAAATGCAGAAGAAACACCTCGCCTTTGACGAGCTGTTTGACGTGCGCGCCGTGCGTATCGTGGCGGAGCGTCTGCAGGACTGCTACGCCGCGCTGGGGATAGTACACACTCACTTCCGTCATCTTCCCGATGAGTTCGATGACTATGTCGCCAACCCCAAACCGAACGGCTATCAGTCTATCCATACCGTTGTGCTTGGCCCTGGCGGCAAAACGGTCGAGATTCAGATCCGTACCAAACAGATGCACGAAGACGCCGAGCTGGGCGTTGCCGCGCACTGGAAATACAAAGAAGGCACCTCCGGCGGAGCGCGTTCTGGTCACGAAGACCGCATTGCCTGGCTGCGCAAGCTGATTGCGTGGCAGGAAGAGATGGCCGACTCCGGCGAGATGCTCGACGAAGTGCGTAGCCAGGTCTTTGACGATCGCGTCTACGTCTTTACCCCAAAAGGGGACGTTGTCGACCTGCCGGCGGGCTCTACGCCGCTCGATTTTGCCTACCACATCCACAGCGATGTGGGACACCGCTGCATCGGGGCGAAAATTGGCGGACGAATCGTACCGTTCACCTATCAACTGCAGATGGGTGACCAGATTGAAATCATTACCCAGAAGCAGCCCAACCCGAGCCGTGACTGGCTTAACCCGAACCTGGGCTACGTCACCACCAGCCGCGGGCGCTCAAAAATTCACGCCTGGTTCCGTAAGCAGGATCGTGACAAGAACATCCTTGCCGGTCGTCAGATCCTCGACGACGAGCTGGAGCATATCGGAATCAGCCTGAAAGAGGCGGAAAAATTCCTGCTGCCGCGCTACAACTTCAACGAGCTTGACGAGCTGTTAGCGGCCATTGGCGGCGGTGATATTCGTCTGAATCAGATGGTGAACTTCCTGCAGGCGCAGTTCAATAAGCCAAGCGCGGAAGAGCAGGACGCGGCGGCGCTGAAGCAGCTGCAGCAGAAAACCTACGCGCCGCAGCAGCGCAGCAAAGACAACGGCCGCGTGGTGGTCGAAGGTGTCGGTAACCTGATGCACCACATCGCCCGCTGCTGTCAGCCTATTCCGGGTGACGATATCGTCGGCTTTATCACCCAGGGGCGCGGAATTTCGATTCACCGTTCCGACTGTGACCAGCTTGCCGAGCTGCAGTCGCATGCGCCGGAGCGCATCGTGGAAGCGGTCTGGGGTGAGAGCTATTCCGCTGGCTACTCGCTGGTGGTGCGCGTCACTGCCAACGACCGCAGCGGGCTGCTGCGCGACATCACGACCATTCTCGCCAACGAGAAGGTCAACGTGCTGGGCGTCGCCAGCCGCAGCGATACCCGCGAGCAGCTTGCCACCATCGATATGACCATCGAAATCTACAACCTGCAGGTGCTGGGCCGCGTGCTTGGCAAGCTGAACCAGGTGCCGGATGTGATAGACGCGCGTCGTCTGCACGGCGGTTAAACACACTCTTCTGTAGGCCGGGTAAGGCTTTACCGCCGCCCGGCTTGTTTTTTAATGGAAAACACTATGACTCAAATCGACCGCCTGCTCGGCATCATGAAACGCCTGCGCGACCCGGAAAATGGCTGTCCGTGGGACAAAGAGCAGACTTTCGCCACCATTGCGCCTTATACCCTCGAAGAAACCTACGAGGTGCTGGACGCCATTTCCCGCGAAGACTTTGACGACCTGCGCGGCGAGCTGGGCGATCTGCTGTTCCAGGTGGTGTTCTATGCGCAAATGGCGCAGGAAGAGGGGCGCTTTAACTTTTACGATATCTGCGCTGCCATCAGCGACAAGCTTGAGCGCCGTCATCCCCATATTTTTGGTGACGCCACCGCAGGGAACAGCGCGGAGGTGCTGGCCCGCTGGGAGCAGATCAAAAGCGCCGAGCGAGCGGAAAAATCCCAGCATTCGGCGCTGGACGATATTCCGCTGAGCCTGCCCGCGCTGATGCGCGCGCACAAAATCCAGAAACGCTGCTCCGCCGTGGGTTTTGACTGGACCTCCCTCGGCCCGGTGCTGGATAAAGTGCACGAAGAGATTGACGAAGTCATGCACGAAGCGCAGCAGGCGGTGGTGGATGAAGCAAAGCTTGAGGAGGAGATGGGCGATCTGCTGTTTGCGACCGTCAACCTTTCTCGCCACCTGGGTGTAAAAGCGGAAACCGCCCTGCAAAAAGCCAACCTAAAATTCGAACGGCGCTTTCGCGAAGTTGAGCGGATTGTCGCCTCGCGAGGCCTGGAAATGAGCGGTATTGACCTCGAAGCGATGGAAGAAGTCTGGCAAGAAGTAAAGCGCCAGGAATCTGATCTCTAACGAGATTTTGCGATCAAGCGCAATTTGTGTGATTTTTTAAATGACAAGCGCTTGATTTGCGTCAAAAACATTTACCCAAAAGGGGCTATTTTCTCACTCCTTATGATTGTCATGGCCTGGAGTGGAGACGGAGAATGAAAGTTTGTGGCGCTCGCCGTGTTCGGGTATACTACTTTCCCGTCCTGGTTATTCCATCGTTTCACCCTAACTTCTCAGGTTCAGCATGACAACGAACTATATTTTTGTGACCGGCGGGGTCGTATCCTCTCTGGGTAAAGGCATTGCCGCAGCCTCCCTCGCAGCCATTCTTGAAGCCCGTGGCCTCAATGTGACCATGATGAAACTGGATCCGTACATCAACGTCGATCCGGGCACCATGAGCCCAATCCAACACGGGGAAGTGTTCGTTACTGAAGACGGCGCTGAAACCGATCTGGATCTTGGCCACTACGAGCGTTTCATCCGCACCAAAATGACCCGTCGTAACAACTTCACGACTGGCCGCATCTACTCCGACGTTCTGCGTAAAGAGCGCCGTGGTGACTATCTGGGTGCAACCGTTCAGGTTATCCCGCACATCACTAACGCAATCAAAGAACGCATTGTTGCGGGTGGCGAAGGCCACGACGTGGTGCTGGTTGAAATCGGCGGTACCGTGGGTGATATCGAATCCCTGCCATTCCTGGAAGCGATTCGTCAGCTGGCGGTAGATATCGGCCGTGAGCACGCGCTGTTCATGCACCTGACTCTGGTGCCGTACATGGCCGCCGCTGGTGAAGTGAAAACCAAGCCGACTCAGCACTCTGTGAAAGAACTGCTCTCCATTGGTATTCAGCCAGACATCCTGGTTTGCCGCTCCGATCGCGCGGTTCCGGCGAACGAACGTGCGAAAATTGCATTGTTCTGTAACGTGCCTGAAAAAGCCGTTATTTCAATGAAAGATGTCGATTCCATTTATAAAATCCCGGGCCTGTTGAAATCTCAGGGCCTGGACGATTATATTTGTAAACGATTCAGCTTGAACTGTCCGGAGGCTAACCTGTCTGAATGGGAACAGGTTATTTATGAAGAAGCCAACCCGGCAGGCGAAGTGACTATCGGTATGGTCGGCAAGTACATTGAACTGCCGGATGCCTATAAGTCAGTGATCGAAGCGCTGAAACACGGTGGTCTGAAGAACCGTGTTTCCGTGAACATCAAGCTGATTGATTCGCAGGATGTTGAAACGCGTGGCGTTGAAATCCTGAAAGATCTGGATGCTATCCTCATCCCTGGCGGCTTCGGCTACCGTGGTGTTGAAGGCAAGATCGCCACCGCGCGCTATGCGCGTGAAAACAATATTCCATACCTTGGCATCTGTCTGGGTATGCAGGTTGCGCTGATCGAATTTGCGCGCAACGTAGCGGGAATGGAAAACGCGAACTCTACGGAATTTGTGCCAGACTGTAAGTACCCTGTTGTGGCGCTTATCACCGAATGGCGTGACGAAGAAGGTAACGTCGAAGTCCGTACCGAGAAGAGCGATCTGGGTGGCACCATGCGTCTTGGCGCACAGGCCTGCCAGCTGACTGACGATAGCGTGGTTCGCAAGCTGTATGGCGAGCCGGTGATCACCGAGCGCCATCGTCACCGCTATGAAGTCAACAACATGCTGTTGAAACCTATTGAAGCCGCGGGCCTGCGTGTTGCGGGCCGCTCCGGGGATGATCAGTTAGTCGAGATCATCGAAGTGCCAAACCATCCGTGGTTTGTCGCCTGCCAGTTCCACCCGGAATTTACTTCAACGCCACGTGACGGGCATCCGCTGTTTGCAGGCTTCGTGAAGGCCGCCAGCGACTACCAGAAGCGTCAGGCGAAGTAAAAAAAGTTAGAACGGCAACGCGTACCTTTGGTACGCGTTGTTTGTCTGGAGTTTTAGTTTAACTTGTACTGAGGAAAATCTAATGTCCAAAATCGTTAAAGTCATCGGTCGTGAAATCATCGACTCCCGTGGTAACCCGACCGTTGAAGCCGAAGTTCACCTGGAAGGTGGTTTCGTTGGTATGGCTGCTGCTCCATCAGGTGCTTCTACTGGTTCTCGCGAAGCGCTGGAACTGCGCGATGGCGACAAATCCCGCTTCCTGGGCAAAGGCGTACTGAAAGCGGTTGGCGCTGTAAACGGTCCGATTGCTCAGGCAATCCTTGGCAAAGACGCCAAAGACCAGGCTGGCATCGACAAGATCATGATCGATCTGGACGGTACTGAAAACAAATCTAACTTCGGTGCGAACGCAATCCTGGCCGTTTCCCTGGCGAACGCCAAAGCGGCTGCGGCTGCTAAAGGTATGCCACTGTTCGAGCACATCGCTGAACTGAACGGCACCCCAGGCAAATACTCCATGCCTGTACCAATGATGAACATCATCAACGGCGGTGAGCACGCAGACAACAACGTTGATATTCAGGAATTCATGATTCAGCCAGTTGGCGCGAAATCCCTGAAAGAAGCCGTACGTATGGGTTCTGAAGTGTTCCACAACCTGGCTAAAGTTCTGAAAGCTAAAGGTATGAACACGGCTGTTGGTGACGAAGGTGGCTATGCGCCAAACCTGGGTTCTAACGCAGAAGCGCTGGCCGTTATCGCAGAAGCAGTTAAAGCTGCTGGCTACGAGCTGGGCAAAGACATCACCCTGGCGATGGACTGTGCAGCCTCTGAATTCTACAAAGACGGTAAATACGTTCTGGCTGGCGAAGGCAACAAAGCGTTCACCTCCGAAGAGTTCACTCACTTCCTGGAAGACCTGACCAAACAGTACCCAATCGTGTCTATCGAAGACGGTCTGGACGAGTCTGACTGGGCTGGCTTCGCATACCAGACTAAAGTACTGGGCGACAAAATCCAGCTGGTTGGTGACGACCTGTTCGTAACCAACACCAAGATCCTGAAAGAAGGCATCGAGAAAGGCATCGTTAACTCCATCCTGATCAAATTCAACCAGATCGGTTCTCTGACCGAAACTCTGGCTGCGATCAAAATGGCGAAAGACGCTGGCTACACCGCTGTTATCTCTCACCGTTCTGGCGAAACTGAAGACGCTACCATTGCCGACCTGGCTGTGGGTACCGCTGCAGGCCAGATCAAAACCGGTTCTATGAGCCGTTCTGACCGTGTTGCTAAATACAACCAGCTGATTCGTATCGAAGAAGCGCTGGGCGAAAAAGCACCATACAACGGTCGTAAAGAGATCAAAGGCCAGGCATAATTGCTTAAGCCTTAAAATGAAAATGCCAGTCGAAAGACTGGCATTTTTTTTGCTATTTAAAATCGACCGCCATTTGCTCCGGAATGGTCAGCCCCTGGGTGGTTTGCACGCAGCGGGCGATGTAATCCGTAAACCGGGGTGGCTTCGGCATCCCCATGCTCAGCAGCTTATCGTTGCTGAAGCGCACGTTAAGCGTGGCAAACGCACCGTATAACCGCATGGCTTTCAGCATCAGACGTTCGTTGCACGGCCCAAAAATATGTTTCAACTCGCGGCGCATTCTGACCAGCGTTTCGTAGCTGACCTGCGCATATTTATCTCCGACGGGGGCTTTCTCCAGCGCCTGCGCCATTGCCTGATCGATATCCGCAAAGCGAACGCTATTCTCTTCTCCCGCAGAAATGTGTACCACTTCTCCCGGACGAGCGTTGCTGTTGAGCAGCATTAACATCGCGTCGGCGCAATAATCCACCGGAACAACGTCGATCCTGTCTTCCATTGAGCACATAAACTTCTGCAGCATCAGGCCCATGCTAAAGACCCAGAAAATGCTGCTCGACGGCGTGCAGCCGTGACGGGTATGGCCGACGACGATGGACGGACGGGCGATGAGCAGCGGCAGGTTAGGACACTCCTGGCGCATCAGCTGTTCGATTGTTGACTTCGAAAACGTGTATTCCACCAGGTGTTCAGCATTCTCTCTGAATTCAGCGCTTTCGGCGACCAGGGAATCCTGCTCCGGCGTGCATGACATCGCGGTGCCGACGTGGAGGAAACGCTGCAGGCCCGTGACCTGCTCCATGCGGCGCGCCAGCGCCAGCGTTCCTTCAACGTTGACCTTCCAGATCAGCGGGTTGTTACCAAATGAGGCGACGGCCGCACAGTTAACGACATGCGTAACCTGATCCAGACGGGGATCGTTGAGAAAGGCTTCAGGCTGGCTGAGATCGCCAATCAGGATATTATCCACCTTCAGGGAGGCCAGTTTGTCCTCGGGAACGTTGAACTTGCGCATATTCTCCAGCACGCGCTCCAGCCCGCTCTGCGGATCGCCGGCGCGCGCAAGCAAAAGGAGTTCTACGGATTGATCGTTGGTCAGGATTTTTTCAAGAACTGCACCGCCCAGAAATCCGGTCACGCCTGTAATCAGTAACATCTTCATTAATACCGTCTCATTATGATTGATGAGGCGGATTGTAGGCGCGCAAAAGTAAACGGCATTTAAATAATAAATCGCCGAAATCAATGGCGTCTTAAGCTTATTTTAAGGAAAGGAAATCAGGTGGAGATATTGGACATTATCGCAAGGGTAAAAATTCACTCTATTAAAATTTAAATTTTAACTGGTTGAATTTAAATTCTTTTGTGAACTCTGTGTCGAATGGTGAACGTAATTCAAAATGTAATAAATATAATAATTTGTTACACCAAACATTTATCGAATAAATGTTTTAAATACCACTTAACTCAAATCAGACAACATAAGTCGCAGGCTATTTTATTTAGCCTGCGAATGATTTTCAGAGCAAAAGGGGAAGCGTGGCGCTGGCCGTTTGCTGGCTAACGTCGCCGTAATGACCATCCAGCGCAATCATGGACGTGGTCAGCAGCTCGACCAGCAGCATCACCCCAACCTTAGCATTGAGTGCGCCTGCACTTAGAGGGCCTTCTGGTTTGGCGGCAACCAGCTGCATGTCGCTCAGAGACGCCAGCGGGCTGCGGGGCGTATTGCTGAGTGCCAGAACCTTAACGCCGCGCTTGCGGGCAAGCTTCACCACGTGGAGCAAATCCCGCGTTGAACCCGAGCTGGAGATGGCCACAACCAGGGTCTCTTTCGAAAGCGTTGTCGCATTCATGGCCGCACGGTGCATATCGCTAAACAGCTGTGCGGGTTTACCCAGCCGCAACAGCTTGTAGTGGAGATACTCCCCGAGGATCGCGCTGGCCGCGACGCCATAAATCTGCACGGATTGCGCCTGGTGCAGCGCCAGCGCAGCCTTTTCAAGCAGCGTGCGATCGAGGAGTCGGGCGGTATCCTGCAAAGCCTGCACCGACTCATCCACGACGTTATCAATCTCATCCCCCGCCTGACGCGCGGGCTGGCCCTGCTGAATATCCAGCGCAAGCGCCATTTTAAATTCGTTATAGCCCTTGCAGCCCAGCGTCCGGCAAAGGCGCGTGACGCTGGCCTCGCTGGTGTGGCTCTCGCGCGCCAGTTCAGTGATCGTCAGGTAGAGCACCCGGGCAGGATCGCTGAGGACAAACTCGCCGAGTTTTTGTTGCGTTGGGCTGTACCCGGAAGCCTCCTGGCGGAGCTTCAGCAGCAGATTTTCATGGTCCGACATGCCACGTCCTTAATGTGTTTCGCTGCGACTAGTGTGGCGGAAAGGAGGGGAAAGATGCCAGTCATTTTGAAAAAGTATGATCGGCTTCCTGGTTTTTGATGATAATTTTCACTGAATAAAATTTATATGGTAAAAATTTTCATCGTTCGATGGGGAGATGAAAAAATGATGCAGATGTTCAGTGGCGCTTCTTCGGGGGGATGGTTTGAAAAAGCGCAGCGCTTTGGTAAATCCTTTATGTTGCCTATTGCCGTGCTGCCCGCGGCGGGCCTGCTGCTGGGGATAGGCGGTGCGCTATCGAATCCCAATACGCTGGCGGCTTATCCGTTTTTAGATGTGGGCTGGCTTCAGGCCATTTTCACCATCATGAGCAGCGCCGGTTCAATCGTGTTTGCAAACCTCTCGGTGCTGTTTGCGGTTGGGGTTGCCGTCGGGTTGGCAAAAAGCGATAAGGGCACGGCTGGGCTGGCGGCGCTACTCGCGTTTCTGGTGATGAATGCCACCATCAACGCGCTGCTGATCCTCACCGGCAAACTGGCGCACGAGAACCCGGGTGCCGTGGGGCAGGGCATGACGCTGGGAATTCAGACGCTGGAAACCGGCGTGTTTGGCGGCGTGGTGATTGGTCTGGTGACCTGCACGCTCCATCACCGGTTTAATAAAATTGCGCTTCCGCAGTTCCTTGGGTTCTTTGGCGGCTCGCGCTTTGTCCCCATTATCAGCTCGCTGGCGGCGATACTCGTCGGCGCGCTCATGACCGTGATCTGGCCGCATTTCCAGAAGCTGATTTTTGGTCTCGGCGGGCTGGTGGATGCCACCGGCTATCTGGGCACCCTGCTGTACGGCTTCATTTTACGCATGCTGGGCCCGTTTGGTTTGCACCACATCTTCTATCTGCCGTTCTGGACCACCGCGCTCGGCGGCAGTGAGATTGTTAACGGTCACCTCGTCGAGGGCACACAGCGGATCTTCTTCGCCCAGCTGGCCGACCCGAACACGCAGCATTTCTATGAGGGCACGTCGCGCTTCATGTCCGGGCGCTTTATTACGATGATGTTTGGCCTGCTCGGCGCGTGTCTGGCGATGTATCACACGGCAAAACCGGAGAACAAAAAGCGCGTTGCCGGGCTGCTGCTCTCCGCGGCGTTAACCTCGTTCCTGACCGGGATTACCGAGCCTATCGAGTTCTCCTTCCTGTTTATTGCGCCGGTGCTTTACGTCATTCATGCGCTGTTTGACGGGCTGGCGTTCATGCTTGCGCACATGCTGCATATCACCATCGGGCAAACCTTCTCCGGCGGTTTCATCGACTTCGTGCTGTTCGGCATTTTGCAGGGGGAGGCCAAAACCAACTGGATGTTCGTTCCGCTGGTCGGCGTGCCGTGGTTCTTCCTTTACTACTTCACCTTCCGCTACCTGATAAACCGCTTTGATTTTGCCACGCCGGGTCGGGAAAAGGAGGCGATAGCCAGTGAAGTGACCTTCTCGCAGAGCGAGCGCGCCGTTGCGGTGATCGCCGGATTAGGCGGAAAAGAGAATCTGGAAGAGGTGGACTGCTGCGCCACGCGGCTTCGCGTCACGGTGAAGGACAGCAGCAAAGTGAATGACGCGGCGCTGAAAGCCACCGGCGCGCGCGGCGTTATCGTGCGCGGCAACGGGGTTCAGGTCATTTATGGCCCGCACGTCACGATTATCAAAAACGAAGTGGAAGAGATCTTATCGTAATGAAAACTGTACTGGATAACCTGAATGGGAAACTGGTCGTCTCCTGTCAGGCGCTGGAAAATGAACCGCTGCATAGCCCGTTTATTATGTCGCGGATGGCGCTGGCGGCAGCGCAGGGCGGAGCCGCCGCTATTCGTGCCAACAGCGTGGTGGATATTGAGGCCATTAAGCAGCAGGTCTCTTTGCCTGTTATCGGCATCATCAAACGGGATTACCCGGAAAGCGAGGTGTTTATCACCGCCACGATGAAAGAGGTGGATGAGCTCATGAGCATCTCCCCGGAAATCATTGCGCTTGATGCGACGGCGCGCGAGCGTCCCGGTGGTGAATCCCTGGAAACGCTGGTCACGCGCATCCGCTCGCGCTACCCCTCGGTACTGCTGATGGCCGATATTTCCACCGTGGGCGAAGCCGTGACGGCGCAGGCGCTGGGCTTCGACTGCGTCGGCACCACGCTTTACGGCTACACGGCGGAAACGGCAGGCCATTCGCTTCCGGAGAACGACTGCGCGTTCCTGAAGGCCGTGCTGGCTGCCGTGACGGTTCCCGTGGTTGCCGAAGGGAACGTGGATACGCCTGAACGCGCGGCCAGATGCCTGGCGCTGGGCGCGCATACGGTCGTCGTCGGCGGCGCGATCACCCGCCCGCAGCAAATTACCGAACGGTTTATGGCGGCGATTGGCGCGCAAAGCACCGATGGAGCATGACCATCCGGCGGAGATCTGCGATACTTATCGTTTATCCCCTTTACTGAGATGACTATGCAGTACCCGATTAACGAGATGTTCCAGACCCTGCAAGGCGAGGGTTACTTTACCGGCGTTCCCGCTATTTTCATTCGTTTACAGGGATGCCCGGTTGGCTGTGCCTGGTGTGATACCAAACATACGTGGGATAAGCTCGCAGATCGGGAAGTGTCGCTGTTTAGCATTCTGGCGAAAACCAAAGAGAGCGATAAGTGGGGCGCGGGCAGTTCTGAAGATCTGCTGGCCATTATTGGTCGTCAGGGCTGGACGGCGCGCCACGTGGTGATCACCGGCGGTGAACCCTGCATCCACGATCTGACGCCGCTGACCGAGCTGCTCGAAAAGAACGGCTACAGCTGCCAGATTGAAACCAGCGGCACCCATGAAGTGCGCTGTTCACACACGACCTGGGTGACGGTATCGCCAAAAGTGAATATGCGCGGTGGGTATGACGTGCTGTCTCAGGCGCTGGAGCGCGCGGATGAGATTAAGCACCCGGTAGGGCGCGTGCGTGATATCGAAGCGCTGGAAGAACTGCTGGCAACGCTGACGGATGAAAAGCAGCGGGTGATTGCCCTGCAGCCTATCAGCCAGAAAGAGGATGCAACGCGCCTGTGCATTGAAACCTGTATTGCGCGTAACTGGCGCCTGTCGATGCAGACGCACAAATATCTGAATATCGCCTGATCGTTGCGCGGCCCCGCCTATCGCGGGGCCCGTTCTGAAGGAAGCAATGCCCAGGTGACTCCCGCCGAAGCGAGACAAATTGCGCTGTTGAAGAGTAGCGCATACTGTGCGGCGCTGGCCATTCCCAGCGGCAGCAGCAGCGCATACAGCGACGCGGTAACGGCGATCCCCATTGCTCCGCCCAGCGAACTGCCCATCTTGTAAACCCCTGAGGCCACGCCAACTTTGTTTTCAGGCGCATTCATTACCGCAGTATCCGTTGACGGCGTGGCGTAACACCCCAGCCCCAGGCCAAATAAAATGTTGCTGAGAAAAACGGTGACAATATAGATCTCTTTGCTTAAGAAAGTGCAGGAGATCAGCGTGATACCCGTTGCGGTCAGCAGCGGCCCGGTCATCATCGGCAGGCGCGCCCCGTAACGCTGGAGCAGCTTTTCCCCGACCCGAATCATCGCCAGCACGGTGACCAGATATCCCAGCGTCATGATGCCGGTTTGTAGCGGCGAAAGATGGTGTCCTTGCTGCAGCCAGATACTGGCGATCATCATGGTGCCAATGCAGCCGTTGAGCAAAAAATTAGAGAATACCGACGCGCTGTAGGCCCGGTTTTTAAACAGGGCAAAATCAATCAGCGCCACATCACCTTTACGTCGCCCGGTAAGCACAAAGCAGACCGCTGCCAGCGCGGCGCCACCCAGCACAAGTAGCGATAAAACGCTGCTCCAGCCCCAGCTGTGCCCTTTACTGATAAACAGGTTCAGCAGCACCAGCATGCAGACAAAGCTCACCAGGCCGCTGATATCCAGCTTATGGCGGCTCGCGGCGTCGCTTCGGCTTTCCGGCGTACCGCGGATCAGCAGCAGCGCCGCCACCGCGACCAGCATGGAAAAAACAAAAATCCAGCGCCAGCCGAGCGTGGTGGCAATAGTCCCGCCGACAAACGCGCTCAGGCCGCTGCCGCCCCATGAACCAATGACCCAAAAGCTGATGGCCCGCTGCCGCGCGTTTCCTTCATACCAGGTTTTAATCAGCGCCAGCGTGGCGGGCATGATGCAGGCCGCTGACAGCCCCTGTATCGCTCTTCCCAGCAAAAACAGGACCGGCTCCCACGAGATGAAAAGCAGGGCGCTTCCGACGATGCTCAGCGTCAGGCCGATATAGGTCATGCGCATACGCCCAAACTTGTCGGCAAATCCCCCGCAGGCAACGACAAAACAGCCGCTGAACAAGGCGCTGAGGCTGACCGCCAGCGTGAGGGTTTCGAGGGAGATAGTCAGGCTATTTTTCATTGCCGGGACAACGTTAATCACCGACTGCGCAAATAACCAAAACGTCAGAACGCTCATCACAATACCGGCCAGCAGCCGATCGTTACCGGCGTAGGTCGGTGTGCCTGTCAGGGGAACGGTACTCATCGTGCAAGCCTCCGGGGGGGGCGAGAATTAACGCAGATAATGTTCGGTCAACGCGCACCAGAGTGCCGCGCCGGTGAGGAGAAGCTTGTCGTTAAAGTCATAGCCTGGGTTATGCACCATGCAGCGTTCAGGCTCATCTCCCGCACCGAGGGTGAAGTAGCAGCCGTTGGGATTTTTCTCGAGCATGAACGCAAAATCTTCGCTTCCCATAAAGGCATTCACCGACGAGACGGCATCCTGACCGAACAGGTCGGTCGCTACCGTACGCACCATTTCATTGGCCTGCGGGTTATTCCTTAGCACCGGACTCCCGTTCACGTGACGGATCGTGGCCGTGGCGTTGAAGCTCTCAGCCTGCGCCACGGCGATATCATGGATCCGCTGCAGCACGGTTTGACGCACCGTTTCATCCAGCGTGCGAACGGTTAGCTTCATTAACACCTTGTCGTTGATGATATTCGGAGCATGACCCGCCTGGATGCTGCCCACGGTCACGACGACCGGCTGGAACGGGGTGATATTCCTCGACACAATCGACTGCAGGGCGAGGGTGATGTGGCAGGCAACCAGCGTGGCATCGACGGTGTGTTCCGGAACGGCGCCGTGTCCTCCCACCCCGTTGACTTCAATATGAACGGTGTCCGAAGAGGCCATCATGGCGCCATCGCGAAGGCCGATTTTCCCGAGCGGCTGGGAGGGCATATTGTGCAGGCCGAAAATATGGTCGCAGGGGAACTGCTCAAACAGGCCATCCTCCAGCATGACGCGTCCGCCATACAGCAGCTCTTCCGCAGGTTGAAAAATGAGATGTAACGTACCGCTAAAGTTGCGGGTGCGGGCCAAATATTCTGCGGCATAGAGCAGCGTGGTGGTGTGGCCATCGTGCCCGCAGCCGTGGAATTTTCCCTCGACGGTGCTACTCCACGCCTTGCCGCTGTTTTCCTGCATTGGCAGCGCATCCATGTCGGCGCGCAGGCCCAGGCTTTTGCTGCTGTTGCCCACCTTCAGGGTGCCAACCACCCCGGTTTTTGCCATTCCCCGGTGGACCTCATAGCCCCACAGTTGAAGGAGTGACGCGACGCGGTCGCTGGTTTTGTGCTCCTCGAAGCCAATTTCGGGGTGTCGGTGAAATTCGCGACGAAGTTCAGTGAACCGATCTTCGGTGTCCCGCAGAGCGTCAACAATTGGATGTGTCATTTTTGTTATCCTTTTCCTGCCAAACGGTGTTAGTTTCGAGTTTATGTCGATCGCATTGCCGGAAAATGCCCTTTTTTGTTGTAAAGCGACGCCTTTTTTCTGATTGTTTTTCATACGATTCAGTTATGACAAAAAATGGCGCATCATTTTTTGTCCATGCGGGGGAGCCGAATGGAGCAGCATGGGAACGAGTTTGCGGTAGTCGTTGAAGACATTCGCCTGCTCACGCAGGATGAAGGTGATTCGCTGACGATACTGTGGGTTCTGGAAGGGCAAGCCGAACTGCAAACCGCCGCAGGACGCGAGACGGTGTCAAATAACGGTCTTGCGGTGATAAACCGCTATCAGCGCTGGCGCTTCAGTAGCCAGAGCGCGAACGTGACGCTTCGTGTCGTTCTCTCCGGGCGGTGGGTAATCAAGCTGTACAATGACTTTTTTGCCCATGACTACGCGGTTCCGACAGAGTCCGGTGGAAACTGGCCGCAGTGTGACGAACTTCGGCACCTGCTGCGTCAGCTTCTGGTGGTGACGCTGGTGAACGATCCGCACCGCTTCAGGCTGGAGGCAAATCGCTGGCTGAGCGAGATCCTGCTGCTGCTGATTGGCCGCTTTCAGCAGCCTGCCCGCCAGAAACCCCGGGACCAGCACGCCGACGTCAGCAAGCGCATTGCCCGCGTGCTGGAGCGGATCAACGCCAGCTATACCCGGCGCATTACGCTGGCCGAAATTGCAGCGAGTGAGTTCGTCTCCGAAGCGTGGCTCTCCCGCCTCTTTCGAAAAGAGATGGGTGTCAGTTTTATGCAGTACATCACCGCCCTGCGGCTGGAAAAAGCGGCTGACGCCCTGCGCCTCACCAGCCGTCCTTTGCATCAGATTGCGCTGGAGCACGGGTTTGCCAGCACGCGCATGATGACCGATCGGTTCCGGCGCTATCACAATATGTCTCCGGGCGAGTTTCGTAAGGCCAGGCGGCATCGCTCCGATGCGTCTCCGCAGCGGGCAGGCACGGGCGAGCAGCGCTTTCCCGTCGCGGTGGATAGGCTGTTTAGCCTGCTTAGAGGCGCTGAGAACCGCGGCTGGGAACCCGCTCCGCTAACCCACTCTCCGCGTCAGGAGCGAATAGTTGATCTGCAGCAGCTTTATCCGCTCTCGTCCGCGCTGCGCCGCGCGCGGCTGGTCGTCACCCTGCGCGAGCTCGACGATTTACTGCGGGAGGATGTTCGCCAGCATCTTGAGGCGCTTCACGAGGCGATCCCAATTGAGGGGATTGATATCGCTGAACCTTTTCTCAGCAGCCGTCTGTTCGCCACGGGATGGGACGATCCCCATATGGCGGGTTACGCCTGCTGGTACAATTTGCAGCAGCTGTTTACCTGGGTAGCAAAAAAAGGCTGGACGATCCTGCTGCACACGGGGGTCACCACCCGATGCGATCTTCTGAAGCGCTTTTTGCAGCTGTCGGTTAACCGATTTTTACCCGATATTACCGCAGGCTGGCACGTCGTGATGCACTGGTCTCCTCAGGCAAGCGCGGAAACCCAGGAGCACGCCTGGCAGGCTCAGCGGGCGACGGTCGGGACCTACCTTCAACAGGCAAAGTTTGGGGTGTGGCATCGCTTCTCTCCCGTGGGTACTGAACTCGGCGACGACGCGCTGTTCCATTCTGGCATTCTGGACCAGGCCGATTTCCTCGCCTGTCAGGCGGATGCCAACGAGCTGCTCGATCTGGCGCGGCTGGATCCTGCACATCTCTCCTCGGCTGAAAACTATCCCGTGCTAAAGATCCGCCAAATACTCGCCGCCCTTCGCCAGCGGCAGCGCACGCTGCCGGTATGGTTACTCTCGTGGAATACCCTTACCGGGAATACGCGAGCAACCAACGGCTGGTTTTTTCGCGGCGCGCTGCTTATGCAAAATTTACTCGGGCTTTCAGAACAGGTCTGGCTGGCGGGATTCTGGCTGAATTCCGGTTTGCAGGGGGAAGCCAGGGCGAACAACACCCTCGATACATCGAGCCTTGCGCTTCAGTATAATCACGGCCTTCCGCGGCCCATCTACTGGGTGCTCTGGCTGTGGCAACGCCTGCGGGGAGAAGTGCTCATCAACGACAAGAGCGTGCTGCTGCTCCGCCATCAGGGGGGCTATCAGCTGCTGCTGCGTAACGTGGTGGTGTTCAATCCGCTGCTCTCCAGCGAAGAGGCTTTCATCCAACGTTTTCAACAGCAATATCATCTGCAGCTACAGGGGATGTGCGGCGAGTGGCGCATCAGGCGCCATCTTTTCGATCGGCACAATGGTGCGCTCTACCCGCTGCTGGAAGGGGTACGCAGCGACAGCGGGCCTGATGAAGAGATGTGGCGCTGGATTGCGCACAAAGCGCGTCCAACGCTTTCCTTACGCGATGAACGGCTTAATGACGGCTGGCAAATGACAGAATCACTGGAAAGTAACGCGCTCGTGCTCTATGAGTTCATGCCGCTAAACGGGCGTGACGAAGAGGATCACTCTCCGCGATAGATGCAGCCGGCGGTGCAGGTCTCTTTGATCATCACCGCGCTCAGCAGTGGCACCAGCGGCTTCATCTGATCCCAAATCCATTTCGCCAGCACTTCGCTGGTCGGGTTTTCAAGGCCCGGAATATCATTCAGGTAGTAATGATCCAGACGATCGTAGGTCGGCTTAAACGCCGCCTTCAGCTCGGCAAAATCCATGATCCATCCGGTATGCGGATCAACTTCACCGGTGATCTCAAGACGCACCATGAACGAATGCCCGTGCAGACGGCCGCATTTATGCCCCTCAGGGACATGCGGAAGGTGGTGGGCGGCTTCGAAGGTGAAATCTTTAAACAGTGTGGTGGACATGATCGCTCTCAGTAATGCGGAAAAAACCGCCGCATAGTACCGGAAAGCACAATTTTTAGCATTAACTAAAACGGCTCTGAAGCCTGGCGTCTCGTTAACGGGCGTTTTTTGATGTTTTTATCGATAATTTTCAGTGGGTTAATTAATCGCTTTTATCGTTAAGTATGACAACTAAAACAGGTTAGTCCATTTGGTTATTTATTATTTCCATCCCTTCTTTAATTGTTATTATCCTCGCCGTTAACCTTATCTTCAGTTTGGATTTATTCGCTTAAAGTCCGCTTGGCTACTGGAACATAACGACGCATGACAACACAGGCCCCACCTTCAAATTTGCTTCCCCTGAACCCGGAGCAACTGGCGCGCCTTCAGGCTGCCACCTCTGATTTTTCTCCCACTCAGCTTGCCTGGGTCTCCGGTTATTTCTGGGGAATGCTCAATCAGCAGCCTGGCGCTGTGGCGGGTGCACCGGTAACGGCCGTTGAAATTCCGGCCATTACCCTGATTTCCGCCTCGCAGACGGGCAACGCCCGCCGCGTGGCCGAAGCGCTGCGCGACGACCTGCTGGCCGCCAAACTGAACGTGAACCTGGTAAACGCCGGGGATTATAAATTCAAGCAAATCGCGTCGGAAAAACTGCTGGTGGTGGTCGCCTCTACCCAGGGCGAAGGTGAACCCGCTGAAGAAGCGGTGGCCCTGCACAAGTTCCTGTTCTCGAAAAAAGCGCCGAAGCTGGACGGCACGGCGTTTGCCGTATTTGGCCTGGGCGATACCTCGTATGAATTCTTCTGCCAGTCCGGTAAAGACTTCGACAGCAGGCTGGCGGAGCTGGGCGCGGAGCGCCTGCTGGACCGCGTTGACGCAGATGTTGAATACCAGACCGCCGCCGCCGAATGGCGTGCGCGCATCGTTGATGTGCTGAAAGCGCGCGTGCCGAAAGAGACGTCGGCGCAGGCCGCGTTCACCGCGACGGGTGCCGTTAACGACATTCACACCAGCCCGTACACCAAAGAGGCGCCGCTGACGGCGAGCCTGTCGGTGAATCAGAAAATCACCGGCCGCGACTCGGAAAAAGACGTGCGCCATATCGAGATCGATCTCGGCGACTCTGGCCTGCGCTATCAGCCGGGCGACGCGCTGGGTATCTGGTACCAAAACGATCCGGCTCTGGTGAAAGAGCTGGTTGAGCTGGTGTGGCTGAAGGGCGACGAGCCCGTTACCGTTGACGGCAAAACCCAGCCGCTTTCAGAGGCGCTGCAGTGGCATTTCGAACTGACGGTGAATACCCCGAATATCGTCGAAAATTATGCCACCTTAACGCGCAGCGAATCCCTGCTGCCGCTGGTGGGCGACAAGGCGAAGCTGCAGCATTACGCCGCGACGACGCCAATTGTCGATATGGTCCGTTTCTCTCCGGCTCAGCTGGATGCCGATGCGCTGATCGGCCTGCTGCGACCGCTGACGCCGCGCCTGTACTCCATCGCCTCTTCGCAGGCCGAAGTGGAGAGCGAAGTGCATGTTACCGTCGGGGTGGTGCGCTACGACATCGAAGGCCGCGCCCGTGCGGGTGGGGCATCAAGTTTCCTGGCGGATCGCGTGGAAGAAGAGGGCGAAGTGCGCGTCTTTATCGAGCACAACGACAACTTCCGCCTGCCGGCGAACCCGGAAACGCCGGTCATCATGATTGGCCCGGGCACCGGCATTGCGCCGTTCCGCGCCTTCATGCAGCAGCGCGCGGCAGATGAAGCGCCGGGTAAAAACTGGCTGTTCTTCGGCAACCCGCACTTTACCGAGGATTTCCTCTACCAGGTTGAGTGGCAGCGCTATGTGAAAGAAGGCGTACTGACCCGCATCGATCTGGCCTGGTCCCGCGACCAGAAAGAAAAAGTATACGTACAAGATAAACTGCGCGAACAGGGCGCAGAACTGTGGCGCTGGATCAATGACGGCGCCCACATTTATGTCTGCGGCGACGCCAATCGCATGGCGAAAGACGTTGAGCAGGCACTGCTGGAAGTGATTGCCGAATTCGGCGGTATGGATGCCGAAACGGCGGATGAATTTTTAAGTGAGCTGCGCGTTGAGCGCCGTTATCAGCGAGATGTCTACTAATGAGCGAAAAACATCCAGGGCCACTGGTGGTCGAAGGTAAACTGACAGACGCCGAGCGCATGAAGCTGGAAAGCAACTATCTGCGCGGCACCATTGCTGAAGATCTGAATGACGGTCTCACCGGCGGTTTCAAAGGCGACAACTTCCTGCTGATCCGCTTCCACGGCATGTACCAGCAGGACGATCGCGACATCCGCGCCGAGCGTGCCGAACAGAAGCTGGAGCCGCGTCATGCGATGCTGCTGCGCTGCCGTCTGCCGGGTGGGGTGATCACCACCAAACAGTGGCAGGCGATCGACAAGTTTGCCGGTGAAAACACGATCTACGGCAGTATCCGCCTGACCAACCGTCAGACCTTCCAGTTCCACGGCATTCTGAAGAAGAACGTCAAGCCGGTGCATCAGATGCTGCACTCGGTCGGGCTGGACGCGCTGGCGACCGCTAACGACATGAACCGTAACGTGCTTTGCACCTCGAACCCGTATGAGTCCGAGCTGCACGCCGAAGCCTATGAGTGGGCGAAGAAGATCTCTGAGCATCTGCTGCCGCGCACCCGCGCCTATGCTGAGATTTGGCTCGATCAGGAAAAAGTCGCCACCACGGACGAAGAACCGATCCTTGGCCAGACCTATCTGCCGCGTAAGTTTAAAACCACGGTCGTGATCCCGCCGCAGAACGATATCGATCTGCACGCCAACGACATGAACTTCGTGGCGATTGCCGAAAACGGCAAGCTGATTGGCTTTAACCTGCTGGTGGGCGGCGGCCTGTCCATTGAACACGGTAATAAGAAAACCTACGCCCGCACCGCGAGCGAGTTCGGCTTCCTGCCGCTGGAGCACACGCTTGCCGTGGCGGAAGCGGTAGTGACCACGCAGCGCGACTGGGGCAACCGTACCGACCGTAAAAACGCGAAAACCAAATACACCCTGGAGCGCGTGGGCGTGGAGACGTTCAAAGAGGAAGTGGAGCGTCGTGCGGGCATCAAGTTTGAGCCGATCCGCCCTTACGAATTCACCGGTCGCGGCGATCGCATTGGCTGGGTGAAAGGTATCGATAATAAATGGCACCTGACGCTGTTTATCGAAAACGGTCGTATTCTGGATTATCCGGGCCGTCCGCTGAAAACCGGCCTGCTGGAAATAGCTAAGATCCATAAAGGCGAATTCCGCATTACCGCTAACCAGAACCTCATTATTGCCGGCGTGCCGGAAAGCCAGAAGGCGAAGATCGAGAAGCTGGCGCGCGACCACGGGTTAATGGATGCGGTTAAGCCGCAGCGTGAAAACTCCATGGCCTGCGTGTCGTTCCCGACCTGCCCGCTGGCGATGGCCGAAGCGGAACGTTTCCTGCCGTCATTCACTGACAAAGTGGAAGCGATTCTGGAAAAACACGGTATTCCGGACGAGCATATTGTTATGCGCGTCACTGGCTGTCCGAACGGCTGCGGTCGTGCGATGCTGGCCGAGCTGGGTCTGGTGGGGAAAGCGCCGGGGCGCTATAACCTGCACCTGGGCGGTAACCGTATCGGCACGCGCATTCCGCGTATGTTCCGCGAGAACATTACCGAGCCGGAAATCCTTGATTCCATCGACGAGCTTGTCGGGCGCTGGGCGAAAGAGCGCGAAGCGGGTGAAGGCTTCGGCGACTTTACGGTGCGTGCGGGCATCATTCGCCCGGTGCTCGATCCCGCAAGGGATTTCTGGGAGTAATCACGAGAGGTAATTATGTCCGTACTCGATCTAAACGCCCTTAACGATCTGCCGAAAGTCGAACGCATTCTGGCCCTGGCAGAAACCAATGCCCACCTTGAAAAGCTGGACGCCGAAGGGCGCGTGGCGTGGGCGCTGGAAAACCTGCCGGGAGACTATGTGCTGTCGTCGAGCTTTGGTATTCAGGCGGCGGTCAGCCTGCATCTGGTGAATCAGATCCGTCCGGACATTCCGGTGATCCTCACCGATACCGGCTACCTGTTCCCGGAAACCTACCAGTTCATTGACGAGCTGACGGACAAGCTCAAGCTGAACCTCAAGGTTTACCGTGCGACGGAAAGCGCGGCCTGGCAGGAGGCGCGCTACGGCAAGCTGTGGGAACAGGGCGTTGAGGGCATTGAGAAATACAATGAGATCAACAAGGTCGAGCCGATGAACCGGGCGCTGAAAGAGCTCAATGCGCAGACGTGGTTTGCGGGGCTACGCCGCGAGCAGTCCGGCAGCCGTGCAACCTTACCGGTGCTGGCGGTCCAGCGCGGGGTATTTAAAGTGCTGCCGATTATCGACTGGGATAACCGAACGGTGTATCAGTACCTGCAAAAACACGGGCTGAAGTACCATCCGCTGTGGGACCAGGGCTATCTGTCTGTGGGCGATACCCATACCACGCGCAAATGGGAACCGGGAATGGCGGAAGAAGAGACGCGATTCTTTGGCCTGAAGCGCGAGTGCGGGCTGCACGAAGGGTGATCCTTTATCCTCCCTCTCCCGGTGGGAGAGGGTTTGGGTGAGGGCATCAGGCTGCGCTATGCTTAACGACCTCAGGCTTTCCCCGCCTTCGCCAGCTCCTTCACCAGCGGCAGCATGACCTTCACCACATCACGACTGCGGTGCTCAATCCGCTGCGGCAGCGCGCTATCAATGTGCTGCTGATTATCCAGCATCACGTTGTGCCAGCTTGTCCCGTCCGGGAAGGCTTTCGATTTAGCGCGTTGCTGATAGCCATCTTTCTTGCCCAGTGCCCAGTTTGTCGCTTCCACGTACAGCACCGGAATGCCCGCCTTATCGAAGACTTCCCCGTCGTTGCAGCAGCCTGTTCCGCGTGGGAAAGCAGGATTCCCTCCCGGATTGGTCGTGGCATAAACGCCATGGCTGCGGGCAATCGCCAGCGCGCGGTCGCGCGTCAGTTTCCGCACGGGTCCCGGCGTACTCTGCCCGCTGTTGAAATAAAGCTTATCGCCGACGATCAGGTTATCGAGGTTGATCACCAGCAGCGTATTTTTCTTCTCCTCAGCGCTCATGCGTTTAAGGAGATTCTCAGCCCCGAGTTTGCCCTCTTCTTCACCGCTGGTGGCCACGAAACGAATGCCATACTGGGTTGGAATATCTTTCATCCGCTCGGCCAGTTCGAGCATCACGCCCAGGCCCGCCGCGTTGTCGTCCATACCCTGCAGCGTCAGCCCGCCGAGGTTGTTATCCGTATCGGCATCGCTCATCGGGGCGTAGGTATCAAGGTGCGCCATAATAATAATCTGTTCAGCCGCGCGACCTTCATGCGCCGCGATAACGGTACTGCCGGTCACGTTATGCCAGTTTTTCGTTTTATTTCGTGAGGTATAAACGTAGCGGCTGTGAAACGACCGGATATCGCTCTGGTAGCCCATCCCGGCAAACTGCTGGCGAAGATAGTCCGCAGAGAGCATCTCTGCAGGCGAGCCGGTCATGCGGCCAGGAAAGACGGTGGCAATATGCCGCGCCTGCATAGTGGCGATTTCACCATAGGGTTGGTTTTTTGCCTGGGCAGGAAGAATAAAGCAAACGCCGAGCGCCAGGGCAGCAATACGGTGGCGCGTTGCGGAAAACATAGTGAGTCCTTAAAAACAGAGCAAAATATTAACCCGCCTAGTATGAAACTGTGATCGCCCATACACAATTTGAATTGCTCTTAAATGCCCGAAATTTCGCGTGTTAAGCACTTTTTGGTATTAGCTTTTTTACGGCGTTATTCCATTGAGTAACTACTCATTCCAATTCGTAATTTCATTCGGTCTAAGCCGCCCCCTATAGTCCCTTTATTCCTCGTTGTTAGTGAGTTGTTGCTTGTGGACTATCTGCCCTTATTTGCCGCGATAAAAGAGAAGCCGGTGCTGGTTGTTGGCACGGGTGAAATTGCCGATCGCAAAATCGCGTTTTTGCAGCGCGCAGGGGCGCAGGTGCGGGTAGTGGCAGAAGCGGATTTTGACGAATCACAAATCGACAGCGTCGTGCTGGTGATTGCGGCGACCGAAGATCGTGAACTGAACCGGCGGATCTCCGACGCCGCGCAGGCCCGTTACCGCCTGGTGAACGTGGTGGACGACCAGCCGTTATGCTCGTTTATCTTCCCGTCGATCGTTGACCGTTCGCCGCTGCTGGTGGCGATCTCCTCCGGCGGTACCGCACCGGTGCTGGCGCGCGTGCTGCGTGAAAAAATCGAAGCGCTGCTGCCGACCAGCCTCGGGCGCATGGCGGAAAAAGCCAGCTACTGGCGCAACCACCTGAAAACGCGCCTGACCAGCGTGACGGAACGCCGTCGTTTCTGGGAACGCGTGTTTCGCGGCCGCTTTGCCAGCCTGATGCATGCCGGTAATGAGACGGCAGCGCAGAAAATCCTCGAGGACGAACTGGATAACCCCGGCAGCACGGGCGGGGAGATCATTCTGGTGGGGGCAGGGCCGGGCGATGCCGGACTTCTGACGCTGCGCGGCCTGCAGGTGCTGCAGGACGCCGACGTGGTGTTCTACGACCATCTGGTCACCGACGGCGTGCGCGAGCTGATCCGTCGGGACGCGGAGCAAATCTGCGTCGGCAAACGGGCTGGCGAGCACTCGGTGCCGCAGCACGACACCAACCAGATGCTGGTTGACGCCGCCAAAGCGGGTAAAACCGTGGTGCGCCTGAAAGGGGGCGATCCGTTCATTTTCGGTCGCGGCGGCGAAGAGCTGCAGGCGGCAGCCGAAGCGGGCGTACCGTTCCAGGTGGTGCCCGGCATCACGGCGGCCTCTGCGGTTACGGCCTACGCCGGTATCCCGCTGACCCACCGCGATTACGCCCAGAGCGTCACCTTTGTGACCGGCCACTACAAGGCCGACAGCACGCCGTTCGACTGGTCGCATCTTGCCCAGAGCCGCCAGACGCTGGCGATCTACATGGGCACGATGAAGGCGGCGGACATCAGCGAACAGCTTATTCAGCACGGTCGCGAGGCGACGACGCCCGTTGCCGTCATTTCTCGCGGCACGCGCGTCGATCAGCACGTTGCGACGGGCACGCTGGAACATCTTGCAACCCTGGCGAAAGACGCCCCGATGCCCGCCCTGATTGTGGTGGGAGAAGTGGTGCAGCTGCACAGCACGCTCGCCTGGTTCCAACACACAACCGATACAGAAGGCTTTGGTTCTTCTGTTGTAAATTTGGCTTAAGGAACGGTTATGGACCAAAAACGTCTTACACACCTGCGGCAGCTCGAAGCGGAGAGTATCCATATCATCCGCGAAGTGGCAGCCGAGTTTTCTAACCCGGTGATGATGTACTCCATCGGTAAAGATTCCAGCGTCATGCTGCACCTGGCGCGTAAAGCGTTTTATCCGGGCACGCTGCCGTTCCCGCTTCTGCACGTGGATACAGGCTGGAAATTCCGCGAAATGTACGAGTTCCGCGACCGTACCGCCAAAGCCTACGGCTGCGAGCTGCTGGTGCATAAAAACCCGGAAGGGGTGGCGATGGGCATTAACCCGTTCGTGCACGGTAGCGCCAAGCACACCGATATTATGAAAACCGAAGGGCTGAAGCAGGCGCTGAACAAATACGGTTTTGACGCGGCCTTCGGCGGCGCGCGCCGTGACGAAGAGAAATCCCGCGCCAAAGAGCGTATCTACTCCTTCCGCGACCGCTTCCACCGCTGGGACCCAAAAAACCAGCGTCCGGAGCTGTGGCACAACTACAACGGTCAGATTAACAAAGGCGAAAGCATTCGCGTCTTCCCGCTCTCCAACTGGACCGAGCTGGACATCTGGCAGTACATCTATCTGGAAAACATCGAGATCGTTCCGCTGTATCTGGCCGCCGAGCGCCCGGTGCTGGAGCGCGACGGCATGCTGATGATGATCGACGACGATCGCATCGACCTGCAGCCGGGCGAAGTGATCAAAAAACAGATGGTGCGCTTCCGTACTCTCGGCTGCTGGCCGCTGACCGGGGCGGTGGAATCCAGCGCGCAGACGCTGCCGGAGATCATCGAAGAGATGCTGGTGTCCACCACCAGCGAGCGACAGGGGCGCGTGATTGACCGCGACCAGGCAGGCTCCATGGAGCTGAAGAAACGTCAGGGTTATTTCTAAGGAGCCGCCATGAATACCACTATTGCTCAAC
The DNA here is from genome assembly GCF_024702055.1 of Enterobacter sp. HG048. Taxonomy (NCBI): domain Bacteria; kingdom Pseudomonadati; phylum Pseudomonadota; class Gammaproteobacteria; order Enterobacterales; family Enterobacteriaceae; genus Enterobacter; species Enterobacter sp. HG048. The sequence continues at coordinate 163,074 of NZ_JANLIZ010000006.1, forward strand.
AAATTGCCAACGAAGGCGGCGTGGAAGCGTATCTGCACGCGCAACAACACAAAAGCCTGCTGCGTTTTCTGACCTGCGGCAGCGTGGATGACGGGAAAAGTACCCTGATTGGCCGCCTGCTGCACGATACGCGCCAGATTTATGAAGATCAGCTCTCTTCCCTGCATAACGACAGTAAACGTCACGGCACCCAGGGTGAAAAACTCGATCTGGCCCTGCTGGTGGACGGCCTGCAGGCGGAGCGCGAGCAGGGCATCACCATCGACGTGGCCTACCGCTATTTCTCTACCGAGAAGCGCAAATTTATTATCGCCGACACCCCGGGGCACGAGCAGTACACCCGCAACATGGCGACCGGCGCGTCCACCTGCGACCTGGCGATCCTGCTGATGGACGCGCGTAAAGGCGTGCTGGATCAGACCCGCCGTCACAGCTTTATCTCCACGCTGCTGGGGATCAAACACCTGGTGGTGGCGGTCAACAAGATGGATCTGGTCAACTTCAGCGAAGAGAAGTTTGAGGAGATCCGCCAGAGCTACCTGACCTTTGCCGAACAGCTGCCGGGCAACCTGGATATCCGCTTTGTGCCGCTCTCGGCGCTGGAAGGGGACAACGTCGCGTCCCAGAGCGCGAACATGCCTTGGTATAGCGGCCCGACGCTGCTGGAAGTGCTGGAAACCGTTGAAATTCAGCGCGTGGTCGACACCCAGCCGATGCGCTTCCCGGTGCAGTACGTGAACCGTCCAAACCTCGATTTCCGCGGTTTCTCGGGCACCCTCGCGTCAGGTTCCGTGAAGGTAGGTCAGCGCGTCAAGGTGCTGCCATCCGGCGTGGAATCGACTATCGCCCGTATCGTCACCTTCGACGGTGACCTGCAGGAAGCGGGCGCCGGTGAAGCCGTAACGCTGGTGCTGAAAGACGAAATTGATATCAGCCGGGGCGACCTGCTGGTCGACGCGCAGGAAACGCTGGCGGCAGTGCAGGGGGCTTCCGTGGACGTGGTGTGGATGGCCGAACAGCCGCTGACCGCAGGCCAAAGCTATGACATCAAAATTGCCGGCAAGAAAACCCGCGCCCGCGTGGACGGTATTCAGTTCCAGGTGGATATCAACAACCTGACCCAGCGTGACGTCACCGAGCTGCCGCTGAACGGCATCGGTCTGGTCGATCTGACCTTCGACGAACCGCTGGTGCTGGATCCGTATCAGCAGAATCCGGTAACGGGAGGGCTGATCTTTATCGACAGGCTGACCAACGTTACCGTCGGGGCCGGTATGGTTCGCGAACCGATTAAACAGGCTGCCGCGACGTCTGAATTCAGCGCCTTCGAGCTGGAACTGAACGCGCTGGTGCGTAAACACTTCCCGCACTGGGGCGCACGCGATCTGTTGGGAGGCAAGTAATGGCCGCCCATGATGAGAACGTCGTCTGGCATCCTCATCCGGTCACCGTCGCCCAGCGCGAACAGCTCCACGGTCACCGTGGGGTTGTGCTGTGGTTTACCGGGCTGTCCGGCTCGGGTAAATCAACGGTGGCGGGCGCGCTGGAAGAGGCGTTGCATCAGCAGGGCGTAAGCACGTACCTGCTGGACGGTGACAACGTGCGTCACGGCCTGTGCAGCGATTTAGGGTTTAGCGACGATGACCGCAAAGAGAACATCCGCCGGGTGGGCGAAGTCGCCAGCCTGATGGCTGACGCCGGGCTGGTGGTGCTGACCGCGTTTATCTCTCCGCACCGCGCCGAGCGCCAGATGGTGCGCGAACGCGTGGGCCAGGATCGCTTTATCGAGGTGTTTGTCGATACGCCGCTGGAGATTTGCGAAGCGCGCGACCCGAAAGGGCTGTACAAGAAAGCGCGAGCCGGAGAACTGCGCAACTTTACCGGGATTGACGCGGTATACGAAGCGCCTGAATCGCCTGAGATTCACCTTGAAGGTCAACAATTGGTAACAAATTTAGTAAGCCAATTATTAGACCTGCTCCGACGGGACGATATTATCAGATCCTGAGGCGGTATCGTTCGGGAGCTGTCTTCCCGAACGATGAGTCACGGTCACAGGATTAGCTATGCGCAACAGTGAACATTACATCACCACCACCGGGTCGGAGCCGCTAGCGACCGACGACGAAACGACCTGGTCATTTCCCGGGGCCATCATTGGCTTCGTCTCATGGCTGCTGGCGCTTGGCATCCCGTTTCTCATCTACGGCGGCAACACGCTGTTCTTCTTTCTCTACACCTGGCCATTCTTTCTGGCGCTGATGCCCGTGGCGGTTGTCGTCGGCATTGCGCTGCACTCGCTGCTCAATGGAAAGCTCCTGTACAGCACCGTGGTCACGATTGTGACGGTGGTTCTGATGTTTGGTCTGTTATTTTTGTGGCTCATGGGCTAACTTCAGCCATAATTCAAACCGTAACCAACTGTGTAACGATATTGTGCAGGACGATTCTGCGGAAAAAATGTGGTACATTTGCCCGCGATGTTGCGGCATCTCTGTTACCCCGGCGTAGTGCTCTGGGGAAGTCTTGGGATGATGATGCCGTTTTTCAGGGGGCAGGATGGGTAAACTAACGCTGCTGTTGCTGGCTTTGCTAATCTGGCTGCAATATTCGCTGTGGTTCGGTAAGAACGGACTGCACGACTATAGCCGGGTAAGCGATGACGTCGCGGCTCAGCAGGCAACAAACGCCAAACTTAAGGCGCGAAACGATCAACTCTTCGCTGAAATTGATGACCTCAATGGCGGGCAAGAGGCGATTGAGGAACGCGCACGCAATGAACTCAGTATGACTAAGCCGGGCGAAACCTTTTATCGTCTGGTTCCGGATGCGTCTAAACGCAATCAGGGCTCAGCACAAAACAATCGATAATCAGGCCCAGGATTACGACATGGCAGTAACTTTTTCGGACGTATGCGCCGTGGTGCCGGCCGCAGGTTTTGGCCGGCGCATGCAGACAGAATGTCCCAAGCAGTACCTCTCTATTGGCGATAAAACGATCCTCGAGCACGCCGTGGCGGCGCTGCTGGCGCACCCGCGGGTGACGCGTGTGATTATCGCTATCAGCCCTGGCGATGCGCGCTTCGCGCAGCTGCCGCTGGCAAATCATCCAAACATTACCGTCGTTGACGGTGGCGCCGAGCGCGCCGATTCCGTGCTGGCGGGCATTCAGGCCGCCGGAAACGCGCCGTGGGTGCTGGTGCATGACGCGGCGCGTCCGTGTCTGCATCAGTACGATCTTGCGCGCCTGCTGGCGCTGAGCGAAACAAGCAAGGTCGGTGGGATTCTGGCCGCGCCGGTGCGCGACACCATGAAGCGCGCCGAGCCGGGCAAACAGGCTATCGCCCACACAGTCGATCGCGTCGATTTATGGCACGCGCTGACGCCACAATTTTTCCCCCGCGAATTACTCCACGACTGCTTAACGCGAGCGCTTAAAGAAGGTGCGACCATCACGGACGAAGCCTCCGCGCTGGAGTATTGCGGTTTCCACCCTGAGCTTGTTGAAGGACGCGCTGATAATATAAAAGTAACGCGTCCGGAAGATTTACAGCTTGCGGAATTTTATCTTACCCGTTCGACCCATCAGGAGAAGGCATAATGCGAATTGGACACGGTTTTGATGTACACGCCTTTGGCGGAGAAGGCCCAATTATCATTGGCGGCGTGCGCATTCCTTATGAGAAAGGGCTGCTCGCGCATTCTGATGGCGACGTGGCGCTGCATGCGCTGACCGACGCGCTGCTGGGCGCTGCCGCGCTGGGTGATATCGGCAAGCTGTTCCCGGACACCGACCCGGCATTTAAAGGCGCGGACAGCCGCGAACTGCTGCGCGAAGCGTGGCGCCGCATTCAGGCGAAAGGCTACACCCTCGGCAACGTCGACGTGACGATTATTGCTCAGGCCCCGAAAATGCTGCCGCATATTCCGCAGATGCGCGTGTTTATTGCAGAGGATCTGGGCTGCCATATGGATGACGTGAACGTCAAAGCGACGACGACCGAGAAGCTGGGCTTTACCGGGCGCGGCGAAGGAATTGCCTGTGAAGCCGTGGCGCTGCTGGTGAAGGCGAGCAAATGACGGACTTCGACAACCTGACCTACCTGCACGGTAAACCGCAGGGGAGCGGAGTGCTGAAAGCTAGCCCTGAAGACTTCCTCGTGGTGGAGGATCTGGGCTTTGAGCCGGATGGCGAAGGCGAACATATCCTGGTACGTATTCTGAAAAATGGCTGCAATACCCGCTTTGTGGCCGACGCGCTGGCAAAATTTCTCAAAATTCATGCCCGCGAAGTGAGCTTTGCCGGACAGAAAGATAAACACGCCGTCACTGAACAGTGGCTCTGCGCGCGCGTTCCCGGCAATACGATGCCTGATTTAAGCAAATTTGAGCTTGAGGGCTGTAAGGTACTGGAATTCGCCCGCCACAAGCGCAAACTGCGTCTGGGGGCGCTGAAGGGAAACGACTTTACGCTGGTGCTGCGTGAAGTGACCGACTGCGAAGACGTTGAAAAACGTCTGAACGCCATCAGTGACCGCGGTGTGCCGAACTACTTTGGCGCGCAGCGCTTTGGCATTGGCGGCAGCAACCTGCAGGGCGCGCTGCGCTGGGCGCAAAGCGACGCCCCGGTGCGCGACAGGAATAAACGCAGTTTTTGGTTGTCGGCGGCCCGCAGCGCGTTGTTTAATCAGATTGTGAGCGAAAGGCTGAAAAAAACGGACGCGAATCAAGTTGTTGTTGGCGATGCGCTACAATTAGCGGGACGCGGAAGCTGGTTTGTGGCAACGGCCGAAGAAATGGCCGATGTGCAGTCGCGCGTGGACGCAAAAGCGCTGATGATTACCGCCGCGTTGCCGGGTACGGGCGACTGGGGAACGCAGGGCGACGCGCTGGCTGCCGAGCAGTTCGCCGTAGCGGATGGGTCAGAATTGCAATCCTTGCTGGTGCGGGAAAAAGTCGAGGCGGCACGTCGCGCGATGCTGCTCTATCCGCAGCAGTTAAGCTGGAACTGGTGGGATGACGTAACCGTCGAGTTACGCTTCTGGCTACCGGCAGGTAGCTTTGCCACCAGTGTTGTCAGGGAACTTATCAACACCTCGGGTGATTATGCGAATATTGCTGAGTAACGATGACGGGATCCACGCGCCGGGTATTCAGACCCTGGCGAAACACCTCCGCGAATTCGCGGACGTGCAGGTCGTGGCGCCCGATCGTAACCGCAGTGGAGCGTCTAACTCTCTGACGCTGGAGTCGTCGCTTCGCACCTTTACCTTTGAAAATGGCGATATTGCCGTGCAGATGGGCACACCAACCGACTGCGTTTTTCTGGGCGTGAACGCGCTGATGCGGCCGCGTCCGGATATCGTCGTCTCCGGCATTAACGCCGGTCCTAACCTCGGCGATGACGTGATTTACTCCGGTACCGTGGCCGCCGCAATGGAAGGGCGCCATCTGGGGTTCCCGGCGCTGGCGGTCTCGTTAAACGGCCACACGCACTACGACACTGCTGCCGCGGTGACCTGTTCGATCCTGCGGGCGCTCGGCCGCGAGCCGTTGCGTACCGGGCGCATCCTCAACATCAACGTGCCGGATCTTCCTCTTGATGAAATTAAAGGCATTCGCGTCACCCGTTGCGGGAGCCGCCATCCGGCCGATCAGGTGATCCCGCAGCAGGATCCTCGCGGCAACACGCTTTACTGGATTGGTCCTCCCGGCGATAAGTGCGACGCGGGCCCGGATACCGACTTCGCCGCCGTGGATGAAGGCTATGTTTCGGTGACTCCGCTGCACGTAGATTTAACCGCGTATAGCGCGCATGATGTGGTGTCGGGCTGGCTGGAACGCGCAGGAGTGAACGCGCAATGGTAAACAAACGTGTACAAACTCTTCTGGAACAACTCCGCGCGCAGGGGATCCGCGACGAGCACGTGCTTGAAGCGCTCGCCCTGGTTCCGCGTGAGAAATTTGTAGACGAGGCGTTTGAACACAAAGCGTGGGAAAACGTAGCGCTGCCCATCGGGCAGGGTCAGACGATTTCGCAGCCTTACATGGTGGCGCGCATGACGGAGCTGCTGGAGCTGACGCCCGACTCCCGCGTGCTGGAGATTGGTACCGGATCGGGGTATCAGACCGCGATCCTGGCGCATCTGGTTCATCATGTATGCTCCGTTGAGCGGATTAAAGGTTTACAGTGGCAGGCGCGTCGTCGCCTGAAACAACTTGATTTACATAATGTTTCGACACGACACGGTGATGGATGGCAGGGTTGGAAGGCGCGCGCCCCGTTTGATGCGATCATCGTGACGGCGGCCCCGCCTGAAATTCCTTCAGCCCTGTTGTCGCAGCTGGATGAGGGGGGCATTCTGGTTTTGCCCGTCGGGGACGAGCAGCAGCTGTTGAAGCGCGTTCGTCGGCGCGGCGGCGAGTATATTATCGACACCGTGGAAGCCGTGCGCTTTGTGCCTCTGGTGAAGGGGGAGTTGGCCTGAGACTCGGAATTATCCAGGGTTATTAAGGCAAATTCAGCGTATGGTGTGGCGCGAAAGATTCGTGCCTTCACGGTAAATTTTAAGTCACTGGTAGTTAACACATTCCTGGGGGATAAATGAGCGCGGGAAGCCCTAAATTCACCATCAGCCGTGTTGCGGCATTATCACTGGTTTCGCTCTGGCTGGCAGGCTGTACAAGTTCTAACAACGCGCCTGCGCCCGTCAGTTCCGTCGGCGGAAACAGCGGCTCCGGTAACACGTCCAGCGGAATGTTAATCACGCCGCCGCCTAAAATGGGGACGGCTGCACCGCAGCAAACACCACAAATTCAGCCTGTGCAACATCCTGTTACACAGCCAATGCAGGTTCAGCCAGTCGAACAGCCTGTCCAGACCCAGAATGGCCGCATAGTCTATAACCGCCAGTATGGGAACATTCCGAAAGGCAGTTACACTGGCGGCAGCACCTATACCGTGAAGCGTGGCGACACGTTGTTCTACATTGCGTGGATCACCGGGAACGATTTCCGTGATCTCGCGCAGCGCAATAACGTCCAGGCCCCATATGGTCTGGAAGTCGGGCAAACGCTCCAGGTGGGCAACGCGACGGGTACGCCGCTCACGCCTGGCAACACCGTTTCAGCGGCCGATGTGACGGCTCAAAATAACAGCGTTAAGCCTGCACAAAAATCCACCACGGTGGTTGCTTCACAACCTGTAATTACGTATTCTGAGGATTCAGGTGATCAGACTGCTAACAAAATGTTGCCGAATAATAAAGGTACTGCGACTGTTGTCACAGCACCGGTGACGGCACCTGTGGTTAGCTCTACTGAACCGACTGCCAGCAGTATGACCTCCAGTTCGCCAATCTCTGCATGGCGCTGGCCAACTGACGGCAAGGTTATCGAGAACTTCTCTTCCTCCGAAGGGGGAAATAAAGGGATCGATATCGCAGGGAGTAAAGGACAGGCTATCATCGCGACCGCAGACGGACGCGTTGTGTATGCCGGTAACGCTCTGCGCGGTTACGGTAATCTTATTATCATCAAACATAACGATGATTACCTGAGTGCCTACGCCCATAACGACACAATGCTGGTCCGGGAACAACAAGAAGTTAAGGCGGGGCAAAAAATCGCTACCATGGGTAGCACCGGAACCAGTTCTACACGCTTGCATTTTGAAATTCGTTACAAGGGGAAATCCGTAAACCCGCTGCAGTACTTGCCGCAGCGATAATTTGACGGGGCATGCCAGCCAGGGTGTCTCGTTTAGGGATCACGGGTAGGAGCCACCTTATGAGTCAGAATACGCTGAAAGTTCATGATTTAAATGAAGACGCGGAATTTGATGAGAACGGAGTAGAGGCTTTTGACGAAAAAGCCTTAGTAGAAGAGGAACCCAGTGATAACGATTTGGCTGAAGAAGAGCTGTTATCGCAGGGCGCCACACAGCGTGTACTGGACGCGACTCAGCTTTACCTTGGGGAGATTGGTTACTCCCCACTGCTAACGGCCGAAGAAGAAGTCTATTTCGCACGTCGTGCTTTGCGTGGTGATGTCGCCTCGCGTCGTCGCATGATTGAAAGTAACCTGCGACTGGTCGTGAAAATTGCCCGCCGTTACGGCAATCGTGGTCTGGCTCTGCTGGATCTGATTGAAGAGGGCAACTTAGGTCTCATCCGCGCAGTTGAGAAGTTTGACCCGGAACGCGGGTTCCGTTTCTCAACCTACGCGACCTGGTGGATTCGTCAGACCATCGAACGGGCTATTATGAACCAGACCCGTACGATCCGCCTGCCGATTCACATCGTCAAAGAGTTGAACGTTTATCTGCGTACCGCGCGCGAGTTGTCCCATAAACTGGACCACGAGCCAAGCGCAGAAGAGATTGCCGAGCAACTCGATAAACCGGTTGATGACGTTAGCCGTATGCTGCGTCTCAACGAGCGCATTACCTCTGTTGACACCCCGCTGGGTGGCGACTCCGAAAAAGCGCTGCTGGACATCCTGGCCGATGAAAAAGACAACGGCCCGGAAGACACCACGCAGGACGATGACATGAAACAGAGCATCGTCAAATGGCTGTTCGAACTGAACGCCAAACAGCGTGAAGTGCTGGCACGTCGTTTCGGTTTACTGGGGTATGAAGCTGCAACACTGGAAGACGTCGGCCGCGAAATTGGCCTGACCCGTGAACGTGTTCGTCAGATTCAGGTTGAAGGTCTGCGCCGCCTGCGTGAAATCCTGCAGGGGCAAGGTCTGAATATCGAAGCGCTGTTCCGCGAATAAGCAACCTTTCGTCAAAAAAGGCCCGTCGTGAGACGGGCCTTTTTCTTTTGTGTTACGGCTGTGCCGCCGTCTCGTGCAGCAGACGCCACGTTATTTTGTCGCCTTCCTGATTGAGCACCGCGGTTGACCAGCGCACGTTAACGGGCAGATCTGGCCGGGTTTGCGTCTCGCGGTAGTGAAGCACCGCGCCACGATCCCAGCGCTGGATCGTGGATAATTCGTCAATGACGATCTTCAGTCCGGGACGGCTTCCGCGCTGTTTTTCCAGAAAACTGACAAGACCACTATAGTCGATCTGCACACCGCCAGGCGGGATCATCAGGAAATCCGGATGGAATCGGGTGAGCAGGGCGTCGGCATCGCCTTCGCCTTTGCCTAACCAGTCTTCAAGCGCAATGTGGAGGTCGATAATGTCGTGTTCGAAAGGCGTCATGAATTCTCCTGTCGCAGCTGGGTAAGCACCTGCGTATTGTTAAGACGAAAAACGTACGGTACAGGCAGCAAGGTGATACCTGCGGCCAAAAAAAACATCGCGTGCCAGGCGGCGAGCGGTGGCAGCCAGGCCTGCGCCAGGTTCAGCGCCTGCGCAAGCAGCAGGGCACCGGCAAAAAAGCTCAGCTGGCGATTGAGATTCCACAGCGCGCTGGCATCCGGCATCTCTTCCCGGCGCGTCGTCAGAAACGCGCTGCTCTGAGCCGTACTGCTGCACAGGCTTCCTCCCGCGCCCATCAGGGTAAACGCGACGACAGGCAACAGCGTTGTTGAGCTGACGTTAATCAAAAGCAGAATACCCGTCGCCTGCAGCAGGCAGCCGATGACGATCGGCGGTCGGGGGCCGATGCGGTTAAAATATCGTCCCGTTGCCGTGATGGCGATAAACGATGCTACGGACCACGGCAGCATGAGCATCCCCGTTGCGGCTGGGCTCATGTTCGCCTCGTGCTGAAGATAAAACATGCCCGTGACGTTCACCCCAATAAATACGCCGGGAACACATAAATAAACAAGCATCGAAAAACGCAAAAGCGGGTCCGCGAGCAACGGCAGGTTTAGCAGTCTGGCCGCTTTCATCGCGGGCATTTCGTGTTTAAGCCACAGGCAGGCCATAACAAAGGTCACGATAGCGACCGGTAGCGTGGCGAAAAATATCCATCGCCAGCTGAGCGTCTGCACCAGCAGGCCCCCGATAGCAGGGGAGCAGGCCGGGGCAAGTAACGCCACCAGCATCACCGCCGAGGAGAGTCTGGCGCGCTCGTGAGGCTGAAACTGTTGCCAGGTCAGCGCCTGTCCAACGGGGATCAGTAAGCCTCCACCCACGCCCTGGATCGCTCGCCAGGCGATCAGGCTTTCAAGCGTTGCTGACAGGCCCGCCGCAGCGGAGGCTGCGCTGAACAGAAAAAGCGAGAGCAGGATGACGCGCTTTGGCCCGATGCGGCGCGTGAGCATGCTGCTGAACGGGATCGCCAGCGTCAGGCCGGCAATGTACCCGTTACTGACCCAGGCAAGGGCTGAAGGCGCGGTGTTAAAGGCGTGAGCCATTGCCGGGAAGGCGACGCTGGCAATAAACATGTTGATCAAATCAAGAAAAAAGCCCAGCAGATAGACAACGGCGACTTTGCTGCGATACGTCATGGTGGATCCTCCGGTGAGGTGGCGTATCCTATCGATCCGGGAAGCTCGGATAAACCTGACAAAGCGCGATATACTGTCAAAAATATTTTGACAGTAAAAGGCGTGATGATGATTAACCTACAGCGGGCGCAGATGTTTGTCGCGGTGGCCGATACCGGCAGTTTCACTGCCGCAGCCGAGGCAATGGGGCTGACAAAAGCGGTCGTCAGCTTCAATATTCGCCAGCTTGAAGATGAGCTGGGCGTTACGCTGCTGCTGCGCTCCACCCGCCGCCTGACGTTAACCGAGGCGGGCGCGCTTTTTCATCAACGCAGCGTGGCGCTTCTGAAGGATGCGGAACGGCTACAGGATGATGTCCGTGCGAATCATGCGGGGCTTACCGGTGAACTGCGGATCACGACCACGCCTGAATATGGCTCCCAGGTGGTGGTGCCGTTGCTGGCCAGGTTTAGCCAGCAGCATCCGGATCTTCGCGTGCGGCATGTTTCGTCGTCCCTGCACGCCGACCTTATCTCGGAGCGCTTTGACGTAGCTATCCGGCTGGGAACGCTTGCCGATTCGCGCAACCACGCCGCGCTGATTTCGCACTTCTCTATTCTTCCCGTCGCGGCGCCCGGGTGGCTGGTCAACCATCCGATCGAAACGCTTGCGCAGCTGGCCCACGCCGACTGGATTATTCACGAGCGCCTGGCCTCGCCGCTGCGCTGGCAGGTGAAGGATGCCAGCGGTGCGCCTGAAACGCTGGAGATAAAAAAAGCGCCGCGCCTGTTTGCCGACAGCGCACAGGCTCTTATGGCCTTTGCACTCGCGGGCGGAGGCGTGGCGTTACTGCCGGAATGGCTGGCGCGCGATGCGATTGATGCGAAAAAACTGGTCCCGGTGTTACCGGAATATACCTTTGCGCGGCAGGGCATCTATGCGGTTTATCCCGATGCCCGGCACGTGTCGGCGAAGGTGCGCACTTTTATCGATTTTATGCGCACCACCGTGAATTAATCGTGCATCATCTTTTTGATGAGCGCAGAGAACTGCTCCCGCTCGGCCTTGTTAAGACGTCCTAAAAACGCCTCATCCACCTCGTTGCCAACCGGTTTACAGCCCGCAAGCAGGGCTTCACCTTCTGGCGTCAGAAAGACAAACCGGCGTCGCTTATCGGCCGGATCGTGCTCGCGTTTGACCAGACCGCGCGCCTCCATGCGGCTGAGCATCTCCGCCAGGGTCGCTTTCGTGCTGACCGCCACTTCGGTCAACGCCACCTGTTCAATACCCGGATGCTCGGCAATAGAGCGCATCACCGCATACTGCGGCTTGGTCAGTTCCGGTAAGGCATGTTGCCACTGGGCGGTATGCTGTTGAAAAAGCTGACGTAACAGGTGGAACGCCTCTTGTCTTAGTTCCATGAACACTCCGACGGAAAAAATCTCCCTCTATGATAGCTGCTCTTGCCCTGGATTTTAACGCGGCATTTTTTAGCAATTCGTGTGATCGTATGCGAACAATCTTGTCAGGAAATCGATCAGGGAGTAATTTACTCATAATGTTCGTGTACGAACAAATTGATTGAGGTGTTGAATGAGATTAATCGTGGGAATGACGGGGGCAACGGGTGCTCCGCTGGGCGTGGCGCTGCTGCAGGCGCTGCGGGAAATGCCGGAGGTGGAGACGCATCTGGTGATGTCTAAGTGGGCAAAAACCACCATTGAGCTGGAAACGCCATACACCGCGCAGGACGTTGCTGCTTTGGCTGACGTTGTCCACAGCCCGGCTGACCAGGCCGCCACCATCTCCTCCGGCTCGTTTCGTACCGACGGCATGATCGTCATTCCCTGCAGTATGAAAACGCTGGCGGGTATCCGCGCGGGCTATGCCGAAGGGCTGGTGGGACGTGCGGCGGATGTGGTGCTGAAAGAGGGGCGCAAGCTGGTGTTGGTGCCCCGTGAAACGCCGCTCAGCACCATTCATCTGGAGAATATGCTTGCGCTCTCCCGCATGGGCGTGGCGATGGTGCCGCCTATGCCTGCGTATTACAACCACCCGCAAACCGCCGATGACATTACCCAGCACATTGTGACCCGCGTGCTTGACCAGTTCGGTCTGGAGCATAAAAAGGCGCGCCGCTGGAACGGGTTGCGGGAGGCGAAACATTTTTCACAGGAGAATAAAGATGGCATTTGATGATTTGAGAAGCTTCCTGCAGGCGCTCGATGAGCAAGGGCAACTGCTGAAAATTGAGGAAGAGGTTAACGCCGAGCCCGATCTGGCGGCGGCAGCCAACGCGACCGGCCGCATTGGCGACGGCGCGCCCGCGCTGTGGTTCGACAACATTCGCGGGTTTACCGATGCCCGCGTGGTGATGAACACCATCGGCTCCTGGCAGAACCACGCCATTTCGATGGGGATCCCTGCGAACACCCCGGTAAAAAAACAGATCGACGAGTTCATCCGCCGCTGGGATAAATTTCCCGTCACGCCGGAGCGCCGCGCCAACCCGGCCTGGGCGCAGAATACGGTGGACGGTGAAGACATTAACCTGTTCGATATCCTGCCGCTGTTTCGCCTGAACGACGGTGACGGCGGTTTTTATCTCGATAAAGCGTGCGTTGTCTCGCGCGATCCGCTCGACCCGGACAACTTCGGCAAGCAGAACGTCGGGATCTACCGCATGGAAGTTAAGGGCAAGCGCAAGCTGGGCCTGCAGCCTGTTCCGATGCACGATATCGCCCTGCATCTGCACAAGGCGGAAGAGCGCGGTGAAGACCTGCCGATTGCGATTACGCTGGGCAACGACCCGATCATCACCCTGATGGGCGCCACGCCGCTGAAGTACGATCAGTCCGAGTATGAAATGGCCGGCGCGCTGCGTGAAAGCCCGTATCCGATTGCCACCGCGCCGCTGACCGGCTTCGATGTGCCGTGGGGTTCAGAAGTGATACTGGAAGGTGTGATTGAAGGCCGCAAGCGTGAAATCGAGGGGCCATTCGGCGAGTTTACCGGACACTATTCCGGTGGCCGTAACATGACGGTGGTCCGTATCGACAAAGTCTCTTACCGCACCAAACCGATTTTCGAATCCCTTTACCTCGGCATGCCGTGGACCGAGATTGATTATCTGATGGGCCCGGCCACCTGCGTGCCGCTCTACCAGCAGCTGAAAGCGGAATTCCCGGAAGTGCAGGCGGTGAATGCGATGTACACCCACGGTCTGCTGGCGATTATCTCTACCAAAAAGCGTTACGGCGGTTTTGCCCGCGCGGTCGGTTTACGCGCCATGACAACGCCGCACGGCCTGGGCTACGTGAAGATGGTGATCATGGTGGACGAGGATGTCGACCCGTTCAACCTCCCGCAGGTGATGTGGGCGCTGTCATCGAAGGTCAACCCGGCAGGCGATCTGGTGCAACTGCCGAACATGTCGGTGCTTGAACTCGATCCCGGATCCAGCCCGGCGGGCATTACTGACAAACTGATTATTGATGCGACCACGCCTGTCGCACCGGATACCCGGGGCCACTACAGCCAGCCGGTACAGGATCTGCCTGAAACCAAAGCCTGGGCCGAAAAACTGACCGCGATGCTGGCAGCACGTCAATAAGGAGGAAAAGATGATTTGTCCACGTTGTGCCGATGAGCATATTGAAGTGATGGCGACGTCGCCGGTAAAAGGGGTCTGGACCGTTTATCAGTGCCAGCATTGTTTGTATACCTGGCGCGATACCGAACCGCTGCGTCGTACCAGCCGTGAGCATTACCCGGAAGCGTTCCGCATGACGCAGAAGGATATTGATGAGGCGCCGCAGGTGCCGACAATCCCGCCGCTGCTGTAAAAAAAAGCCCGGTGGCGCAGCGCCACCGGGCAAAAGACCGCAGAAAACTAAACCAGACTTTTCAACCTGTAAATCCACTCCAGCGCCTGACGCGGCGTCAGCGAATCCGGGTCGAGGTTCTCCAGCGCTTCCACCGCAGGCGACGTCTCTTCCGCAGGCACCAGTAGCGACATCTGCGTACCATCAATCTGCGTCGCCGCCGCATTCGGTGACAGGCTTTCCAGTTCACGCAGTTTCTGACGCGCGCGCTTAATCACTTCTTTCGGTACACCGGCCAGCGCCGCGACGGCCAGACCATAGCTCTTGCTCGCCGCGCCATCCTGCACCGTGTGCATGAAGGCAATGGTATCGCCGTGCTCCAGCGCATCCAGATGAACGTTCGCAACCCCTTCCATTTTCTCCGGCAGCTGCGTCAGTTCGAAATAGTGGGTGGCAAACAGCGTCATGGCCTTGATTTTATTCGCAAGGCTTTCCGCACAGGCCCATGCCAGCGACAGACCATCATAGGTTGACGTTCCGCGTCCGACTTCATCCATCAGCACAAGGCTGTGCTCCGTCGCGTTATGCAGAATGTTTGCCGTTTCGGTCATCTCGACCATGAAGGTTGAGCGTCCGCTCGCGAGATCGTCCGCTGCCCCGACGCGGGTAAAGATGCGGTCGATGGGGCCAATCTCCACGTTTTGCGCCGGGACGTAGCTGCCGATATACGCAAGCAGCGCAATCAGCGCCGTCTGTCGCATATAGGTACTCTTACCGCCCATGTTTGGGCCGGTAATGATCAACATTCTTCTCTGCGGTGACAGGCTCAGCGGGTTGGCGATGAACGGTTCGTTCAGCACCTGCTCTACCACCGGGTGACGGCCTTCAGTGATACGAATGCCGGGCTTGTCGGTAAAGGTTGGGCAGGTGTAGTTCAGCGTTTCAGCGCGTTCTGCCAGATTCACCAGCACGTCCAGCTCCGCCAGCGCGCTGGCGCTCTGCTGCAGGTCGCCCAGGTGCGGCATCAGCATGTCGAACAGCTCGTCATACAGCTGTTTTTCCAGCGCCAGCGCCTTACCTTTCGAAGTGAGAACTTTGTCTTCGTACTCTTTCAGTTCAGGAATGATGTAGCGTTCGGCGTTTTTCAACGTCTGGCGACGCACGTAGTGAATCGGCGCCAGGTGGCTCTGCCCGCGGCTAATCTGAATATAGTAACCGTGTACCGCGTTATACCCCACTTTTAGGGTGTCGAGCCCTAGACGCTCGCGCTCGCGAATTTCCAGCTTATCGAGGTAGTCCGTCGCACCGTCGGCCAGCGCGCGCCATTCGTCCAGCTCCTCGTTGTAGCCAGGGGCAATCACGCCACCATCACGCACCAGAACCGGAGGCGCATCGATAATGGCGCGCTCCAGCAGTTCGCGTAGCTCGGTAAATTCGCCCATGGTTTCGCGGAGTTTCTGTACCGGCGCGCTGTCAACGTCACTCAACTGCGCACGCAGTTCCGGCAGCTGCTGGAAAGCATGACGCATCCGCGCGAGATCGCGTGGTCGAGCTGTTCGCAGTGCCAGACGAGCAAGGATACGCTCCAGATCGCCCACCTGGCGCAGAACCGGCTGCAGCTCGGTATAGCGATCCTGCAACGCGGCAATCGTCTGCTGACGGCAAACCAGCGTCTCGGTATTGCGGATCGGCATATGCAGCCAGCGTTTCAGCATGCGGCTGCCCATTGGCGTTACCGTACTGTCGAGGACCGACGCGAGCGTATTTTCGACGCAACCCGCCAGGTTCTGCGTGATCTCCAGATTACGGCGCGTGGCGGCATCCATGATGATGCTGTCCTGCTGGCGCTCCATGGTGATAGAGCGGATATGCGGCAGGGCGGTGCGCTGGGTATCCTTCACGTACTGCAGGAGGCACCCTGCCGCACACAGCCCGCGCGGGGCATTTTCAACGCCAAAGCCAATCAGATCGCGGGTGCCAAACTGCAGATTCAGCTGCTGGCGCGCGGTATCAATTTCGAATTCCCACAGCGGACGACGGCGCAGCCCGCGACGACCTTCAATCAGGGCCATTTCGGCGAAATCTTCGGCATAGAGCAATTCTGCCGGGTTGGTGCGCTGCAGTTCGGCGGCCATCGTTTCACGGTCAGCCGGTTCACTCAGACGAAAACGCCCGGAGCTGATGTCCAGCGTCGCGTAGCCAAACCCTTTACCGTCCTGCCACAGCGCTGCCAGCAGGTTATCCTGGCGCTCCTGTAACAGGGCTTCATCACTGATGGTGCCAGGCGTAACGATGCGCACGACTTTGCGTTCCACCGGGCCTTTTGAGGTCGCTGGATCGCCGATCTGTTCGCAGATGGCAACGGACTCGCCCTGATTCACCAGCTTCGCCAGGTAGTTTTCTACCGCGTGGTGCGGGATACCTGCCATAGGAATGGGCTCGCCTGCCGATGCGCCACGTTTGGTCAGAGAGATGTCGAGCAGCTGCGATGCACGCTTAGCATCGTCATAAAACAGCTCGTAAAAATCGCCCATACGGTAAAACAGCAGGATTTCCGGATGCTGTGCTTTCAGCTTCAGATACTGCTGCATCATCGGCGTATGTGCGTCGAAATTGTCGATTGTGCTCATGGAGTTATGATGTCCATTTCTTTGAAAATTAACTGTTTTGATGGGCTCAGTGGCCGTTTGTTCCTTCTATTGTCGCATGAAAAAAAGGTCCGGCGCAGAAAAATGTCGTGGCTTTACGAGGCATCTTCCGACATTAATTCGATAACAATTTTTCCATGCTCCACGCCCACTCTGACCCTTGAGTGGGTCGTAAACCCGGCCTTTTCAAGCCAGTCACCTTTTAAGCTCAACGCCGCATGGACGCTGTAGCGCTTCGGTATCTTGGTATTGCGGTCTTCATGGCGCTTTCTAAAATATCCCACTTTCAAATGGCGATAGGGTTTGCCGATCGTGAGCTCTTGCATAGGGTCTCCAGACAACACGGACAAAGGTCGTTTCTGATGCCTGTATAAAATACCAGTGATTATCGGTCGCTGCAGGGCTAAAACTGGAATCAGGCTTCAGAAAACGGCATGCAACAACTGAAATCCCGCATTGAAAGATGTATGATTTTTGCACTTTATTATTCGGTAATCCGCTATGTCCGGTAAACGCATCTCACGAGAAAAAGAGACCATCGCGAAAATGATCGCGTTGTATGAAAAGCAGTGTCCGCAGGCATCTCAGGAGGAAGGGCACTATCAGGCACTCAACGCGTATGCCGATAAGCGCCTGGATAAGTGCGTTTTCGGTGAGGAAAAGCCCGCCTGTAAACAGTGTCCGGTCCACTGCTATCAGCCTGCCAGACGCGAGGAGATGAAGCAGGTTATGCGCTGGGCTGGTCCGCGTATGTTATGGCGTCATCCCATTCTGACCGTTCGTCATCTGATGGATGACCGTCGTCCCGTGCCGGAACTTCCCGAGAAATACCGTCCGAAAAAGTGATTGGTTCAGCGTCTCATCGGGCCGCAAATCACCTTTAGGGCTAGCGCGCTGCAAAGCGGGAAGAGGGCCAGCAGCAGCCAGGGATACATCGCCTGCGTTGAGGGCACCAGCGCGCGGTCCAGCAGGCTGCCAAACAACAAGTTTCCCGCCAGTACCGCTATGCCTCCGGCGGTAGCGAGTGCGCCGTAGTGCGCGCCAAGCGTGGATTCCTCCGCAAACCGAGGGATCAGATCTTTAGCAGATGGCACCAGCAGCATTTGCCCCAGCGTCAACAGCGTCACAAAACAGACAGAAGGCAGTAAGCGCAGCCAGCCTTCCGGCGGCGTCATCGGGGCGAACGTCGCCACGCTCGCAAAGGCGGCTGAAAGGAGCAAAAATCCCACCGGCAGAATTCTCACCGCACCCACGCGACGGGCGAAACGCGCCAGCGGCAGCTGTAAGGTGATGATCAGAACGGAGGCCAGCATAAAAAGCGGGCCGAGATCTTTCTCGTTACCGCCAGAACGCTGGATCTCCACCGGCAGCGCCAAATAAAGCTGGTTATAGCTTAACAGCCACGAGCTGTAGGCAATGATAAAGGCGACAAAGCGCGGCTGACGGAACGTTGTCCACCAGGGCTGTATTTTCAGCGTCTGTGAACGGTGGCCAGCAGCAGGCAGGCAAAAGAAGAGCACTACTAGCGCAATGATAAAGACGCCAGCCCCCGCCAGCGCCACCTGACGAAAACCCAGCCCGGTGAGCAGGGCGCCAGCAACCGGGCCGAGTACCGCGCCGAGCTCTCCGCAGACGGCAAAGAGTGCAAACCATTCCGCCCGGCTGCGTTTGCCTTTTTCCTCGCTGTGAGTGCCTGCTTTTGCCAGCAGTGCCTCAATCGAGGGGGAGAATAACGCGCCGCCAACGCCCGTCAGACACGCGCCCAGAATAATCGGCCACAGGGATTCCCCGAAGGCCAGCAGCAGATAGCCTGAAACACGAACAATACAGCCGCTCAGGATAATCACTTTCGCGCCAAACCGGTCCGAGAGCGCACCGCCAACGATAAACATCCCCTGCTGTGAGAAGGTACGCAGGCCCAGGATCAGCCCGATCAGACCACCGGAGAGCAGCATGTCGTCGCGCAGAAATATCGCCAGGAAGGGAACGACGGCGTAAAAGCCAATGTTGAAAACAAACTGGCTACCCAGTAAGACGGGCGGCCAGAGCGTGGCGGCAGGGCGAAGGGGCATCGTCGTTCACTCGTCCCTAAACGATAAAGTGGATGTGCTTTTTGCCATGGAACGGCGAGATCTCGATTTTGGTTTTGACCCGGAAGACATCCCACAACAAAGACTCGGATAAGATGTCCTGCGGTGTCCCCGTCGCCACAATTTGCCCTTTCTGCATCACAATCAGCGAGTCGCAGAACATCGAGGCGTGGTTGAGATCGTGGATAGCGACAATGCTGGTGACCGGTAATTCGCTGATTAACTGCATCAGCTGCATCTGATGATGAATGTCCAGGTGGTTGGTCGGCTCGTCCAGCAGGATTTCCGTTGGGGTCTGAGCCAGGGCGCGGGCAATATGCACCCGCTGGCGCTCGCCGCCGGAGAGGCTCAGCCAGCCCTGGTCGCTTTTATCCAGCATATCCACGCGCTGCAGGGCGGCGGTGACGGTTTCGTCATCGTGGTTGCTCCAGTTGGAAAAAGCGGAGTGGTGCGGAATACGCCCGAGTTTCACCACGTCACGAACGCGCATGTTGGCGTCAGTCATGCCGTGCTGTTCGACGAAGGCGACCCGGCGGGCAAGCTGCTTTTTGGCAATACGAGAGATGTCCTGCCCGTCCAGCGTCACACAGCCCGCATCAGGGCGACGCAGCCCCGCCAGGATACGTAAAAGAGACGATTTACCGCAGCCGTTAGGACCAAGCAGCCCTACCGTTTCGCCCCGAGAAACCTTCAGCGAGACGTCATTAACGATGACTTTTTTGCCGACCTTCCAGGTAATATTTTCAGCGCAGATACTCATCACTTATTCCTTGAGCGGTAGATAATCACGGCAAAGAAAGGCACGCCAACCAGCGCGGTGACCACGCCGACGGGCAGGCTTTGCGGCGCAATCAGCATGCGCGAGGCAATATCAGCCAGCACCATCAGGATAGCCCCTGCCAGCGCGCTGGCAATCAGCAGCGTGCGGTGCAGCGGCCCGAACAGGAAGCGCATCACGTGCGGCACTACCAGCCCGACAAAGCCGATTGAGCCCGCCATGCTGACAATCGTCGCGGTAATCAGCGCGGTAGTGGTAAAGAGCGTCAGGCGAACCCACGGGACGGCAATACCTAAAGAGGCGGCGGCGTCATCGCCGAACGTAAAGGCATCCAGCGCCCGGGAATAGTAGAGGCAAACGGCTAATCCAGTCAGCACCACGACCAGTGCCAGCTGGAATTCAGGCCAGCGTACGCCGCTGAAGCTGCCCAGCAGCCAGAACATCACGTCGCGCGCCTGCTGGGCGCTGGCAGAGGTGCTGATGGTGTAGGCCGTAATGGCGTTGAAAAGCTGCGAGGCGGCAACGCCAGCCAGAATGGTACGTTCATTTCCCCCGCGCGCGCCGTTCGTCAGAAACGCGACAAACGCAAACGCGGCGAACGCCCCGGCGAAGGCACCGGCAGAGAGGGAGACCGCACCGGTGCCGATCCCCAATACGACGACAGAAACCGCCCCGGTCGACGCGCCCGCGGACACGCCGAGCACGTAGGGTTCCGCCAGCGCGTTCTTCAGCAGGCTCTGCAATACGGCACCGCAGATGGCCAGCCCCGCGCCGCAGCAGGCCGCAACCAGCGCGCGGCTCAGGCGAAAGTCCCAGATCACGCTCTCATAGATGCGGGTGAGCGGAACCTCGGTGAGCCCCATTTTATTGCTGATGGCGTAAAACACGTTCTGCAGCGGGATGGACAGCTCGCCGACGCTGACGCTCAGCGCGATCGTCAGAAATAACAGTACCAGGGCGAGCAAAGCCGAGGTCGTCAGAACCAGGCTCTGCCGGGCCTGAAGAACGGCGGTTGTCATCAGTTCAGCCCCAGCTTTCTGAGCTGTTCGCCGACCTGCTCAGCCCCGTAAATCGTACGGATCGTCGGATTCATCGCCTGGCCGTCCATCACCACGATATGGCCTTTTTTCACCGCGTCCAGCTGGCTGACCGCCGGATCGCTCTTCAGGAATTTGATTTTCTCTTCCGCGTTATCCAGCGCCCAGCGGTTGCGATCGAGGCTGGAGACCACTATCACATCCGGATTGGCGGCAATAATGCTCTCCCAGCCCACGGTTGGCCATTCGGTCTCGGACGTAATGGCGTTATGACCGCCCATCAGGCTGGCGATAAACCCGGAGGGGCTATTTTTACCGCCGACGTAGGCGTCCGCAGAAGGGGATGAACTGGAGAACCAGAAGACAAACGAAAGATCTTTTTTACTCTTGCCGAATTCCTTACGCAGGTCGGCCTCGCGTTTTTTGAAATCGGCAATGACGGCCTGACCGCGATCTTCAACGTTAAAGATTTTGGCGAAATCCTCTATCTCTTTGTAGAGATACGTCATATCCCAAAGCTTCTGGCGGCTGCCGTACATATCGCCAGTGGCTTTTTTGGTCGCGCACATGCCCGGCGACACGTAGCTGTTCACGCCCAGGGTCATCAGATCGTCGCGTTTTGCGACCTTGCTTTCAGGCCCCAGCAGCAGTGGCGTCTGGGCGGGAACAAAGTCGGGGTTTTGCGCCAGCACGGATTCAAGGGTAGGGATTTCGACCGTCAGGGTTTTGATTTTTGCATTCTGTTCCGCCAGCTGCGGCAGCACTTTGGTCGGCCAGAAGGCGCTGGCCTTCACCTTATCTTCCAGACCCAGCAGGAGCAAAATTTCGACGGTGTTCTGGCCCAGGGCCACGACGCGTTCCGGCGCTTTGGTGAATGTCTCTTTATAGCCACAGTTTTCAATCGTCAGGGGATAGGTGGTTGCCAGAGCAGAACCGACCGACGCAATCGCCAGGCCTAACGCGCAGATGACCTTTTTCATGAAACGCTACCCTTCATTAAAATTATTATTGATGCAAATGAAACTCATTATTAAGGCGGAATTTTATACAGAGGAAACGATTTTGTGTCAATGAGGGACAATTGCGCAGGGTAACAAAAGGCGGTGTCAGAAAAACACCGCCGGAATAAGGCCTTAAATGAGGCTCTCTTTATCAATACCGAGACGCTTCATGCGTGACAGCAGGGTGGTGCGTTTTAACCCCAGTCGCTGGGCGGCACCTTTTGGTCCGGCGACCACGCCGTTGGTCTCTTTCAGCACGCGCATAATGAGCTGATATTCATCTTCTCCTTCTTTCGCTGTCTCGGCGGCGGGCGCGGTTACGTCAGGAAGCGTAACCTCAGGCAGAGAGAGTTGCAGCACGTTACCGCGCGTCAGCAGCACCGCGCGCTCAATGACGTTTTCCAGCTCGCGCACGTTGCCGGGCCATTCCATCGATGAAAGGGTACGCAACGTCTCGGCAGGAATACTGTCGATGTTTCGCCCCATCCGGCGCGCAATCTTCGCGGTAAAGGCTTTGACCAGCAGGGGGATATCCTCCGGGCGTTCGCGCAGCGGCGGCAGGAAGATCGGGAAGACGTTCAGACGATAGTAAAGATCGCTGCGAAACTCGCGGTCGGCGACCATTTTTTTCAGGTCACGGTTGGTGGCTGCAATCAGCCGCACGTCAGTCTGGATAAGCTTGTTGCTGCCAAGACGTTCAAACTCCTGCTCCTGAAGGACGCGCAGCAGTTTCGGCTGTAGCTCCAGCGGCATATCGCCCACTTCGTCGAGGAACAGCGAGCTTTTGTCCGCCAGCTCAAACCGGCCCAGCCGCTGGCTGCTGGCCCCGGTGAATGCACCACGCTCGTGGCCGAACAGATCGCTTTCCAGCAGCCCCGCAGGCATCGCGGCGCAGTTCATCTTCACCATCCGTCGGCTGTTGCGGTTGCTCAGATTGTGGATTGCGCGGGCTATCAGCTCTTTGCCCGTGCCGGTTTCGCCCAGGATCAGCACCGTGCTGTCGCTTTGCGCCACCATTTCAACCTGCTTAAGCACGCTGTACATGGCGTCGCTGCGCCCGATGATTTCACCAAACTCGCTGTCCACGTTGTTGAGCTGTTCGGTCAGGGCCAGGTTCTCATCCACCAGCCGCTCTTTCAGGCGATGAATTTCCTGATAGGCGAGGGCGTTATCCAGGGCAATAGAGATACGCTCGGCAATCTGGCGTAGCAGCTTCAGGTTGGCGGTAGTAAACACGCCTTCCTCGCACTGCGCCAGCTTCAGCACGCCCAGCATGGTGTTGCCGGACATCAGCGGCAGCAGGCACAGGGTCTGAATTTTATTGCCCCAGGTGTTAAACAGCATCCGCTCGTACGGCGCGACCGGGTCCTGCTCGTTCAGGTTGAGCAGGAGGATCTCTTTGCTCTTGAAGACCCGCTCGGAAAGGGTGCCCGCTTCGTCCACCTCGCTCTGCTCGTGCGCCGGGTTGGCTTCATCGAGATAGTGCGTGGAGTAGATGTTCAGCTTGCCCTTGCGATGCCCGCGCAGCGCAATGCTGATGGCGTCGATTTTGAAATAGTGGTGGATCTCTTTCGAGACTTCGCTGACCAGCTCGTCCATGTCCAGGCGGGAGAGCACGGCGTTGGTGATGGCGACCAGAATGCGGAAGTTGTCGCGCTCGCGGCTCAGCAGGTCGTAATCGACGTTATTGGTGACGCGGCTTTGGATCTGCTCCGCAACGACGGCCACAATCTGGGTAAAGGTATGCAGGCGCTCGTATTCCGCCTCGCTCCAGGGGTGGTCGGTCGTGCGGATAAACTCGCAGCCGCCAAAAATCTGGCCCTCTGCCGCCAGCGGCAGCATGCAGTAATGCCCGAAAGACTGATAGAGATCGCTATCCGCGAGCCGCGGCCACGCCTGGCGGAACTCCGCAAAGTTGCAGTGCAGCACTTCAGGCCGGGAGAGTATGCGGCGCACCGGGCCATGCGCCAGATACGTTTCGTCTTCGTATTCAAACGTTTTGCCATTATCACGCGTCGAGTAGTAGCTCGCGCGCTGCGTTCCGCTATGCCAGAGCACAATCGCGGCGCTGTCCGCCAGCGCCGATTGCCTGACCAGCCGCGTCAGGGCATCGCTCAGCGCACCGAGGTCGGGCTGCTGTAAAAGTGTGCGCGTGATATCAAACAGGCCCTGCTGTCCAAGATCGCTCATCGGTGTATACGACATATTGCTTTCCAATAGAAACTGGCAAAAAAGAGATTCAGTGCTGACCGCTTTTGGCGCGGTTCTAGCAAATACGGGGTAAGGGTTCCGCGTGCGGCAGATCCAGCGTGCGTTTAACGCCATACAGCCCGGCCAGGCGCACCCCTTTGCGCTCAACCACTTCACCAATCATCGCCGCCTCTTTTCCTGACGGATGAGCCCGCAGCTGTTCAAGAACGGCTTCCGCGGCCGCGCGTTCAACGCCAATCACCAGTTTGCCTTCGTTGGCAAAGTTGAGCGGGTCCAGGCCCAGCAGTTCGCAAAGCCCGCGAACGGCAGGCTTAACGGGCAGGCTGCGCTCGGTGAGTTCAATCCCGTACCCGCAACTTGCTGCAAATTCGTGGACCACAGCGTTCACGCCGCCTCGCGTCGCGTCCCGCAGGGCTTTCACGCCGGGAATACCCCGCAGCGTCTGAATCAGCGCGGTGAGCACCGCGCAGTCGCTGCGCAGTTCGCCATCCAGCCCCAGACCTTCGCGCAGGTTAAGGATGGTCGCCCCGTGGCAGCCCAGCGTTCCGGTGACGATCAGCACGTCGCCCACGCTAAGCTGTTGCGCCGCCCAGTGAATATCGGCGGGGATCGCCCCCATGCCGGCGGTGTTGATAAACAGCTTGTCGGCCGCGCCGCGCTGCACCACTTTGGTATCGCCGGTGACGATAGCTATCCCCGCCTCGCGCGCGGTCTGCGCCATGCTGTTGACCACTGCCGTGAGCGTCTCCATCGGTAACCCCTCTTCGAGGATAAACCCGCAGGAGAGGTAGCGCGGAATAGCGCCGCTGACCGCCACGTCGTTGGCCGTGCCGCAGACGGCGAGCTTGCCGATATCGCCGCCGGGGAAGAACAGCGGATCGATCACGTAGCTGTCGGTGGAGAACGCCAGCCTGTCGCCCTGCGCGGTGAGGGTGACGAGGTCAATGCGCGCCTGGTCTTCCTGTTCGGCGAGCCAGGGATTGTTGAAGGCTTCCATAAACAGCCGGTTAATCAGCTGCTGCATCGCCTGTCCGCCGCTGCCGTGCGCCATTTCAACCGTATTCATGCTTCACTCTCCTGGTTGCGATACTGATACCACGCGGCACACGCCCCTTCGGAGGAGACCATCAGCGCGCCAAACGCCGTTTGCGGGTTACAGGTATTGCCAAATAACGGGCATTGATGCGGTTTGCATTTACCGGTGAGCACGTCGCCGCAGCGTGCCCGGGGATCGTCGCAAACCTGCTGCGGCTGCGGGCGGAAATGCGCTTCGGCGTCGAACGCGCGATAGGCCAGCGTCAGGCGCACGCCGGATTCGGCAATCAGCCCCAGACCACGCCACTCGCTGTCGCCCTCAACGCTGAACACGTCGACTATCGCCTGCTGCGCCCGTTCATTTCCCGCATCCGGCACCACGCGGCGGTACTGGTTTTCCACTGCACTCAGGGCCGCTATTTTCTGCTCAACCAGCATGGTCACACCTTGCAGTAGATCAAGTGGTTCGAAACCAGCGACCACTAACGGACGATTGTACTGTTCAGCGATAAAACCGTAGGCGTCTGTGCCAATCACCATGCTGACATGGCCCGGTGCCAGAAAGGCGTCAATACCGTTGCCAGGCTCTTCCAGCAGGCTGCGCAGTGTGGGAATGAGCGTAATGTGCTGGCAGAAGAAGAAAAAGTTATCGACGCCGCGTGCTTTCGCCTGCTGCAGCGTGATGGCGGTGGCGGGCATGGTGGTTTCAAACCCCAGGCCAAAAAACACCACCTTGCGCGCGGGGGTGTCCTCCGCCAGCGTCAGGGCATCCATCGGCGAATAGACGATCCGGATGTCGGCTCCGCGCGCTTTCGCCTGCAGCAGCGAGCCGTTTTTCCCCGGCACGCGCATCGCGTCGCCAAAGGTGCAGAAAATGACGTCAGGCTGGCTGGCAATTTCAATACAGCTGTCGATGCGCCCCATCGGCAGCACGCACACCGGGCAGCCGGGGCCGTGGATAAACTCGATGTTCTCCGGCAGCAGCTGGTCGAGGCCAAATTTGAAGATGGCGTGCGTGTGTCCGCCGCACACCTCCATGATCCGCAGCGGTCTCTCTTTCGTGTAGTCCAGCAGCGCTGCGCGCGTTTTCAGGTGCCCGATAAGCTGCAGCACCTGTTCCGGCGCGCGGTATTCATCAACGTAACGCATGGCTAACGCTCCTCGCCGTACAGCAGCGCGCCCACGTCAGGCTCCACGTCGAACATGTTTTGCAGGGCATCCAGCGTGTCGCGGGCTTCCGCTTCGTTAATTACGCTCATGGCAAACCCCACGTGGACGAGCACCCACTGGCCGAGACGCGATGCGCCCGTTTCATCGCTGCTGCCCACCAGCGTCAGGTCGACGTCGCGCAGGATGCCGCAGACCTCCACTTTGGCCTGATTACCGTCGATAGCGTGAATTTGTCCCGGTACGCCTATGCACATCGTTCGCTCTCCAGCCAGTTCAGCCAGGCATCCATCCCGTCGCCTCGCGTGGCGGAGACAAGCAGGATATCGATCTCCGGATTCACCTCACGGGCATACGCCAGGCATTTATCCACGTCGAAATTCAGGTACGGCAGCAGGTCGACTTTGTTCAGCAGCATGATGGACGCGGCGGCAAACATATGCGGGTACTTCAGCGGCTTGTCTTCGCCTTCGGTCACCGAAAGCACCGCTACCTTGTGGCGTTCGCCCAGATCGAAACTCGCCGGGCAGACCAGGTTGCCGACGTTTTCAATAAACAGAATGCCGTTATCCGCCAGCGGCAGACGCGGGGCGGCGTCGGCAATCATCTGCGCATCCAGGTGGCAGCCTTTGCCGGTATTGACCTGAATCGCCGGGGTGCCGGTTTCGCGAATGCGCGCCGCGTCGTTAACGGTTTGCTGGTCGCCTTCAATCACCGCGCAGGAGACGCGCCCGTTCAGGCGTTTGAGCGTTTCCGTTAACAGCGTGGTCTTGCCGGAACCGGGGCTGGAGACCAGGTTCAGCACCAGCTGTTCGCGGGCGGCAAAGCGCGCGCGGTTGCGGTCGGCGATCTGGTTATTTTTGTCCAGCACGTTGATTTCCACTTCCAGCATCTGGCGCTGGCTGATGCCCGGCGCGTGGGTACCCGCTTCGCCGTGACCGTAGTGGAGATCGCCCGCAGCGGAGCGTTGCGGGGCGAAGGTGATACCGATTAAAGCCGCAGCAGGCCGCGGGGCAGGCGAAAAGGGCGCGGAGCGAAACGCGGAATGGGGACGGTGTTCATCCCCTTCTATATACAGGTTGCCTTCGGCGCAACCGCAGGTGCTACACATACTTTACTCCTTCTCGATTTCGAGGCGTTGGATCTGCATGCCGTCGTCCGCCACGATGCGAAGACCGGTGCTCTGACACTGCGGACAGCGCTGAACCTTTGATGACAGCAGGGTGACGTACTGCTGGCACTGCTCGCACCAGCACTCCGCCTGCTGCTCTTCGATATGGAGCTCGCAGCCTTCCGCCAGCGTGCCGCGACACACCAGCTCAAAACAGAAATTCAGGGCGCTGGGCTCGACGCAGGAAAACGCCCCGACCTTCAGCCAGACGCCGGTGACGCGCTTCGCGTGGTTTTGCACTGCCTGCTGTTCGATAAGTTCCAGAGCCCGCTGGCAGAGGGTGATTTCGTGCATGACGCCTCCTCAATGAATTGCGCCATTGAATGCAATAACGGTGCCAGCTTGATTTTTGTTAAGGCGTGACGATGTCAGCGCTGTCGAAATGACACGTCGACACCGCGGCGTTGACAGCGGTTTTGTAATTAAACCTATTTAAAATCATATATATAAAAACTGGCATGGAATCTGCTTAACAGCCGCTATCTCCATTAACCGGATACCTTCTATGACTATTTGGGAAATCAGCGAAAAAGCGGATTACATCGCGCAGCGTCATCAGCAGCTGCAGGACCAGTGGCACCTCTACTGCAACTCTCTGGTTCAGGGCATAACCCTCTCGAAAGCGCGTCTTCACCACGCGATGAGCTGCGCGGCGCAGGGCGACATGCGCTTTGTCCTCTTCGGCCATTTCATCATCAACGTTACCCTGGCGGATAACTTCAACAGCCACACCATTGAGTACCACCTCGAGACAAAAGACGGCGAAAAACAGTGTATTGCGAAGGCGCAGCTAATGGCCGACGGCATGGTGGACGGCCACGTCAGCAACCGCGATCGCCAGCAGGTGCTGGAGCACTATCTGGAAAAAATCGCGCCGGTCTATAACGGCCTGTACGCCGCCGTTGAACACGATCTTCCGGTCAACCTGAAGCAGCTGATGGATGGAAATACCTCAGCGAACGTGGCCTGACCCATGCGTGTCGAGAAGTGTCGACAAGACAGTTTTTCGTCAAAAATGACTATCACCAGAGGATAACCCGGTGAACCGTTTTGTAATTGCCGACTCGACGGTCTGTATTGGCTGTCGAACCTGTGAGGCGGCGTGTTCGGAAACGCATCGCCTGCATGGGCTGCAGTCCATGCCGCGTCTGCACGTCATGCGTAATGAAAAAGAGTCTGCCCCGCAGCTCTGCCATCACTGTGAAGATGCCCCCTGCGCGGGCGTTTGCCCTGTGAATGCCATCACCCGCGTTGATGGCGCTGTCCAGCTGAACGAAAGCCTGTGCGTAAGCTGCAAGCTGTGCGGCATTGCCTGCCCGTTCGGCGCGATTGAATTTTCCGGCAGCCGTCCGCTGCATATTCCGGCGAACGCCAACTCGCCAAAAGCCCCGCCCGCGCCCCCGGCACCTGCACGCGTAAGCACGCTGCTGGATTGGGTGCCCGGCATTCGTGCCGTTGCGGTGAAATGCGACCTGTGCAGCTTCGATGAGCAGGGCCCGGCATGCGTGCGCACCTGCCCGACTAAGGCGTTGATTCTGGTTAACATTCGCGACATCGCCCGTACCAGCAAGCGTAAACGCGAGCTGACCATCAACAGTGATTTTGGCGACCTTTCTCTGCTACAGGCGCTTAACGAGGGGGCGAAATGAACGCGGCGATGATGATTACCAGCGCGGTAGCCTGTTTTGCTGTCGCCGCTGTTCTGGCGCTGATCTTCTCATTCTATAAAATGCTCAGCGGCGCGATCGCCGGGATCGGCGGGGCGGCCGCTAGCCTGATGACGCTGGCGGCAGGCGGCGTTGTCCTGCTCGGCGGCCAGCCCGCTGAGACCGTGATGCCGCTGATTCGCCACACGGTTGAGATCACGCCCCTGAACGCCATCTGGCTGGTGACGTTTGGCCTGTGCGGGCTGTTTATCAGCCTGTTCAATATCGACTGGCATCGCCACCCGCACGCTAAAGCCAACGGCCTGCTGGTTAACCTGCTGATGGCGACGGCGGTCTGTACCGTTAGCGCCAGCAACCTCGGCGCGCTGGTGGTGATGGCGGAAATCATGGCGCTCTGCGGCGTGTTCCTGACCGGCTGCAGCGCCTCCGGCAAGCTGTGGTTTGCGCTGGGACGCCTCGGGACGCTGCTGCTGGCGCTGGCCTGCTGGCTGGTGTGGCACCGCTTTGGCACGCTGGACTTCGCTGCGCTCAACGGGCATCCGCTGGGGAACGACGTCTGGCTGCTGGGCGTGCTCGGCTTTGGCCTGCTCGCCGGCATCATCCCGCTGCACGGCTGGGTGCCGCAGGCGCATGCCAATGCCTCCGCGCCTGCCGCCGCGCTGTTTTCTGTGGTGGTGATGAAAGTGGGTCTGTTCGGGATTCTGGCGATTACGCTGACCGGCGGACAACCGCCGCTGTGGTGGGGCGTCGTGCTGCTGGTCGCCGGAATGATTACCGCGTTCGTCGGCGGCCTGTACGCGCTGATGGAGCACAATATCCAGCGCCTGCTGGCGTACCACACCCTGGAAAATATCGGCATTATCCTGCTCGGCATTGGCGCGGGCGTGACCGGGCTGGCGCTCAATCATCCGGCGCTGATTGCCGCCGGGTTTATCGGCGGTCTGTATCACCTCGTCAACCACAGCCTGTTTAAAAGCACCCTGTTCCTCGGCGCGGGCAGCGTCTGGTTCCGCACCGGCCATCGGGATATTGAAAAGCTCGGCGGGATTGGCAAAAAGATGCCGGTGATTTCACTGGCGATGCTGGTCGGGCTGATGGCGATGGCCGCGCTGCCGCCGCTGAATGGCTTTGCCGGGGAGTGGGTGATCTATCAGTCCTTCTTCGCGCTCGGCCAGAGCGATGTCTTTATCGCGCGTCTGCTCGGCCCGCTGCTGGCGGTTGGACTGGCGATAACCGGCGCGCTGGCGGTGATGTGCATGGCGAAAGTCTACGGTGTGACCTTCCTCGGCGCGCCGCGCACCCGCGAAGCGGAAAACGCCTGCTGCGCACCGTTGTTGATGGGCATCAGCGTGGTCGCGCTGGCGCTGTGCTGTATCGCGGGTGGCGTCGCCGCGCCGTGGCTGCTGCCGCTTCTGGGCAACGCCATTCCGCTGCCGCTGACCGTGGCGAATACCACCGTCTCTCAGCCCATGCTCGCGCTGCTGCTGATTGGCGCACCGCTGCTGCCGCTCGTCCTGATGCTGTTCTTCAAACGCGACCGGCTCGCCTCCCGCTCGCGCGGTGCGGCGTGGGCCTGCGGCTACGAACACGAACAGTCGATGGTCATCACCGCCCACGGTTTTGCCATGCCGGTGAAGGAGAACTTCGCCGCCGTGCTGAAGCTGCGCCACTGGCTGAACCCGGTGGACTGGGTACCCGGCTGGCAGAGTGCCGCCGCACCCGTGCTGTTCCGCCGTCTGGCGGTCATCGAGCTAGCTGTGCTGGTGGTCATTGTGATTTCACGAGGAGCCTGACATGAGTCTGTTACTGGCAATTCTTCAGGCGCTGGTGCTGTTCGCCGCCGCGCCGCTGCTGTCGGGCATCACGCGCGTGGCGCGCGCCCGGATGCACAACCGTCGCGGGCCTGGGGTGCTTCAGGAATACCGCGATCTCTTCAAGCTGCTCTCCCGTCAGAGCGTTGCGCCGGATGCCGCAGGCTGGGTCTTCCGCCTGACGCCGTTTGTGATGGTGGGCGTGATGCTGACCATCGCCACCGCGCTGCCGGTGGTGACGGTGGCGTCGCCGCTGCCCGTGCTTGGCGATCTGATCACGCTGATTTACCTCTTCGCCATCGCCCGCTTCTTCTTTGCGATTGCGGGCCTGGACACCGGGAGCCCGTTTACCGGCATCGGTGCCAGCCGCGAGGCAATGCTCGGCGTACTGGTGGAGCCGATCCTGCTGCTGGGGCTGTGGGTCGCCGCGCAGGTCGCGGGCTCTACCCACATCAGCTTTATCACCCACACCGTTTACCACTGGCCGGTGGCGCGCTCGATCCCGCTGGTGCTGGCGCTGTGCGCCTGCGCGTTCGCCACGTTTATTGAGATGGGCAAACTGCCGTTCGACCTCGCGGAAGCCGAGCAGGAGCTGCAGGAAGGGCCGCTTACCGAATACAGCGGCTACGGCTTCGCGGTGCTGAAGTGGGGCATCAGCCTCAAACAGCTGGTGGTGCTGCAGATGTTTGTCGGCGTCTTCTTCCCGTGGGGGCAGATGACGCACTTCTCCGCAGGCGGTCTGGTGCTGGCCGTCGTGGTTGCCGCCCTCAAGCTGCTGATCGGCGTGCTGGTGATTGCCCTGTTTGAAAACAGCATGGCGCGCCTGCGTTTTGTCGAAACGTCGCGCATCACCTGGGCCGGTTTTGGTTTTGCATTTTTAGCGTTCGTCTCCTTGCTGGTGGCGTGATTAAAGAGAGTATTTATGTCTGAAGAAAAGAAAGGCCAGCAGTATCTCGCCGCGTTGCATCAGGCTTTCCCCGGCGTGGTGCTAGAGGAGTCCTGGCAAACCAAAGACCAGGTAACCGTCACCATTAAGGTGAACTATCTGCCGGAAGTGGTCGAGTTTCTGTACTACCAGCAGGGCGGCTGGCTGTCGGTGCTGTTCGGCAACGACGAGCGCCAGCTGTGCGGCAATTACGCCGTGTACTACGTGATGTCGATGGAGCAGGGCGAAAAGTGCTGGCTCACCGTGCGCGTCGAAGTCGACCCGTCTAAGCCGGAATACCCGTCCGTCACGCCGCGCGTGCCCGCCGCCGTCTGGGGCGAGCGCGAAGTGCGCGACATGTACGGCCTGGTGCCGGTCGGCCTGCCGGACGAGCGCCGCCTGGTGCTGCCGGACGACTGGCCGGACGAACTCTACCCGCTGCGCAAAGACAGCATGGACTACCGCCAGCGCCCGGCGCCGACCACCGACAGCGAAACCTACGAGTTTATCAACGAGCTGGGCAGCAAGAAGAACAACGTGGTGCCGATCGGCCCGCTGCACGTCACCTCAGACGAACCGGGCCACTTCCGTCTGTTCGTCGACGGCGAAAACATCATCGACGCCGACTACCGCCTGTTCTACGTCCATCGCGGGATGGAAAAGCTGGCGGAAACCCGCATGGGCTACAACGAGGTGACATTCCTCTCTGACCGCGTGTGCGGTATCTGCGGCTTCGCCCACAGCACCGCCTATACCACCTCGGTGGAGAATGGCATGGGGATCGTGGTGCCGGAGCGCGCGCAGATGATCCGCGCCATTCTGCTGGAGGTGGAGCGTCTGCACTCGCACCTGCTGAACCTCGGCCTGGCCTGCCACTTCGTCGGCTTTGACTCCGGGTTTATGCAGTTCTTCCGCGTGCGTGAAGCGTCAATGAAGATGGCGGAGATCCTCACCGGGGCGCGTAAAACCTACGGCCTGAACCTGATCGGCGGGATCCGCCGCGACCTGCTGAAGGACGACATGATCCAGACCCGCCAGCTGGCGCAGCAGATGCGCCGCGACGTGCAGGAGCTGGTGGACATGCTGCTCAGCACGCCAAACATCGAGCAGCGCACCGTCGGCATCGGCCGTCTTGACCCGGAAATTGCCCGCGACTTCAGCAACGTCGGCCCGATGGTGCGCGCCAGCGGCCACGCCCGCGACACCCGTGCCGATCACCCGTTCGTCGGCTACGGCCTGCTGCCGATGACCGTGCACAGCGAGCAGGGCTGCGACGTCATCTCGCGACTCAGGGTGCGCATTAACGAGGTGTTCACCGCCCTGAACATGATCGACTTCGGCCTCGATAACCTTCCCGGCGGCCCGCTGATGGTGGAGGGCTTTACCTACATTCCGAACCGCTTTGCCCTCGGCTTTGCCGAAGCGCCGCGCGGGGACGATATCCACTGGAGCATGACCGGCGACAACCAGAAGCTCTACCGCTGGCGCTGCCGTGCGGCCACCTACGCCAACTGGCCAACCCTGCGCTATATGCTGCGCGGTAACACCGTATCCGATGCGCCGCTGATCATCGGCAGCCTCGACCCGTGCTACTCCTGCACCGACCGCATGACCGTTGTGGACGTGCGTAAGAAAAAAAGCCAGGTAGTGCCGTACAAAGAGCTTGAGCGCTACAGCATCGAGCGTAAGAACTCGCCGCTGAAATAAGGACTCGCCATGTTTACCTTTATCAAAAAAGCGATCAAAACCGGCACGCAGACCAGCAGCTATCCGCTGGAGCCGATGCCGGTGGATAAAAACTTTCGCGGCAAGCCGGAGCACAACCCGCAGCAGTGCATCGGCTGCGCGGCCTGCGTGAATGCCTGTCCGTCGAACGCCTTAACGGTGGAAACGGATCTCAAAACCGGCGAGCTGGCCTGGCAGTTTAACCTCGGGCGCTGCATCTTCTGCGGCCGCTGCGAGGAGGTCTGCCCGACTGTCGCCATTCGCCTGTCGCAGGAGTACGAGCTGGCGGTGTGGAAGAAAGAGGATTTTCTGCAGCAGTCGCGCTTTGACCTTTGCAGCTGCCGCGTCTGCAGGCGCCCGTTCGCCGTGCAAAAAGAGATCGACTACGCCATCGCGCTGCTGCAGCACAACGGCGACGCTCGCGCGGAGCACCACCGCGAAAGCTTTGAAACCTGCCCGGAGTGCAAGCGTCAGAAGTGCCTGCTGCCGTCCGACCGTATTGATATCACCCGCCATATGAGAGAGGCCAGCTGATGGAAAACTTACTCGGCCCGCGCGACGCTAACGGCATTCCGGTGCCGATGACGGTGGAGGAGTCCATCGCCAGCATGAAGGCATCGCTGCTGAAAAAAATCAAACGCTCGGCCTACGTCTACCGCGTGGACTGCGGCGGCTGCAACGGCTGCGAGATTGAGATCTTCGCTACGCTGTCGCCGCTATTTGACGCCGAGCGCTTCGGCATCAAAGTGGTGCCGTCCCCGCGTCATGCGGACATTCTGCTGTTTACCGGGGCCGTCACCCGCGCCATGCGATCCCCCGCGCTGCGCGCCTGGCAATCCGCGCCGGACCCGAAAATCTGCATCTCCTACGGCGCCTGCGGCAATAGCGGCGGCATTTTCCACGACCTCTACTGCGTCTGGGGCGGCACCGACAAAATCGTGCCGGTGGACGTCTACATTCCGGGCTGTCCGCCGACGCCTGCCGCGACGCTGTACGGCTTCGCGATGGCGCTTGGCCTGCTGGAGCAGAAAATCCACGCGCGCGAGCCGGGCGAGCTGGACAACCGGCCGGCGGCCATTCTGCACCCGGACATGGTCCAGCCGCTGCGGGTGAAGATTGACCGCACGGCGCGCAGGCTGGCGGGCTATCGTTACGGGCGTCAGATTGCCGATGATTATCTGCGCCTGCTGAGTCAGGGCGACCATCAGGTGGCGCGCTGGCTGGAGGCCGAGAACGATCCCCGTCTCAGTGAGATCGTGGCGAACCTGAACAGCATCGTGGATGAGGCGCGTATCCGATGAGTGAAACGGTGGTGTTCAGCCAACTGAGCCGTAAGTTTATTGATGAGAACGATGCCACGCCGGATGCGGCGCAGCAGGTGGTCTATTACAGCCTGGCGATTGGGCACCATCTCGGGGTGATTGACTGCCTGGAGGCCGCGCTGAGCTGCCCGTGGCCGGAATACCTGGCGTGGATCGCCACGCTGGAGGAGGGCAGCACGGCGCGGCGCAAAATGGAGGGCGTGCCGAAGTACGGCGAGATCGTCATCGACGCCAACCACATTGCGATGCTCGCCAACGCCTTTGACGCGGCGCTCGGCAGGCAAACCCCCGAGCAGCAGGCGTGGAGCAAAACGCTGCTCGGCATGCTGCACGATATTCATCAGGAGAGCGCCATCTACCTGATGGTGAGGAGATTACGTGACTGACGTTTTACTGTGTGTCGGCAACAGCATGATGGGCGACGACGGCGCGGGCCCGCTGCTGGCAGAGATGTGCTCCGCGAATCCGCAGGGTAATTGGGTGGTGATTGACGGTGGCAGCGCGCCGGAAAACGACGTGGTCGCCATCCGCGAGCTGCGTCCGGAGAGGCTGTTAATCGTCGATGCCACCGATATGGGGCTCAACCCCGGTGAGATCCGCCTGATTGACCCGGACGACATCGCCGAGATGTTTATGATGACCACCCACAATATGCCGCTGAACTACCTGGTCGATCAGATTAAAGACGACGTGGGCGAGGTGCTGTTTTTGGGGATTCAGCCGGACATCGTGGGGTTTTATTACCCGATGACGCCGCCGGTGAAAGAGGCGGTGGACGTGGTGTATTCACGGCTTGCGGAGTGGGTTGGGGATGGGGGTTTTTCTCAGCTCTGAGCGGCGCCAAACCCCTCTCCCTGTGGGAGAGGGCAACAGGCTACTCGAGATCCGCCCCGTTACTCGCAATCACCTTCTTATACCACCAGAACGATTTCTTGCGTTTTCTGTCCAGCGTGCCGTTCCCTGCGTCGTCGCGGTCAACGTACACAAACCCGTAGCGCTTGCTCATTTCGCCCGTTGAGGCCGACACCAGGTCGATACAGCCCCAGGTGGTGTAGCCCATCAGCGGCACGCCGTCCTCGATCGCGTCGCCCATCGCGCGGATGTGCTCGCGCAGGTAGCTGATGCGGTAGTCATCGTTGATCTCGCCGTTGACGTCAATCTCGTCCTTCGCCCCGAGGCCGTTTTCCACCAGGAACAGCGGCTTCTGGTAGCGGTCGTACATCATGTTCATGGTGATGCGCAGGCCGAGCGGGTCGATGCCCCAGCCCCATTTGCTCACCTGAATATGCGGGTTACGCAGGGACTTCACGATGTTCGCCGCGCTGGTGTTGCCCGCGTTCATGTCCGCCGACGCGCAGCGCGAGGCGTAATAGCTGAACGAGACAAAGTCGACGGTGTTCTTTAACAGGTCGTCGTCGCCCGGATCTTTCACAATCACCACGCCTTTCTCGCGGAACACGCGGGCGGAGTAGGCCGGGTAGCTGCCGCGCGCCTGCACGTCGATAAAGAACAGGTTCTCGCGGTCTTTCTCCAGCGCCATCCACACGTCTTCCGGCTTGCAGGAGTACGGGTAGAAATTTCCGCCCGCCAGCATGCAGCCGACCAGGTTTTCCGGGTTCACCTCGTGGGCGATTTTGGTCGCCAGCGCGCTTGCCACCAGCTCGTGGTGCGCGGCCTGGTATTTCACCTGGTCTTCGTTTTCACCTTCCTCAAACACCAGCCCCGCGCCGGAGAA
Source organism: Enterobacter sp. HG048 (assembly GCF_024702055.1). Classification (NCBI taxonomy): domain Bacteria; kingdom Pseudomonadati; phylum Pseudomonadota; class Gammaproteobacteria; order Enterobacterales; family Enterobacteriaceae; genus Enterobacter; species Enterobacter sp. HG048. The sequence continues at coordinate 199,613 of NZ_JANLIZ010000006.1, forward strand.
CGGGCTGTGCAGCATGATGTTGATTTCGTTGAAGGTCAGCCAGTATTTCACCAGCCCGTTAAATTCTTCAAAGCAGGTGCGGGCGTAGCGGGCGAAGAAATCGACCATCCTGCGGTTGCGCCACGAGCCGTATTCCGTCACCAGGTGCATCGGCACGTCGAAGTGGCAGAGCGTTACCAGCGGCTCGATGTTGTACTTTTTGCACTCCTCGAACACCGCGCGATAGAAGGCAATGCCCTCTTTGTTCGGCAATGGTTCGTCGCCGTTCGGGTAGAGGCGGCTCCAGGCAATTGAGGTGCGGAACACCGTAAAGCCCATCTCCGCCATCAGGGCGATGTCTTCTTTATAGCGATGGTAAAAATCAATCGCTTCGTGGCTCGGGTAGAACTCGTCGTCACGCAGCGAGAAACGCTTTTCCTTACCGATCTTCACCGCCAGGCGATTCGCGCCGTGGGGGATCATATCGACCGTCGTCAGTCCTTTGCCGCCTTCACGGTAAGCACCTTCACTCTGGTTGGCGGCAAGCGCGCCGCCCCATAAAAATCCTTGTGGAAAAACAGACATTCTTACCTCGCTTTCAATTTATGCTTTTGCTGCGTTGTTCTGTACCGGTGCGGTCTGCAGGGCGCGCGCTTTTTCAGCCTCGTCTTCGACCGGGATATCCTCAAACCCTAAAAGCAGGGTCAGAACAAACGACAGCACGACTGCCAGTCCCATCACGCCGAACACCCAGACGATGGTCATCGGGTTCGCCGGGTCGAAGAACTGCACGCTGGTGAACAGCCCCGGTGCCGCCATCGAGTGGCTGGCAAGACCGGCCATGCCGGCGACCGCCCCGCAGATAAAGCCGCTGATCAGGCTCGCAATCAGCGGACGTTTCAGACGCACCGCCACGCCATACAGGGCCGGTTCAGAGATCCCCGCCATAATGGCGGAGGCCGCCGCCGCCAGCGCCGTCTGGCGCAGCTCCGGGTTTTTGGTTTTCCACGCCACCGCCAGCGACGAGCCGCCGAGCGACAGGTTGGCGCCGATTTCCGACGGCATCACCATCCCTTCCTTGCCCGTTTCGGCAATGGTCTGAATGATGGTTGGCGTAAACACGCGATGCATCCCGGTCATCACCAGCAGCGGCCAGAGCGCGCCCATGATGGCGACGGAGAGCCAGCCCAGGTAGCCGTGAATGGTGTAGACCAGCGCGGAGATGGCGCTACCGATCCAGATCCCCAGCGGGCCAATCAGCACGATGGCGAGCGGGGCGGCAATCAGCACGATCAGCATCGGCTTGAGGAAGTTTTTCGTCACCGCCGGGGTAATGCGATCCACCCAGCGTTCGATGTATGACAGGCACCAGGTCATCACCAGCGCCGGGATGACGGTGTAGGTGTACTTCACCGCCGTCACCGGAATGAAGGCGAACTCAACGTGCTCGCCCTGTGCGGCTTTCGCCATCAGCTCGATAAAGCTCGGGTGCACCAGCACGCCGGCAATGGCGATGGCCAGCGACATGTTGGTTTTGAATTTCACCGCCGCCGAGGCTGCCACCATCAGCGGCAGGAAGAAGAAGGCACCGTCGCCGATGACGGTCAGAATAGTGAGCGTCGGCGCGCCTTTTGGCAGCACACCGGTCATCTCGAGGATCATTGCCAGCAGCTTGACCATCGAGCCGCCGATGATCGCCGGGATTAGCGGGGACATGGTGCCGATCAGCGCGTCGAGGATCCCGGCGCCAATTCGGCGTAAGGTCATCTTCTGCGGACCTTCCGGCACTGCGGGCTGCAGGTCCGTGGGCAGCAGGCTCACCACTTCGCGGTACGCCTGTGAAACCGTGTTGCCAATAATCACCTGGCACTGGTTGTCGTTGCGCACCACGCCGAGCACGCCGCTGATGCTTTTCAGGCGCGCAGCGTCGGTCAGGCTTTCGTCTTTCAGTACGAAACGCAGACGCGTCATGCAGTGGGTGACGGCGACGATGTTCTCTTTGCCGCCCAGCGCGCTGATAACGTCGTTCGCCAGCGCAGCGTAGTTTTTGGCCATCGGATGTGATCCTGTTATTGTTGTGAGACATGTAGGAAACCGGTTCCACATAATCATCATGAGTTTCTATGAATGAAACAAGATCGCTTTTTGACCATTTTTTCGTTTCGTGATGCAGATCTCAATGGGGTATCGAAAGCGTGATTTCACCGCTGCGACAATTTTTTTGCAGTGCAGTACACTGCGCTTCATCAGATTCAGATGGAATAACAACATGACCACGATGCTTGAAGTGGCGAAGCGGGCAGGCGTTTCGAAAGCCACGGTGTCCCGGGTGCTGTCGGGAAATGGCTACGTCAGCCAGGAGACCAAAGACCGGGTGTTTCAGGCCATTGAAGAGAGCGGCTATCGCCCGAATTTGCTGGCGCGAAACCTGGCAACCAAACGTACCCAGACGCTGGGACTGGTGGTGACGAACACCCTCTATCACGGCGTCTACTTTAGCGAACTGCTGTTTCACGCCGCGCGCATGACGGAAGAAAAGGGGCGGCAGCTGATCCTCGCGGACGGCAAGCACAGCGCGGATGAAGAGCGCGAGGCGATCCAGTACCTGCTCGATATGCGCTGCGACGCGGTGATTATCTATCCGCGTTTTCTGAGCGTGGAAGAGATGGATGAGATCGTCGAGAAGTGCGAGCAGCCCATCATGGTGCTCAACCGTCGCCTGCGGAAAAACAGCAGCCACTGCGTCTGGTCAGATCATAAAGCCTCCAGCCAGGAGGCGGTGTCGCAGCTGATTGCGAAAGGGCACCGGGAGATCGCGTTTATCACCGGCTCGCTGGATTCTCCCACCGGGGTTGAGCGTCTCTCCGGCTACAAGGACGCGCTGGCGCAGCACGGTATTCCGCTGCGCGAGGGCCTTATGGCGCGCGGGAAGTGGAACCCCGCCAGCGGCGCGGCGGCGGTTGCCGAACTGCTTGCGCGCGGTGAACGGTTTACGGCGCTGGTGGCGAGTAATGACGACATGGCGATCGGCGCCATGAAGCAGCTGCACGACAGCGGCGTGGCCGCACCGGACGCGGTGTCGGTGATCGGTTTTGACGACGTGGCTATCGCGCCTTACATCGTGCCGTCGCTTTCCAGCGTCCGCATCCCGGTAACGGAGATGATCAAAGAGACCATCAGCCGCCTGATCTTCATGCTCGACGGCGGTGAGTTTAAGTATCAGCAAACCTTCTCCGGCGAGCTTGTCCTGCGCGACTCCGTTATTGACGGCCCGCACCGCTGATGTCGACAGCTGTCATCGTCATAAGTGACGATGACAGCGCCTCCGTATTTTTTAAATTCATATGAAATCAATAAGTTAATTATTGGCACGGTTTATGAATATCTCCGCGCATAACTGTAATGCTGGAGAAGCAGATGAACCGTTTTATTATGGCCGATGCGAGTAAGTGTATTGGTTGCCGTACCTGTGAAGTGGCGTGCGTGGTTTCCCATCAGGCGGAGCAGGACTGCGCGTCGCTTACCCCTGACACCTTCCTGCCGCGTATCCACGTCATCAAAGGCGTGAATATTTCCACCGCCGCCATCTGTCGCCAGTGCGAAGACGCACCGTGTGCGAACGTCTGCCCGAACGGGGCGATTAAACGCGAGAAAGGCTTTGTGCACGTGATGCAGGAGCGCTGCATTGGCTGCAAAACCTGCGTGGTCGCCTGTCCGTACGGCGCGATGGAGGTGGTTGTCCGTCCGGTGGTGCGCAACAGCGGCATGGGGCTGAGCGTGCGCGCGGACAAAGCCGAAGCCAACAAATGCGACCTGTGCTACCACCGCGACGCCGGTCCGGCCTGCATGGAAGCCTGCCCGACGCACGCGCTGGTCTGCGTGGATCGCGACAAGCTTGAGCAGATGAGCGCCGAAAAGCGCCGTCGTGCGGCATTCGACACGTCGTCATCGCTGCTGTTCTGAACCGTATGTGCAGCAACGGCGTACAGCTGCGCGTGCGCGGTAAAGTGCAGGGCGTAGGGTTTCGCCCCTTCGTCTGGCAGCTGGCGCAGGCGCTTCAGTTGACCGGTGACGTCTGCAATGATGGAGAGGGCGTGCTGGTGCGCCTCGCGGGTAATGGGGGGGCCTTTACCGCGAGGCTGCATCAGGACTGTCCGCCGCTGGCACGCATTGACCACGTTGAAACGCAGCCGTTTACGTGGGCGCACGTGCCGGAGGACTTTACCATCCGCCACAGCGCGGGCGGGACGATGGACACGCAGATTGTCCCCGACGCCGCGACCTGTCCGGCGTGCCTGGCTGAAATGCGCGACCCTGGCGAGCGCCGCTATCGCTATCCGTTTATCAACTGCACGCACTGCGGGCCGCGGTTTACCATTATCCGCGCGATGCCCTATGACCGTCCGGCCACGTCAATGGCCGCATTTCCCCTCTGCGTGCCGTGCGAAGCGGAGTACCGTAACCCTGCTGACCGCCGCTTTCACGCCCAGCCCGTAGCCTGCGCGGACTGCGGGCCAGCGCTGGAATGGCGTGCGGGCGACAACACCGCTTCCCGTGAGGCTGCGCTGAGCTCGGCGGTGGCGATGCTGAAAAGCGGCGGTATAGTCGCGGTCAAAGGGCTGGGCGGTTTTCATCTCGTCTGCGACGCGCGTAATCCGCAGGCGGTCGCGACGCTTCGGGCGCGCAAGCAGCGTCCCGCGAAGCCGCTGGCGGTGATGATCCCAAACGCGGACGGCGTGCCGGAGGCGATCCAGACGCTGTTACGCTCCTCCGCAGCGCCGATTGTGCTGACCCCAAAAGCCTCGCTTCCCGGGTTTCCCGAAGGGATTGCTCCGGGGCTCGATTGTATTGGCATCATGCTTCCCGCTAACCCGCTGCAACATTTGCTGATGATGGACTTCCAGCGCCCGCTGGTGATGACTTCCGGCAACCTCAGCGGCAGACCGCCTGCCATGACCAACCAGCAGGCGCTGGATGAGCTCGGCGACATCGCGGACGGCTTCCTGCTGCATAACCGCGATATCCTGCAGCGGATGGACGATTCGGTGATGGATCGCGACGGCACGATGCTTCGCCGCGCGCGCGGTTTTGTGCCCGATGCCGTCACGTTGCCTGCGGGTTTTGAGAATATCCCCGCCATGCTATGCACCGGCGCGGAGATGAAAAACACCTTCTGCCTGGTGCGTGGCAGCCAGGCGGTGCTGAGCCAGCATTTTGGCGATCTCGGTGACGAGGGCGTCGAAGCGCAGTGGCGAGGCGCGCTCTCGCTGATGCAGAAAATTTACGCCTTCCAGCCGAAGCGCGTGGTGTGCGACGCCCATCCGGGCTATCGCACACAACGGTGGGCGCAGGCGCAGGGACTGCCGGTCGAAACCGTACTGCACCATCACGCCCATGCGGCGGCGTGCCTGGCGGAGAACGGCTGGTCGCTGGACGGCGGAGACGCGATTGCTCTGACGCTGGACGGGATCGGCATGGGCGAGAACGGCGCGCTGTGGGGCGGGGAGTGCCTGCGGGTGAGCTATTTCGCGTGCGAGCGTCTGGGCGGGCTGCCTGCCGTTGCGCTGCCGGGGGGCGATCTGGCGGCGCGGCAGCCGTGGCGAAATCTGCTCGCCCACTGCCTGGCGTTTGTCCCTGACTGGCAGCAGTACCCGGAAACGCGCGCGGTTCAGCGTGAAAACTGGCCGCTGCTGGCAACGGCGATCCGGCGCGGCATCAACGCGCCGCAGGCCTCGTCCTGTGGTCGCCTGTTTGATGCGGTCGCCTGCGCGCTGGGCATCGAAACCCAATCCTGGGAAGGTGAAGCGGCCTGCCGGCTGGAAGCGCTGGCTTCGCAGTGTTCGGGTGTCGACCATCCGGTGAAGCTGAACGTGGATAACCTCGCGCATTTCTGGCAGCAGTGGCTTGCCTGGCAGGCTGAGCCCTGCGAGCGCGCGTGGGCGTTTCACGACGCGCTGGCAAAAGGGCTGGCGGAACTCGCCGCGCGCCATGCCCGACGCCTGTCGCTGTCGACAATCTGTCTCAGCGGAGGCGTGCTGCACAATCGTCTGCTGCGCGCGCGCCTGCGTCATTATCTTTCTGACTTTACGCTTCTTTTTCCTTCGCGCCTGCCCGCAGGTGACGGAGCGATCTCCTTCGGGCAGGCGGCGATCGCCGCTGCCCGGTCATGTTCACAAAGGACTTAAAATGTTACGACTCTTACGCAATGAACCTCGCGCCGCGCTTCTGCTGCTGGCTCTGGTAATGGCAAACCTGCTGGCCTGGGGATGGGCATGGCACGCTTTTAGCGGCAGCACGGCGCTGATGGCCGCCAGCCTGCTGGCGTGGTGCTACGGGCTGCGTCACGCGGTGGACGCTGACCACATTGCGGCCATTGATACCGTGACGCGTAAGATGATGCAGCAGGGCAAACGTCCGTCCGGCGTGGGGGCGTGGTTCTCGCTGGGGCACTCCACCATCGTGGTGCTGGCCTCCATTGCTATCGCCGCGACCGCGACGGCGTTTCAGAAAAACATGGAGTGGTTCCACGAAACCGGCAGCCTGATTGGCACCGCCGTGTCCGCCACCTTCCTGCTGGCGATGGCGCTGGTGAACATGGTGATCCTGCGCGGCGTCTGGCGCAGTTTTCAGGCGCTGAAGCAGGGCAGGCCCGTGCAGGGCGACATCACGCTCCCTGCCCAGGGTGGCGTCATGAACTGGCTGTTTGGCAAAACCTTCCGCCTGGTGAATAAAAGCTGGCAGATGTACCTGGTCGGTTTCCTGTTTGGCCTCGGCTTTGATACGGCCACCGAGATTGGCGTGCTGGGGATCTCTGCCGCCAGCGCGTCAAGCGGGATGTCGGTGTGGTCAATCATGGTCTTCCCGGCGCTCTTCGCCAGCGGCATGGCGCTGGTGGATACCCTCGATAACCTGTTGATGGTCGGTGCCTACGGCTGGGCGTTCAACAAGCCGCAGCGCAAGCTCTACTACAACATGACCATCACCGGCACCTCCGTGGTGGTGGCGCTGTTTATCGGCGGGCTGGAAGCGCTGGGTCTGCTGATGGACAAATTTGCCCTCAGCGGCGGCGTGTGGGATCTGATTGGCGCGGTAAACGACAATCTGGGCAACGCCGGGTTTGTGGTGGTTGGGCTGTTTGTCGCCTGCTGGCTGATCTCCATGGTCAACTACCGCTGGCGCGGCTACGACGCGCTGGTGGTACGTTCCTGAACCGGCTCCTGCACGGCGCAACCTCCGCGACTTCCTCGATGGCTGGCGCATAGCGGCATACCGATAAAAAGATGCTGAAAATATAGGACTTTTGCGGAACAAAATATATTCCGCATTCTTCGCTTGTGTGAAATAGCGATAAAGATAATTGAGTTATTTATAAAAATTCGCCATGATTTGCCTCCTGCTGATGATATCTATTCAGACTGAGTTGGCTGCCAATAATAAAACTGGATGATGTTTTTAAGCTGTTTCATAGTAAAGCATTTACGAAAATAATAAATAAGGGATTGATGGCGATGATATATCTGCTTTGCATTTATTTGATGAATAGAATGCGTAAGAAAAAGCCCCGGAATATCGGGGCGGTGAATAATAAAATTCAAAGGTTAACTCTGCGTAGACTTGTTGTTGGCCGGGTAAACGAAGCGCCGCCCGGCAAAGCGAGGGTTAAGCAGGTAACTGTTTCAGCAGAGCGAAAGCCTCCTTCATCCGGTCTTCACTAACCACAAAAGCGCGAAGCTGACCCTCGTTATCCGCGCCGCGCGCGACCATTCCCTGCGGTTCGAGGGTAATTTGCCAGTTCAGATCCTGACGCTGCGTTTCACCGGCAAGATGCAGCGGTAATTCCGGCGTTTTGACTTTAATCAGCATGGCGGGTAATTTCAGCGGCGCGTTTTCGCCGAGCAGGTTTTTCGCCAGATACATCGCGCTTAATTGAATTGGCTGTAAAAAGGGCAGTGCCTGACCGTTAATTTCAGCGCAGTCGCCTAACGCGTAAATATCAGGTTGCGTGGTTTGCAGGTAGCTATTTACCTTCACGCCACGCTGTATTTCGGCGCCTGCTCGATGCGCCAGCGCGGTTTCCGGGCGCAGGCCCGTTGCGGCAACCACGACATCCACTTCAACGCTGCGGCTGCGATCGAGCGTGGCAAGAATGCCGCCTTCGGTTTTACTCAGGCTTTGCAGCTGCGATTTCAACAGTAGATGCACCCCCATGTCGGTCAGGCGATGCTGTAAGCGACTGCTTACTTCTGCGGGCATCAGCGACGACAGAATGCTTGCCGCGTGGTCGACCAGAGTCACGGATTTACCCGCCCGGCAGAAATCCATTGCCAGCTCGGTGCCTATCAGCCCGCCGCCGACAATCATCACGCGCTGTGCGTCGCGAAGCGCCGTTTCGCTGGCCTGATACTCCTGCTGGCTGTTGAGGGTGATCGTCAGCTCGCGGCCCTCAACCGGCGGCACAAACGCAGAGGCACCCGTGGCCAGCACCAGCCTGTCGTACTGCCAGGTTTTCTCTTTAGCTTTTACCACGCGAGCCTCTGCGTCGATGTCGGTGACCCAGGTGTAGGGAAACAGACGCAGGTTAAACTGTTCGGCGAACTCCCCCGCCGTCTGGCGGGTGAGGTCTTCGGCACGCTGATTCTGACTAATCACGTGGCTTAAGTCAGGCTTGTTGTACTCGTCCATGCTGTCGGCGGCAATCACCGTCAGCGGCACGCTTGCATCCTGCTTGCGGATGTTTTTCACCAGCTGGCGGGCGGCAAAGCCCGAGCCGATGATGACGATTCCGTTGCTCATTTTGCCTCCGTACCCAGTTCGTCAAAGACGTCTTTCCCGAGGGAACATTCCGGGCAGAGGAAATTGTCCGGCACGTCACTCCACGGCGTGCCCGGCGCGACATCCTGCAGCGGCTCGCCCAGCGCCGGGTCGTAGATCCACTGGCAGACGCTGCACTGCATGCGCGGTCCGGGATCGGCGGCTTCCGCGGCAGGGCAGGCGTCCTGCTTTCCGCTTGGTTTTGCCGCCGCTTCCGGCAGCGGTGCGAGCGCCCACTGACGGGCAATGTCGCGACCGTGCTGGCGGCAGATCTCCAGGGCGTTGATATCCGGACGCCATTTCGCCTTCAGGCTGAGAGACATCTCAAAGCCCGCATCCTGCAGACGCGTAGACAGACGGTCCACCGCGCCGCCGCTCCAGCCGTGGGAGCCAAAGGCGCTGGCGCGCTTGTTGCGAAAACGTAGGCCGGTCATCTCTTCTACCAGACCGGCAATTTTCGGCATCATCACGTTGTTCATGGTGGAGGTGCCCACCAGCACGCCCTTAGAACGGAAGACGTTGGTCAATACCTCGTTCTTATCGCTGCGCGCCACGTTGAAGATTTTCACCGCCACGTTGGGGTCCACTTCGTTGATGCCCTGAGCAATGGCGTCCGCCATCATGCGGGTGTTGTTGGACATGGTGTCGTAGAAAATAGTGATGCGGTCTTCCTGATAGTCCGCCGCCCATTTCAGGTAGAGCTCCACAATCTGGGTTGGATTTTCACGCCATACCACGCCGTGGGAGGTGGCAATCATATCCACCGGCAGGTTAAAGCCGAGGATCTCGGTGATTTTTGGCGTCACCAGGCGGCTGAACGGCGTCAGGATGTTGGCGTAGTAGCGCTGGCACTGCTCGAACAGCTCGGTCTGGTCCACTTCGTCGTTGAACAGGCGTTCGTCGCAGTAGTGCTGGCCGAAGGCGTCGTTGCTGAACAGCACCGCGTCGCCGGTCATGTAGGTCATCATGCTGTCCGGCCAGTGCAGCATCGGGGTTTCCACGAAGATCAGCTGCTTGCCGTTGCCGATATCCAGCGCGTCGCCGGTTTTCACGGTGTGGAAATTCCACTCCGGATGGTGGTGGTGGCCGTTGATCGAGTCGATGGCGTTGGTGGTGCAGTAGATCGGCGTGTTCGGAATGTAGGACATCAGCTCGGTCAGCGCGCCGGCGTGATCTTCTTCAGCGTGGTTGATGATGATGTAGTCGATGGCGTCCAGGTCGATTTTGCTACGCAGGTTCTGCACGAACTCGCGGCTGAACTTATGATCGACGGTATCGATCAGCACGTTTTTATCTTCGCGGATGAGATAGCTATTGTAGCTGCTGCCGCGCAGCGTTTTGTATTCCGTCCCGTGGAAATCGCGCACTTCCCAGTCACGTTGACCCACCCAATGAATGTTATTTTTAACCAGAATAGACATAGCAACCTCTACGTAATACAGCATTTTCAAATAAGATGGTTTGCCTATATCAAGTTGCGTGCCAGTTTTTAATTTGTTGATTTTACTTAATTAATACTTTTATGATCCGTAGTGGGTAGTCATTATGACTATCAAAAGCAGTGTCAATATGACAACATGCATTGTCAAAATGACAGCGAGGTCACTATGAGCTTTTCCGTAGACGTGCTGGCGAAGATCGCCATTGAGCTGCAGACCGGTATCGGCCATCAGGACCGCTTTCAGCGGCTGATCTCCACGCTGCGCCGCGTGCTTGAGTGCGATGCGTCCGCGCTGCTGCGCTACGAGGGGCGGCAGTTTATTCCGCTGGCTATCGACGGGCTGGCGAAGGACGTGCTCGGGCGGCGTTTTACCCTTGAGGGCCATCCGCGTCTGGAAACCATCGCCCGCGCGGGTGACGTGGTGCGCTTTCCGGCGGACAGCGACTTGCCCGACCCGTACGACGGGCTTATTCCCGGACAGGAGAGCCTGAAGGTGCACGCCTGTATCGGCCTGCCTTTATTTGCCGGACAAAACCTGATCGGCGCGCTGACCCTTGACGGCCTGTCACCGGACCAGTTCGACACCTTTAGCGACGAAGAGCTGCGCCTGATTGCCGCCCTGGCCGCCGGGGCGCTGAACAATGCCCTGCTGATTGAACAGCTGGAGAGCCAGAACATTCTTCCCGGCAGCCCGGCGGCGTTTGAGCAGGTGACGCACACGGAGATGATCGGCCTCTCTCCGGGCATGGCGCAGCTCAAAAAAGAGATTGAGATTGTCGCCGCCTCAGATTTGAACGTGCTGATCTTCGGGGAAACCGGCACCGGTAAGGAGCTGGTGGCGAAGTCCATTCACGAAGCGTCGCCGCGCGCGGTCAATCCGCTGGTGTACCTCAACTGCGCCGCGCTGCCGGAAAGCGTGGCGGAAAGCGAGCTTTTTGGTCACGTTAAAGGGGCGTTTACCGGGGCCATCAGCAACCGCAGCGGCAAGTTCGAAATGGCCGATAACGGCACGCTGTTTCTGGATGAAATCGGCGAGCTCTCCCTGTCGCTGCAGGCCAAGCTGCTGCGCGTGCTGCAGTACGGCGACATCCAGCGCGTGGGGGATGACCGCAGCCACAGAGTGGACGTTCGCGTACTGGCGGCCACCAACCGCGACCTGCGTGAAGCGGTGCTGGCAGGGCAGTTCCGCGCCGACCTGTTCCATCGCCTGAGCGTGTTCCCGCTTACCGTGCCGCCGCTGCGCGAGCGCGGGGACGACGTGGTGCTGCTGGCGGGCTTTTTCTGCGAGCAGTGCCGTCTCAGGATGGGGCTTTCCCGCGTGGTGCTGAGCCCGGGGGCACGGTCGCATCTGCTGAGCTACGGCTGGCCGGGCAACGTGCGCGAGCTGGAGCATGCGATCCACCGCGCGGTGGTGCTGGCGCGGGCGACGCGTTCGGGTGATGAAGTGGTGCTCCACGCGCGGCATTTTGCGCTGCAGGATGAAACCGCACCGGCTGTCGCCCAGGCGGCACCCGAGATAGCGAATGAAAATCTGCGTGAAGCCACGGAGGCGTTTCAGCGTCAGATGATTACCCGCGCGCTGGAGCAGAATAACCGCAGCTGGGCGGCGTGCGCGCGGGCGCTGGAGATGGACGTCGCCAACCTGCACAGGCTGGCGAAGCGTCTGGGACTGAAGGGTTAGATAATGCCGGCCTGATAGAAATCCTGCAGGTTGATGGCGCCGCACAGCCTGCCGGAATCATCCACCACCGGTGCGGCGGTGATTTTGCGCTTCATCAGCACCTCTTTGGCTTCAATGGCGCGGCTCTCGGCGTTCAGCGTCAGCCCGCCTTTGGTCATGGCGTCCGACACTTTGGTTTCCAGCCTGCCGCCGCCCACCAGCCAGCGGCGCAGGTCGCCGTCGGTG